>CALWPV010000057.1 GCA_944383515.1 uncultured Clostridia bacterium
AATCCGCTCAATCCGAACCGGACGCGTTTTCCGCTCAACCTCCAGCCCTTCTCTCGCCAGCTCATACAGCTTCATGCCGCCCACTTTAAGAGCCGAGTACATCGGCGGCATCTGCTCATACGTGCCCACAAACGACGCTACCGCGGCCTGCACCGCCTCCGCCTGATATTGGTAGTCAAAGCGGCGCAGCACTTTTCCGGAAGCATCCTGTGTATCTGTTTCGCTGCCGAAAGCCAGACTGGCAACATATTCTTTGTCACTGCCCATAATCAGATCGGCCACCTTGGTCGCTTTTCCTACGCAAACCGGCAACACCCCGGTCGCATCCGGATCCAGCGTACCCGTATGGCCAATTTTTTTCACCTGCAACACGCCACGTAACACCGCGATCACATCATGAGAGGTAAATCCTTGCTCCTTATAGACATTGATCACACCGTTTACCTGCATGGCGTTACCTCTCCTTCTTATCGTCTGCGCTATCTAGCTGCGCGCGAATCGCGGCAATCAGTTGCTGTTTTAGCAGCAGCATGGGCAGCTCGCTGGTGCAACCGGCCGCGCGCACGTGACCGCCGCCGCCAAACTGGGCCGCGATTCTAGCCACATCGACCTTCGATTTCGAGCGCATATTCACTCGAATCACGCCGTCTTCAATTTCACGCAGATAGCAGGCCACCTCGGCCTCCTCAATTTCAATCAGGTTTCCTACCACGCCATCGGCCTCTTTCGCATGCATGCCTAACATAAAAAAGTCGCGCTGCTGCATGCAGGAAATTAAAATTCCGCCCTCATACAGCTTGGCATTTTTCAGCGACTGACTCAGCGCCCGCGCTTCCATAAATTTACGAGTATGAAAGAGGTAATTCAGCAAAAATGTGCTGTCTACGCCTTTTTCTTTTAAGTCGGCCGCCATGCGGTACGTGTCGGCTGTGGTATTGCTATGCCTAAATCCGCCGGTATCAAACGCCGCTCCCATAAACAGCGCCGTAGCGATCGGCAGCGTAATCGGCACCTGCATCAGACGTAGCAGCGCATACAAAACCTCGCAGGTAGACCCCGTATCCGACTCCACATAATTAAAATCGGCCGCTTCCTTACTGGTCACGTGGTGGTCAATTGTCAAACTGGCCTCGGCCACCATAATGGCATCGGCCGCGCGTCCGGTCCGCTCCGGCTCAGAGCAGTCCAGCATAATAAAGGCAAAGGTATCTCCGCTTTTAAAATAGCGTCCTGCCTCGCTCACGCTAGCTTCTTCCGGCAGCGCCGGAACCGGCTTGAGTATCTGCGTATACCGGCTGGCATCACCGTCGAACACTAGCATGGCCTCTTTATTCATTTGCTGAATGCACAGCGCCAGCGCGGTGCATACGCCCACGCTGTCGCCATCGGGCCGGATATGGCCGCTGATTAAAAATCGATCATAGCGATGCAAAAACCGGTTGAGCTGATGCGCAAATTCTTCTCTGCTCACGTCTCGTCCTCCACCGGGGCCTCTTCGCCTTCCGGCTCGTTTTCAGAAGCCGTTTGAGCGCGCTTTTGATCGGCCGCATGAATCTCTTTAAACTTCTCACCCATATAGATACTGTATTCAATAGAATCGTCCAGCAAAAAGGTAAGCTCCGGCGTATTGCGCAGATTGAGGCGCTGCGCCAGCTGCCGGCGAATAAAGCTGGCAGCGGCCTGGAGCGCCTGCATAACGTCTGCTTTTTTTTCGTCGTCGCCTAACACGCTGACATAAATTTTGCAGTACTTTAAATCGCGGGAAGTATCGACCTTAACCACAGAAGTCATCAGGTCGATGCGAGGATCTTTAAGATCGCGCAAAATCATGGCCATTTCTTCTTTGACCGCCTCATTAATGCGCATGCCCCGGCTTTTTTGATTTCCCTTATGCACTTTCCTACTCCTTACTCTCGCTTAATCTCTTCCATAATGAAGGCTTCAATGACATCGCCTTCTTTAATGTCGTTATATTTTTCAAACATGATACCGCATTCGTACCCTGTATTGACTTCTCGTACATCGTCTTTGAAGCGGCGCAGAGAGCTCAGCTCGCCTTCATGAATGACAATGCCGTCGCGGACCAAACGAGCCGAGGCGCCGCGGCTAATTTTACCGTCGGTCACATAAGACCCGGCAATGGTGCCTACGCCAGAAGCCTTGAAGACTTGCCGCACATCGGCATGGCCAATGACTTTTTCTTCAAATTCGGGATCCAGCATACCCTTCATGGCCGCCTCGATATCTTCGATCGCGTTATAAATGACGCGGTACAGCCGGATATCTACTTTTTGCTCTTCCGCCACAGACTTGGCCGCGGCATCGGGACGCACGTTAAAGCCAATAATAATCGAATTGGACGCAGACGCCAGCATGACATCGGACTCGTTTACGGCACCCACCGCCCCATGAATCACTTTGACCGTTACTTCTTCGTTGGAAAGCTTTTCCAAGCTTTGTTTAACTGCTTCTACCGAGCCCTGTACATCGGCCTTGACAACAATGTTCAGCTCCTTGACATTGCCCGATTGAATGTCTCCAAACAAATCGTTCAGATTGACTTTTTTATTGCCTTCCAGCAGCTTGGTTCTCTCACGCGCGCTCACTTTTTCAGCTAGCAGACGCGCTTCCCGCTCGGTTTCGGTCATGTAGAACACCTCACCGGCTGCCGGCACTTCATTAAGACCAATAATCTCAACCGGTTTAGACGGTCCGGCTTCCTTCACGCGCCGGCCTTTGTCGTCAACCATGGCCTTAACGCGTCCATACGCGCTGCCGGCTACAATGGTGTCGCCCACGTGCAAAGTGCCGCGCTGAATCAAAACGGTAGCTACCGATCCGCGCCCTTTATCCAGCTGCGATTCAATGACCGTACCGGAGGCCAGGCAATGGGGATTGGCTTTCAGCTCGGCCATATCGGCAACTAGCAGTACCATTTCCAGAAGGTTATCAATACCTTCCTGTTTTTTAGCCGATACCGGTACGCAAATCGTTGTGCCGCCCCAGTCCTCGGGAATCAGGCCCTGCTCACTAAGCTCTTGTTTAACACGGTCGGGATTGGCGCCCTGTTTATCCATTTTATTGATCGCAACAATAATTTGCACGCCCGCTGCCTTCGCGTGGTTAATAGCCTCAATGGTTTGCGGCATAACGCCGTCATCGGCCGCGACTACCAAAATGGCAATATCCGTTACCTGCGCACCGCGCATACGCATAGCCGTAAACGCTTCATGGCCAGGCGTATCGAGGAAGGTAATCTGCCGTCCGTCAATCTCGACCACCGAAGCACCAATATGCTGCGTAATACCGCCGGCCTCTCCTTCGGTCACTTTCGTATGACGGATCGCGTCTAAGAGCGACGTTTTACCATGGTCAACGTGACCCATAACAACGACAACCGGAGGTCTGGGCTGCAGCTGATCCTCGGCGTCTTCTTCATGGTTGGCATAGGCGGCAAAAATGTCTTCTTCCACCTGATGCTCTACTAAAATACCCAGATCCAGCGCAATTTCCTCGGCCTGGTCAAATTCGATCATTTGATTCAGACCAGCCATAATGCCCTTGCCCATCAGCGCTTTAATAATCTGGTTAATGGGCTTATGCAGCATTTCGGCAAATTCTTTTACCGTAAGCGTATCGGGCAGTGCAACAATGGAAATCTCTTCTTCCTGCACCTGCTGACGCTCTGCCGGCTTCTTGGGCGTTTTCTTTTTATGACGTGCTAACCGGTCGTCATCCATATAATTGGCTTCCTGAATCAGCCGGTTTTTCTTGTTTTTATATTCTTCACTGCTGCTGTTTTTCTGTTTTTCCCGGCGAATGCGTTCGCTTTTCTTAATCGGTTTTTCATCGGGTTTCGTTCTTTCTGGCATAGCCAGCCCCGTATCCAGAAAATCCGCGCCCATTCTGCGATTATCGGAGCGCCGATGATCTCTGTCATTTCCATTAAAGCGGCGCCCTTCGCTGCGCTGCCCGGAGCCACCCTGTCCCTGGCGGCGCTGCGCGCCATCGCCTCGGCGCTGTTCGCCTCTTCCTTCTGCCGGCTTACCATTGGTACGCGCATTCGAGCGGGCGTCCGTTCTTCCATTCGTGCGGCCTTCCGCCCGGCCATATCCGCGGCCATCCGCTCGGCCTGCGCCGCCTTGCCGCCGGTCGCCTTTGGCAGCGTCACCTTCCGCGCGAGTCCGTTCGGGCCTTTGCCCGTCACGCCGCTGGCCGCTCTGCGCCTGTCGCCGTGGCTGTTCCTTGGCTCCGGCGCTGCGCTGCGCCGCTGGCTGAGCCGGCTGCTTTTTAGCGCCCTCCGTCTTTCCGGCCGCCTCTTTTACCGGTGCTTTCGCTGCCTCGTCTTTGGCTGCCGGTTTTGCCGGTGCCGGTTTTTCAGCTGCGGCTTTTTCCGGCTTGGCGGCTGCTTCTGCTTTGGCGTTATTCTCCGCCGCCGGTTTCGCCTCTGCTTTTTCCACAGGCTTTGCCAGAGCTCTTTCTTCCGCTTTTTTAGCCTGCTCGGCGCCGCTTTTCGCCGCCGGCGCCTCGGCCGGCCCAGGCGCCGGCTGGGCTACCGCCGCTTCGGCAGACTTTTTCTCTGCGCCGGCCGCTGCCGCGTTTTGCGCCGGTTTATTCTTAGCCACTTTCTTTTTTACCATAGTGATCTTTTTGCCCGTAATCAAAGACTTAATCTTAACCACTTCCGCCGGCTCCAGCGTGCTCATGGGATTGGGCACGAAAATACCGATGCTTTCCAGCTTTTTCATAATGTCCTGTACGGGAACGTTCAGATCTTTTGCTAATTGTTGCACTCTTATTTTTGCCACTATTTTTCCACCTCATCTTTACACTGATGCAAAATTTTTTTCAGATTATCAGCCAGGCCTTCTTCACAAATTGCTACACAGGACCGGTCGCCTTGCCCCATGGCGGCTCCCAGTTCCGCTTTCGAAAAGGGCGTATCGATAATGGGAACGCAGTAATATGTGCACTTGTCATGCATTCTTTTATATGTCCATCGGGACGCATCGGCCGATAGGAGTACCAAATACGCCGTTTGACTGCGAATCGCTTTTTCACAAAGCTCGGCACCGCTTCGGCTCACGCCGGCCTTCCGGCAAAGTCCCAGCGTAAACAACGCTTTAGATCGATTCGGATGACTCATGGCTTAGCTCATTTCTTAGCGCTTCATATAACTCGTCGTCAATGGACACCCCTAACGATCTCTCCAGCGCTTTCGTTTTGATCGCCTTTTCTAGGCATGCTTCCTTAGGGCAGATATACGCGCCTCTACCGGCCTTTTTGCCTGTTTTGTCCATACTGATTTCCCCTTCTCCGCTCCTGACAACGCGGATCAGTTCTCGCTTTTCTTTTATTTCCTGACACCCCATACATTTTCGCATAGGAATCTTTCTTGTTTTCATCGTTTGCTACGTTAAACTTCCTCTCCCGCTTCTGACTCCGCTACGCTGCGCTCTTCCTCCGCGGCGCTCTCGTCGCTTCCTTCCAGCTGCAGCTCTTCATTCTCGTCCTCTTCCACGAATTCAAATTCGTATTCGTACTCGTAATCCTCTTCTTCTTCCTCTTGCGCGGCCTGCGACTCGCTCTTAATATCAATTTTATATCCGGTCAGCCGAGCGGCCAAACGAGCATTTTGCCCCTCTTTGCCGATGGCCAAAGAAAGCTGATGATCCGGTACCACAACGGTAGCCGTAAAGCCTTCGGTGTCTACTTCCACGTGCTCTACCTCCGCCGGGCTCAGCGCGGCGGCAATAAATTTTGCCGGCTCGTCGCTCCAGACCACAATATCAATCTTTTCTCCCGAAAGTTCTTTTACAATCGTATTCACACGCACACCGCTGGGGCCTACGCAGGCTCCCAAGGGATCTACCATGGGATCCTTACTGTAAACGGCAATCTTCGTGCGAGACCCCGCCTCGCGAGAAATACTCTTAATCATAACAATGCCGTCATGAATTTCCGGCACCTCTTGCTCAAACAAACGCTTAATAAATTCCGGATGCGTTCTTGAAGCCAGTACCAGCGGCCCCTTCTGGCCGTTTTTCACTTCCAGCACGTACGCTTTCATGCGCTGATTCATAGCGTAAATTTCGCCCGGAATCTGCTCCTTGGGAGCCAGCAGTGCCTCAATGCGCCCCAAATTCAGATATACATTGCCTTTTTCGATGCGCTGAATCAGACCGGACACCATATCGCGCTCTTTGCCTTTGTACTCGTCGTATACAATGCCGCGCTCCGCTTCCCGCAGCTTCTGCACAACAACCTGCTTCGCATTTTGCGCCGCAATGCGGCCAAAATTTTTAGGTGTTACCTCTATTTCACATACGTCGCCCACTTTATAATTAGCATTGATTTTGACGGCGTCTTCCAGAGAAATTTCGAGCGCCGCGTCCGCGACTTCTTCTACTACGTTTTTCCATGCGAGCACTTTAACTGTGCCCTGCTTGCGATCCATATTCACGGTAATATTTTGTGACGTACCAAAATTTTTCTTACAGGCCGTTACCAGGGACGCTTCAATCGCTTCGAAAATGACTTCTTTATCGATGCCCTTTTCGGCCTGAAGCTGCTCCAACGCCTGAATGAGTTCGTTCATTTTTCTTAATCCTCCCCACGATTTCGTTAAAAAATCACTGCCAGTCGAATGCTTGCCATGTCTTTTTTCGATACTGTCAGCCGTTCTCCTTCTTCCGTGCCCAGCTCCACCATGCCTGTTTCTGGGACATACCCCAAAAGCTGCAGCTGAAGGCTTTTCTGGCCTATGGCCGGATGACCTTCAGGCAGATCGTCCGCTTCCAAAGGCTTATAAAGCTTAATATCGACAATTTTACCGATGCTGCGGGCAAAGTCTTTGTCTTTTTTAAGCGGTCGGTCAAGCCCCGGAGAGCTTACCTCTAGAATGTACGCGTTTTCAATAGGATCTTGCTTTTCAAGCTCCGCTTCCAGCGCCCGGCTCAGCGCTACGCAGTCATTGATAGAAAACCCGCCTTCTTTATCGGCGAAAACTTTGAGATACCAATTTTGCCCTTCTTTTTCATAGTCCACGTCGACCAGCTCATACTGCATCTGCTCTGCGAGTGGCTGCGCAATGGATTCTACATACGCAATGAGTTCTTGCTTTTTCACCTTTCCCTCCCGTCTTATTTCACTTTACGGTGTAAGCTCATAGATCGCTCCCGTGCTGGGCAGCTGCCCAAAGAGCGTCAGTGACAGTCTATATAATACAGAAGAGTGAGCTATTCGCTCACTCCTCTCATTACCATATTCTTCACGATTATAGCACGATCATACCTAAAGTTCAAGCCATTTTTGCTGTAAATCTCGCAAAAATCCTGAAATTCAGGGGATTTTGAGAATTTCTTTTCGCGTTTACGCGTTTTAGAACAGACTCATTTGATCCGACTCGGGCAAATTCCCCATAATGCCCAGCCCTTTCATGGTTTCCACCATGGTGCGGCTCACCCTGGTGCGGTTGATAAAGTCTTCAATGGTTAAAAACTCTCCTTCTTCCCGGGCCTGAACAATGGACTCGGCCGCCGCTGCGCCCATGCCTCCCAGCGTGTCAAACGGCGGCAATAGCTTGCCGTCGATAATGCGGAATTTATGGTGATCCGATTCATACAGATCCATGGGCAGAAACTCGATGCCGCGGCAGTAAGACTCAATCACCAGCTCAAGCAGCGTACGGGTTTCTTTATCTTTGGCCGTCTGCTCGTCTTTCGATTTGGCGTCAACCGCCGCCAGTGCCTCGCGGGCCTTTTCTTCGCCCTGCGCCATGGTTTCGTAGTCAAAGCCGTCGGCGCGAATCGTGTAGAAGGCGGCGTAATACGCTTCTTTATAGTACACCTTATAATACGCTATGCGAAGCGACATGGTAACATACGCAGCCGCGTGTCCTTTGGGGAACAGATACTGGATCTTTTTACAGGACTCCAAATACCAGGGCTCAATGCCGTGAGCTATCATATCGTCGATATGCTGCTGCGAAAGGCCGCCGCTTTTCTTACCCTTACGCACAATCTCCATAATTTTAAAGGCTTCTAACTTATCCATACCCAAATGAATCAGATCAATCATAATATCCTCACGGGTACAGATACACTCGGAAATGGGCGCTATGCCCTGCTCCACAATATTCTGCGCATTATTCGCCCACACGTCAGTTCCGTGTGACAAACCAGAAATACGAACTAAATCCGAGAAGTTTTGCGGTTTGGTGTCCACCAGCATTTGCCGAACAAACCGGGTACCAAACTCAGAAATGCCGTATGTGCCCACCGGACTACCGATTTGCTCTGGCGTCACGCCCAGCGCCTCGGTGCCTAAAAACAGCGACATCACTTTGGCGTCGTCCAGCGGAACCTCTGTTGCCTTCGTCTGCGTCAAATCCTCCAGCATGCGCACCATGGTCGGGTCATCGTGACCCAGAATATCCAGCTTTAAAAGCCGGCCATGCAGCTGATTATAATCAAAATGGGTCGTCACAATGGAGGTACTCATATCATTGGCCGGATGCTGCACCGGACAGAAGTCATACACCTCGTACCCCATGGGGACAATGATCTGACCGCCCGGATGCTGTCCTGTAGTACGTTTTACGCCAACACAGCCGGAGATCAAGTAGTTAATCTGCGCATTGCTCATGGTTTGCCCGTGCTCTTCCAAATACTTACGAACCATGCCATAGGCGGTTTTTTCTGCCAGACCGCCCATGGTACCGGCCCTAAATACATGGCCCTTACCAAACATTTCTTCTACATAGGCATGCGCCCGCGGCTGGTACTCGCCAGAAAAGTTCAGGTCAATATCGGGCTCTTTATCGCCGTCAAACCCTAAGAACACCTCAAACGGAATTTCCTGCCCGTCTTTGGTAAGCGGACTGCCGCAGCGCGGACACACCTTGTCCGGCAGGTCGAATCCGGACATGCCGGCTTTGGCCTTAACCTCGGGAGAATCAAAATCGCTATACTGGCAGTTTTTACAATAATAGTGCGCCGGCAGCGGATTGATCTCCGTGATATCGGCCATAGTCGCTACCAGCGAAGAGCCGACCGAGCCTCGCGAGCCTACATAATACCCGTCGGCTACCGAATGCGTAACCAGCCGGCGAGCCAGTACGTAAAGCGTTGCGAAACCGTTTTTAATTATACATTTTAGCTCATGCTCCAAACGCGCCGAAACAATATCCGGTAGCGGATCCCCATACATGGATTTTGCTTTGGTGTATACCGCGTTCTTTAGCTCGTCCTCCGCTCCGTCAATCACCGGAGAAAACTGCCCGTCGGGAATCGGCAAAATGGATTCTACCATTTCGCTAATTCGTAACGGATTATCAATGACCACCTGGTGACAGAGCTCCGGCCCCAGATACGCAAACTCTTCTAACATCTCGTTGGTTGTTCTAAAGTACAGCGGCGGCTGATCGTCCGCGTCTTTATATCCCTTTGAAGCCATTAGAATTTTGCGGAAAATTGCGTCTTCCGGCTCTTTAAAATGGACGTCGCATGTTGCGACAACCGGCTTATGGTATTCCAGCCCCAGCTGCACGATGCGGCGGTTAATTTCCTGCAGATCCTCAACGCTGGTGACATTGGCCTGATCGGGATCCCGAATCAAAAATTCGTTATTTCCGACCGGCTGAATTTCCAAATAATCGTAAAAGTTGATAAGCCTCTCCAACGTCTCCATGCCGTCGTTTTCCAGAACCGCCCGATACAGCTCTCCCGATTCGCATGCCGTACCGATCATGAGCCCTTCTTTCAGCTTTAAATATTCGCTTTTGGGAATACGCGGCTGCCGATAAAAATATTCCAAATGGGCTTTCGACACCAGCTCGTACAGATTGCGCAGCCCCGTTTTATTTTTTACCAAAATCACGGCATGGTGTGAGCGCAATCGTTTGACATCGATATTCGAATGAATATACGCATTAACGTCGGCCAGGTTTTCGATCTGCTGCTCTCGCAGCATCTCTAAACACCGAATAAAAATATGCGCCGTTGCCTCCGCGTCGTCCACCGCCCGGTGGTGATTTTCCAGAGAAACGCCCAGATGCTTGGCAATGGAATCGAGCGTGTAACGCCGCAGCTCAAATAATCCCCGGGCCAGCTCCAGCGTGTCCACTATGGTATTGTCGATCGGCTCTAGCCCCAGCTCTGCGTTCTTATTTTCAATAAATCCCGTATCAAAGGAGGCATTATGCGCTACCAGCACGCTGTCTCCTGCCCACGCTTTAAACGCCGGAAGCACGCGATCGATCGTATCTTGTCCGCGTACATCGTCATCGGTAATCGAGGTCAGCTCCGTGATTCGCGGCGGAATCGGTCGCAGCGGATCAATAAACTGGCTAAAGCGGTCAATCACCTCGCCATTTTCGATCATGACCGCGCCCAGCTCCAGAATCTGGTCTTCTTTTTTATTAAAGCCGGTGGTCTCTATATCGAATACGACAAACCGATCGGAAAAGCTCTGCCCATGATCACGCGACACCGCTGTTTTCAGGTCGTCAACCAGATAAGCTTCTACGCCATAAATCACTTTAATGCCGCATTTTTTGGCGGCGTCCATGGCTTCCGGAAAGCCCTGCACCACGCCATGGTCCGTAATGGTTACCGCCGGATGCCCCCACCGATGCGCCTGCATAACCAGGTCGGTCGGCGAGACAACGGCGTCCATTTCGCTGATTTTGGTATGCGCATGCAGCTCCACCCGCTTCTCCTCGCAGGTATCTTGCCGTTCGGGCTTTAGCGATTCCTTACTAGGCATCATGGCCGTTGCCATCATTTGAAATTCATGAGAAAAACGATCGTCAAATTCCACGCGGCCTTTAACGCGGATCTGCTTGCCTTTTTTCATCATGTCGGCTTTAGCCTGCGCTTCTTCGCTGTCTAAAAAGGCTTTTACCGAAATGGCATCCGTATAATCGGTAATATCCAGCGTCACCAAGGTGCGTCCTCCACGGATTTCGCGCTCGTCTTTCTGAATGATATCGCCGCGAATGATCATTTCACCACGGCCTTCCTGTTGCTGCAAAACCGAGTGAATGCTCACCGCTTCTCCATGGAAAGGCCGTCCTAGAATCATGCCTTCCAGTTCTTTTTTCTTTTCTTCGTTAACAGCCAGATCTTCCGCGCAAAGCGTAATGTGATTTGCCATTAAGACAAGATCCTGTACATAGCTGTCCATTTGCAGGCTCCCCTTAACCAGCACTGTTTTTCCTTTAACCATTTCCGCTTCCATACGGCTTTTATAGGTTTTCATAACGACAAACGCTTTCACGTTAACGCTGCTGACATAATCGGTCAGACGCATTTCTAAAATGCCTTTGCCGTTTTGAATTTCCCTGCAGTGAATCGAGCTAATTATGCCCCGGGTCACCACGCTGCGCTTTTCTTCGTCACAGCTAGATAAGGCAATCTCGTCTTTGGCGACAATCGGCTTACCGCACATTACTTTATTTTTCTTCTTCTTTACCGGTTCTGGCTCCGGCATATCGCCGGCCGGAGATGGCGCGCTGCCCTCCGGCGCTTCAAACGCCCTTGCTTCTTGCTGCTTTGCGTTTTGCATCGGCATATCCGCCGGCTGCGCCCCGCTCTCTTCTTCCCACGGCAGTGGCGGCTCCGTGGCCGCCGCAACAATAATGGGCTCCGGCGAAGCCGGCCGGCGCTCTTCGATCTGGGCGTCGCCAATCAACTCTACGCTGCAGGGCAGCCCCAGCTCCTTTAAAATCTTCTCCAGCGTCTTACCCGTTTTGCGCAGCGTAAGCGCGGGAAGCACCGCCGGCCTTACCCGAATAGCCAAATGGCCGTCTGTAAACTCAAACTGCGCGGCCGCCAGTACCGACGCAGAGGCCGGCTGGCTTTGTCTCAGCCGCTGGAGCAGCTTGTTTTTTTTCTGTTCGTCCGTTACATTTTCCAGTGTTTTAGGCGCCTTATCCTGATGCAAAACCACCTGCAAGCGCCCTTCCAACCAAATATCTAGGCAGGCGGCAATCATGGCCTGCTTTTCTGCATCCAGCTGCGCGTCTGCTACCAGCTGAACGTCAATCTGCTGACTATGCTGGCAAATATCCACTCGCCCCACATAGGTTGTCGTCGCCAGCTCCCTTAGCTCTTCGGGGAACGCCTCGGGAAACACTTCCCACAGCGTACGGCGCTCATCACTCATACCGCATAACCTCTTCTACCAGCGCATTTAAAAGCTGATCTTCCGGCACTTTACGCAGCACCTCGCCTTTTTTAAATAAAAGGCCCTCGCCCTTTCCGCCGGCAATGCCTAAATCGGCTTCCCGCGCTTCTCCCGGGCCGTTAACCACACAGCCCATAATCGCTACTTTAATGGGCTTGGACACGCCGGCAAGCGCCGCCTGGGCCCGCTCCGCCAGATCAATCAGATCTATATTCGTACGGCCGCAGGTGGGGCATGAAATAAATTCAATGCCAAATTTCCGCTCGCCCATAAAATGCAGAATTTTCTGCGCTACCTTAATTTCTTTCACCGGATCTCCCGTCAGCGATACGCGCAGCGTATCGCCCAGCCCTTCATGCAGCAAAATCCCCAGTCCTAAGGCGGATTTAATGGATCCATCCGCCACGGTGCCCGCTTCCGTAATGCCAATATGTAACGGATACGCGCAGGACTGCGCAAAAATTTCATATGCCTTCACACAGAGCGAAACCTCAGACGCTTTAATGGAGACAACAATGTCATGAAAATCTAGCTCTTCCAAATACGCTACATTTTGCAGCGCGCTCATAGCTAACGCCTCGGCGGTATGGCCGTATTGTTTTAATAATGCTTTGTCTAACGAACCGCCATTGACGCCTACCCGAATGGGAATCTGCCGCTCCTTCGCTACTTTGACAACTTTAGCTAATCTTTCGCGCCCTCCCAGGTTGCCGGGGTTAATCCGGATCTTATCGGCGCCGTGTTCCATAGCCGCAATGGCCAGTCGATAATCGAAATGAATATCCGCCACCAGCGGAATATGAATCTCTTTTTTAATGGCTTCCAGCGCCTCGGCGCTCTCCTGATCGGGTACCGTACAGCGAATAATCTCGCAGCCGGCTTCTTCCAACCGCCGAATCTGTGCCACCGTTGCCTTACTGTCGGCCGTTTTGGTATTTGTCATAGACTGAATCGCAATGGGCGCGCCGCCGCCCACGGCAACGCCGCCAATCTGTACTCTGCGCGTCTTCTCTCTGGTAATCATGCTTTTCTCCTTTCGCTTTGGCAAAAGCTTACTATAAAAGCTCTTTATTGAAACAGCCTCAGCACATCGTTAAACGCGACGGCAATCATGAGACCAAATAATAAAACAAAGCCCACTAAATAAATGGCGTTTTCTAATTTGGGATTCAGCGGTTTACGCCGGATTTTCTCTAACGCCAAAAAGATCAGCCGGCTGCCATCCAGCCCCGGCACGGGAAACAGGTTTAACACCCCTAAATTGGCGCTGAGCAGCACGGTAAGGCTGGATAGGCTGCTAAGAACCGTCATAAACCCATAGGCTGATGCCGCCTCATAGGTTTCGCCCACTACGCTTACCATGCCGATAGGCCCTGCCAGCGCATCCAGACCAACTTTGCCTGTTACCAGCATAGCCAGACTGCGAATGGTAATTTCAATTTCATAACACAAATCCCAAAAACTTTGAGAAATCATATGCCAGAGCGCCGAGAAGAACCCGTCTTCCCCGGCCATTTGCGCAATGTTACCGCTCTGACTTGCCGTAAATCCCATTCGATAGCGCCCCAGCTCTTCGTCCATATGGAGCGCAAACCGCAGCGTCTGCCGGCTGCCATCCGGCTTTTCCACTACAACCTCTACTTCGTCTCCCTCTTGATAATCCATGAGTAAAAAGTTGATTTTGCTGTAAACATGTACGTTTTCACCATTCATGGCCACCAGCCGGTCCCCGGCCTGCATGCCGGCCTGCGCCGCCGGATACCCTTCGTCTACTGCGGCAATGGTCAGGTCTACAAACCCATACCCCAAATTAAAAATGAGTAGCAAAATAAACGCCAGAATAAAATTCATAACCGGCCCCGCGGCAGCCACCAGCGCCCTAGCCCCCGGCGACTTGGCTGTAAAAGAGTCTGGTTCTATCGCCTCGCCTTCTTCGGCCTCTTCGCCTTTCATACGGCAAAACCCGCCAATGGGCAGCGCCCTGACCGAAACCAGCAAATTTTTCTTCGTTGTTCTTTTCCAAAGCACGGGCCCCATGCCAACCGCAAACTCTTCTACAAAAATCCCCTGCCGCCTGGCCATAATAAAGTGTCCCCATTCATGCACAATTACAATCACGGTAAACACCAGCAGCGTCAAAATAATACTCATGCCTTCTCCTACCCCTATTCGATACTCTTTCTCACTACTTCCTGAATCTGAAGCACTTCTTCTAACTCATACTCTTCTCTTGTACTTCCCAAACGGTCGTAAGCACTGAGCGCCTTCTCTACTATAGCAAAAATATCTGTAAACGCAATCTGCCCCTTTTGAAACGCGGCCACCGCCTGCTCATCTGCCGCATTATACACCGCCGGAAAAAGCCCCCCTCTTTCCATGGCAAAGCGGGCCAGCGCCGTTGACGGAAATACCGTTTCATCGACCGGCTCAAAGGTCAGCGCGCCCAGCGCGCCAAAATCGAGCGGCTTAGCAATTTTAGGGCCGCGCTCCGGGTGCAGCAGCGCCACCTCAATGGGCAGCCGCATGTCCGGCGCAGCCAGCTGCGCAAGCACCGAACCGTCGCTCAGCTCAATCATGGAATGAATCACGCTTTGCGGGTGAATGACCGGCGTAATCTGCTCGGGACGCATATCAAACAGCCATCTTGCTTCAATCATTTCCAGTCCTTTATTCATAAGTGTAGCACTGTCAATGGTTATTTTTTGTCCCATTGTCCAGCTGGGGTGCCGCAGCGCCTGCTCCAGCGTTACCTGTTGTAGCTGCTGCGCCGTATAACCGCGGAAGGGGCCTCCGGATGCTGTTATAATAATCTTATGCACATCCTCGGAATTTACGCCTTGTAAACATTGGAAAATAGCGCCATGCTCACTGTCAACCGGTAAAATCCGAACGCCTTTTTCCTTAGCCAGCTTCATGATATAGGCGCCGGCGCAGACCAGCGTTTCTTTATTGGCCAGCGCAATATCCTTTCCCGCCTCAATGGCCGCGGCCGTGGGCTGAATTCCAATCATACCCACCATAGCCGTCACAACCATGTCGGCTTCCGGCAAGGTAGCGGCTTCCATTACGCCCTCCATACCCGTGGCCCACCGGATAGCCGGCATCGCTTTGCCGCTCTGGCGGCTATATTCCTCGACAAGCTGCCGCACTGCCGGGAGTGCCTCCGGCTGATATACCGCCACCATGCGCGTCTGATAACGAACGATCTGTTCTGCCAGCAGCTGCGGCCGATTTCCGGCTGCGGCCAGCGCGCTAAGGGATAGCTGCTGCGGCATACGCTGTATGACATCCAGCGTCTGTGTTCCAATCGATCCCGTACTGCCCAGCACGACAATCTGTTTCATGTTTTGCCTCCTAAAATGCAGATAGCGCACTCTGCATGCAGGTACGCCACCTTTTCGTTATTCTCATTCGTTAG
>CALWPV010000058.1 GCA_944383515.1 uncultured Clostridia bacterium
CGCAGTAAAAGAAAACACCCTCTCCTGCGGCTCGTTAACTATGTAGCGCAGGGCCCGAAGCGCCCCTGCGCCTAAATACGCGCCTCCGGCCTGTCCCTGACACCGATAACAAATCAATCCGCCACGGCTAAAATCGAAAAGATTTTTTCCGCCCGGCGGAAAATGGTTTGCGTCTTCCGTATCGGCGCCGCATACACAGCACCGGCTCAGCTCCGGATAGAATCCGTTTTCCGCCAAAGAACGCAGAATAAAGGCATCGGCAATCAGACTTTCCGACTTTTCCAAAGCGCGGCACATCGCGCGAAGCGCCCGCAGCAGCAGGGATAATAGCTGTATATTCTCCTGCCCGTCGAGGCTGAGCGTTTCGGCCACCTCCATAATTAGCGTAGCGTACGCGAGTCTGTCCAGATTTTGACGTAGGTCAAAAAAGCTTTCCCGCAGTGTTCCTTCTTGAATATAGTAAAAGGTGCGCCCTTTACTGAGGCGGTATTCGCCGTAGCAAAACAGCTGTGTAAGTCCGGCCAAACGGCTTTTAGGCGAAAGGGCGCCCTTCGCCAGTACGGGAATTTTTCCGTTCTCGCGGGTGAGCATAACCAGTCTCTTGTCCTTGTCTCCCATCGGAGCCTCCCGTAAGATAATACCCCGCACTTTGTACTCCTTCATCGCCGCTTCCTTCTCCCTGATATAAACTGTCGCGCCAAGCCAGATAGGCTCGTATACTTCCGGTTTGTTCAAATCGATTCCAAAGACGATCGTTCATGGCTGCCTCCTTTAACGTGATGCTTTTATTGTTCCCGTAAAGAAGGCGCTCTTATGCTGGAAATCTTTAGAGCTCTTTCTTGTCAAATCCAAAATTTCGGATTAAAAAGTCGCTATCTCTCCAGCGTTCTTTAATTTTCACCCAGAGCTGCAAATTAACCTTAACGCCCAGTAGTTTTTCCATGTCTTCCCGGGCGCGGCTGCCAATCTCTTTGAGCGTACGGCCGCCTTTACCAATGATAATTGGTTTATGGCTATTTTTTTCGCAAATAATGGTGGCGTCAATATCGATCAGATCTTTATCTTCCCGTTCGGCAAAGCGGTCGATCACAACCGCAATACCGTGCGGGATCTCCTTTTGCAGCAGCCGCAGCGCTTTTTCACGAATCAGCTCGGCTACCAGCTGGCGCTCGGGCTGATCCGTAAGCATGTCCTCGGGAAAGAAAAAGGGCCCCTCAGGCAAACGGCTTAATAAAACCTGTAGCAGTTCCTGCGTGTTCGAGCCGGTTTTCGCGCTAACCGGCACAATATCCGCAAATTCGTAAAGGTCTTTCCAAGCAGCAATAACGCCCAGTAATGCTTCTTTCGTAATGGTGTCAATTTTATTGATTACCAAAATCACCTCGGCGCGCTGCTTCTTAAGGCGCTCCAAAATTTCCAGATCTCCCCGTCTGGCGCTGCCCGGTTCCACCAAAAACAGCACCATATCGACGTCGCCAATCGTGCGGCTGGCCGCTTCTACCATATACTCACCGAGTTTGTGCACCGGTTTATGAATGCCCGGCGTATCAATAAATACGATCTGGCCATTTCCTTTTGTATAAACGCCCTGAATCCGATTGCGTGTGGTTTGGGGCTTGCTGGAGGTAATGGCTACCTTTTCCCCCAGCATACAGTTCATGAGCGTTGATTTGCCAACATTAGGACGGCCAATCAACGAAACAAATCCTGATTTTGTCATAGCGTCATAGTCTCTCTTTTCTACTCTTTACTGTCTTTTAAAACAAAGTTACCAGGGTATCAAACCGATCGGCACTTTCCCGAATCTTCTCTTCCGATCCCACCACGCACAGGTATGGCTGCTGCATAGCCTCTGTCAGCGCCTTGGCGCAGTCGCGAATCTGAGCGGGCGTTGTCTGCAGCACCTCGTCACGCAGCGTTTGCAGCATAGCGGGAGTCATACCGCGTTCCAACCGATCGCATGCGATCGACCCTTTGGCCGCTACCGAACGCACCGGATCTAAACCGGCAATGGCTCCTATTATATATTTTGTCATTTCTCTTTCGGTGCAGTCAAATCGCTGCAATACTTCGCCCGCCTGCTCATACACCTGAAGAGTTTTCTCCAAATTGGGATCGCGGAAGGATTCCATATGGATTCGTCCTTGACGATCGATGCCCTGGAAACAGCCGTAGGCACCTCCCTGCACCCGTACCTGATTCCACAGATAGTCCAGTGACAGGATATGCCCCATAACCACCATGGCTCCTTCATAAGGACGCGTGTACCGCCCGGCTTTAGCAACATACTGCACTTTGCCTGAGGTAATGAGCCCTTCATTTTTGGCCACCGGCTGCACCCTGACACGCTGCTTGGCGCAGTGAGAGGCCTTCTCCGGAAGCTCAGCAATAACCTTCTCCAGCTGCCGTGTAATTTCCTCTTCTTCTTGCTGCTGGCAGGTCATGCGCACGGTAAGGTGATCCTTAGAGACGATCGCGGCCAGTACAGCCTCCAACCGCTCTATCGTTTCTTCGGCCCGGTCGTCAAAATTCTCTTCCAGCCGCTGCAAAAAGAGTAAGAAATCAACCCCGGACACTCTCTCTTGATACGCGAGCGCTGCGTCAAAATAAGAAAGCGCGCGATTCGCCGCCACCGCATCGCCCCGGCGCTCCATGCTTTTCTCAAGCTGCAGACGCGTCTGCGCGATTACTTCTTTTAACCGTCCCCGGTGATTAAATTTTGTATGCAGCAGCACCTCGCGCATTAAATGCTGCGCGGCCTCGCTTTCCTTTACCAAATGCTTACCGGCTATATAAAAATAAGGGGTAAAATTGCCATCCAGACGTTCCAGCAAACGGATATCGGTATTCAGTCCTCCCATATGCGCGCCAATCTCGTTATCCAGCGCCTCATAGGTATAGTGCTCCGTATCCATCATGCCCAGCACAAATGCGAGCAGGCCGGCATAAGGCAGGTCTTCTTCCTTTACATAGTCCATAGTGAAATACAGGCTGACATACGCGATCTGATTGGTAAAATCATGGTAGACCATAGCCGGCCGGCCGGATACCGTCTGCTTTTGCGCGATATATTGCTCCTGCAGCGGGTTTATGTCTTCTTTTCGCAGAAGAGGCAGTTTTTCCAGATCTTCCGGCGCATCCGGCGTCTGCTGCCTGCGCTGCAGCTGCCTTGTATCTTCAACCAATGCCGTAACTTCTTCGGGTGTTAACGAAGCTTTATAGGCCGCCAGCTTCTCGCGGATTTTTTGATCGTGTCGTTGATTCAGACCTGCTTCCGGCTTTAACACGACTAAAGCGCTATGCGGTTGATCCAGCAAATAGTTCTGAATCAGAGATTCAAAAAAGCGCTGGCTGCCTCGAATGGTTCGTATAGCATTTTCATACGATAAGAGCTGCAGCGGATCCCGGTCATATAACCAGCTATCCAGGCACACCATATTTAAAACCAGCCCTTTGGGCATACCATAGCTGGCCTCCCGAAGCGCAAATTCCGTGCTACTCAGCGTAGCCTCCAGCAATTTCGGATCGATACCGTCTTTCGTTACCCGGACTAACGTCTCCTGGACGATACGCTTAAAGTCGTTTGCCTGCTCGGGGTTGGCGCTGCGCGCCACTACGCTGAACACCGGTTGCAGCGCACTTAAATCGACCGTGGCGTAAACGTCTTTACCAATTCCCGCTTTCAGAAGCGCGGTTTTGAGCGGCGAGGATTCGCTGCCTCCCAGAATCTGGGCCAACATGTCGAACCCGTAGTAACCCACTGCGTCCAAAGGCGTATTGATCACCACCTGATAACTTAAAAACGTTTTATCGCGCTCACTGCCAGCCCCCTCGCCTTCTGCCAGCGCGTAGGTTGACTCGGCTCTAACCGGCGCGGGCAGGGCTTTTTGCGGCTGAATTTGAACCCGCCTTCCGGCTTTTGAAGTAAATTCCTGTAAATAGGCTTCGTCTAAAAATTGTAAATGCCGGGCTATATCGCCGTTACCATAGAAAAAGATATAGCTATTGGCCGGATGATAATAAGTCTGGTGAAACTGTTTGAACTCTTCGTAACTAAGATCCGGAATGGCGTCGGGATCGCCGCCCGAGCTATAGCCATAAATGCTGTCGGGAAACAGGGCCTTCTCTGCGGTTCGGCTTAAAATGGTTTCGCCCGAGGAATAGGATCCTTTCATTTCGTTGTAAACTACGCCCTTGTATTGAATCTCGCCGTCTTCATTCTCTAGCTCGTAGTGCCAGCCCTCTTGTTTTAAAATAAATGGATCTTGGAGCAAGTTGGGGTGCAAAACCGCGTCCAAATACACATCCATTAAATTCATGAAATCCTGTTCATTGCGACTGGCCACCGGAAACATGGTTTTATCAGGAAAGGTAATCGCGTTTAAAAATGTGTTTAAAGAGCCCTTTAACAGCTCTACAAAGGGTTCCTTAAGCGGAAATTTACGCGATCCGTTTAGAACACAGTGTTCTAAAATATGGGGAATGCCTTTATCGTTTTGAGGCGGTGTACAAAACGAAATACTGAAAACTTTGTTATCGTCTTCCGGCGCATGAAGATAGACAATTTGAGCGCCCGTTGCCTCGTGTCGAAACACATAGCCGGTAGCATGATATTCCGGAATTTCTTGCTGCTGCAATAGTGTATAATTCTGAATTTCCATACATGTTCTCCTCGTCACAATGATACGACGCGCTCGGGACTGTAAGCCCGCTTACGAACCACGTCTTTTTTATTATAGTATATATTATTTTCTTGTATTTTACAAGATTTCATACCTAATAATGAACAAGCGGACATCTTTAAAGTCAGTTCTGACCTTATCGATGCCCGCTTACAAGCGTACAATACAATGAATGACAAGAGCCTGCCCCCCGGTCTGAAGGATAGCTACGTTGCTGGCTGGTTTGTTGCTGCTTTATGTTGAGGGGTTTACTGCCAAACTCTTATAACTTTGCCCAGGTATTCGGTCCAACAATACCATCGGCTGTCAGACCCACCGAGCGCTGAAAACTTTGTACCGCTGAATATGTCGCGTCGCCAAAAATGCCGTCTACCGACAGGCTATAGCCATGACGGACTAAGGCTTGCTGTAGCGCCGTTACATGAGAACCGCTATCTCCATACGCAACCATAGGACGATTGCTATTGGAGTTTGAGCTGCTCGAGCTGCTACCGGAGCTGCTCGATCCGCTGCCCACTGTCCCCAGCGCTGCCCAGGTCTTGGGACCGGCTATGCCGTCGCCCACCATACCGTGCTTACGCTGGAAGTCGCGCACCGCCGTATCGGTGCCGCTGCCGAAAATGCCGTCTACCGACAGGCTGTAGCCTGCTTTGTTCAGCATTTGCTGCAGCGCCGTTACATCGCTGCCCGTGCTGCCATACGACACTGTCGCATGACTGCTATTGGAAGAACCCGATCCCGTGCTGCTGCCTGAGCTGCCGCTCGATCCGCTTCCTACCTTCTCCAGCGCCGCCCAGGTCTTGGGACCGGCTATGCCGTCGCCCACCATACCATGCTTACGCTGGAAATCGCGCACCGCCGTATCGGTGCCGCTGCCGAAAATGCCGTCTACCGACAGGTTGTAGCCTGCTTTGTTCAGCATTTGCTGCAGCGCCGTTACATCGCTGCCCGTGCTGCCATACGACACTGTCGCATGACTGCTGCCTGAAGAACCGGAGGAACCAGAAGAACCTGTTTCCGAACCGGAAGAAGATTCTCCTTCTCCCTGTTCCTCGTCTGGAGGAGTAACCGATTCGCCCAATACGCATTCTACGTACGTATTGATAATGGCCGCCCAAGTATACTCTCCTACAACGCCATCGGCATCCAGATCATTCTTTTTCTGAATATCCATAACCGCGCGCTGCGTATTGTCGTCAAACGTACCGGTTACCGAAACGTAGCTATAGCCGATCGTCCGCAAATATCCCTGAATTTCCTTAACGTCCGAACCCGTGCTGCCCTTTTGCAGAACAACCCGTGTTCCGGCTGCCGGGCCGGTATAAATCGGATTATCCCAATAGCTATCGCCGCCTGAAGAGTCTCCAGAGGAGGAACCGGTGTTTACATTGGTCCCGCCGGCATCGGCATACAGCCGCACTATGATATCGCCATACGAATCGTGGTGATCGCGCGCGTCCTCTAAGCTGGAATACGTGCTGGTATCATATCCGGGCACCGCCCAAATACCACTCAGCCCTTCCCATGTGGTTGCCCGGCCGCGAAGCCAGTCGCCAAATCGAGGATCTAACAGTTCTCGCCCGTCTGGAATGGGCTCGGTGCTTGCATAGCAGTACAAATGCTGCAAATGCGCTTCCACGCCTTCTTCCATAGTATTAAACTTAGCGTATTCATAGTCTGATTCCGTATCGCCCGGCGCTTTCAGACCGCAGAAATTATAATAACTTGCGTCTACCTCACCGCCATACTTCAGATAATTCGTTTCCAGCATAGCCTGGAAAAAGGCGATATCGCCACGAATTCCATAATACTGACTAATGGTCAGGTACGCGTTAGCCACCTGCTTCGCATAATCCGCGCTAATCGAGGTATTACGCGCTGTCAGCACCGCCGCTAGGGCATCGGCGCTCAGCGTGGAAGTGCCCAAAATATCATTATAATACCATTCATCGGTGGTACTTCCGGTATTATCGCCGGGGTACTCTCCCGTATACGTGCTCAGCTTAGCCTCTACAGACGCTTTAAACTGCTGCCATACTGCCCAGTTATTCGCGGACATTGTTAAAGGACAAACCTTGCCGTTGGCATCGTAATGACGAACCAAATGATCTATACTCAGATCATACTTCCAAAGCAGATAAGCCGCCAGATCAATCGTGTTTTGCAGAGCCGCGTTGTAATCGCCGTCCGAATTGATACACATTTCAATTCCAATCGAATTGTGATTACTGATCGGCGTTGCCGGAGTTTTATATTTGACGCCGCTGTGCCATGAACCCTCGCTATCGTCAATAATTTGCACTACCTGCCCGTCATCGACAAAATAATGCGCGCTCGCGTTGCGGTCGCCGCCGGCAAAATACTGATAATGAGCCATTGCATCGGCGCCCGCCGCTGCATTGCCCGTATCATGAATAACGATATACTCCACGGTATTGGTGTCGTACTTATTGTACGCAATTTCGTACTTGTAAAACTTAATCCCGCTTGCCAATCCCATATTGGAGTCATTCGCCTCGACGGAAAGCGGAGAAATAGCGCTGCTCATAGCCAATAACGCTTGATTGGCATTGCTGAAAAGCGAGATGCTCTCCAGATCCATATTACGCTCTGCCGCTTCCTGGCTCTCTTCCAGCGCACTGTTTTCCCCCGTTTCGCTGGTCTGGCCCTGCTCTACCTCACTGCTGCTTTCTTGTCCCTCAGAAGAATTTTCTTCTAAAGAGCTATTCTCTGAAGAATTTTCCGAAGGTACAGTAGAATCGGTACTGGTTTCGGAGGATTCACCTCCAGTGGTTTCTTCGGAGTTTTCACTATTTTGCGTAGAATCTGAACTTTCTTCTGGAATGCTTGCTGCGTTGGAATCTGCGACTGATGTTTCACTGCTCTCTTCTACGCTAATAGAAGACTCTTCTACCACTTCTGTCGTTTCCTGCTGTGTCTGCGCGGCGCTTTCTTCCGACGCCTGCACTGTCAATGGACTTATGACAGTCGTCAGGATAAAGGCGGCCGCCAGCACAAACGTGATACACTGATACCATCCTTTTTTCAATTTCTCACCTCCTTCTACATAAAAAAGGATGCTATGAGTATAGCATCCTTTCTTTTCTTCGTCAAGAAATGACTGAAAACTTCACCGATTGACAAGCGCCTATCGCAAGGCCCGTCCGGATTGTTTTTTTACGAATAATAATAATCGATAATCTGCTGCACAATGGGCGCCGCTCGTTTTTCGCTGCCGCCATTTTCTACCAAAACGGTGATCGCCAGATCCACCTGCCCATTCACCTTGGTATACCCGGTAAACCAAGAATGATCCTCGCCGCCGTCAATCTGTGCGGTACCGGTTTTTCCGTAAATACTTACGCCTTCATGGTACAGGCTGCTGGCCGTTCCATACTGAACAACTCCCGTCATTAAGTTTTCCAGGTACGTTGCTTCTGCCGCGCTCATCATGGTGCCCCACAGCTTAGGCAAAGTTTTCTCTACCGCGCCGCTGGCATCAATGGTCTGATCAATCAAGTACGGCGTATAGAGCACGCCGCCATTGGCAATCGAACAAGTTAACATGTTCAGATAAAAAGGCGTCATCTGCGTCTCGCCCTGTCCAATGCCGGTCTGCGCTACCATACTGTCGGCTTCATACTCACTGCTGACAACAACCGACGATTCACTCTGCGGTAAAATAAAGTCGAAAGACTCGCTGATATTCAAATATTCCGCGGTTTCCCGCAGCGCGTCGCCGCCCATTTGAACTGCCGCGCTGGCAAAATACCCGTTACAGGAATACGCAAACGCGTCTTCCAGCGTCATATAGCCGTGCACTGCGCCGCCGGCACAGCTAATCGAATTATTACCTACTTCATAAGATCCGTCGCAGACATAGGTGTAATTTTCGTAATCCGGCATGGCGCGCATCATGGCAAGGGCCGTAATGAGTTTAAAGGTAGAACCGGGAGGATACAGACCCTGCGTGGCCCTGGCATATAAAGGACTGTCTTCATTAGCTGCGATATTGTCCCAGTTATCAATGACATCGGCCGGATCATACGAAGGCGACGACATGAGCACCCGTACTTTCCCGGTAGACGGCTCCGTAATAACGACCGCTCCTTTATAGCCGGAAAACCGCTCATAAACAAATTGCTGCAGCGAGCTGTTTAATGTGGTACGTATATTACTCCCTTGCACCGCTTCTTCATTCGCCCAGCTCTGCAGCGTATCCAGAAAGTCCGGCGCCTTCAGCAGTGTGTCATTGGCGGCCAGCTCTAACCCGGCCATACCTCTGCCTACATATCCCGTTACATGCGCAAATACCTCGCCATAGGGATAAATACGCTGCTGGCTACCGTCGTCTAACACTTCGGTATACGCCAATGAATCGCCTGCAGAGTCCAGAATCGCTCCCCGAATTACATTGACCTTTTCTTCGTTTAGCCTTGGATTATAAGCATTGGCCGAAATCTCTTCTTGATCGACCAGCATAATTTTGCCAAACCAAGCGATCAAACACAGGCCCAGGCATACAAAAATAACTTTAATAACCCGAAACGTATGGTCGTTACTGCCGCGCTGCGGCGCCGCTTCCCGCTGAGAAGACGATTTAGAACGGGTCGTCGAAGTCGAAGGGCTTGAGGCTTCCTTTTTTGCCTGTCCGTTTTTCCGGCGGCTGCTGGTAGGTTTTTCCGTAGTACGGTCTTCCGTCTTCGTACTCCCATTCGGACTCTTCTCCGGTTTGCGCGTAGACGTAGGTTTGCTCCCATTGCTGCGTTTCTTTTCTTCGCTCTTCAAGTACTCTCGCCTCCTCTCTGTCGATTCGGTATAGACGAATCACGGCCTCAATAATACCTATGGTAATAAAATTCGATAAAAGTGAACTTCCGCCGTAACTGATAAACGGCAGCGTAACGCCCGTTAACGGAATAAGCTTAATGGCGCCGCCTACAATAATAAACGTTTGCGACATAAAGAGTACGCCAAACGCAACCAGCAAATTACGCCGTACTGTATTTTTCTCCCTGCGCCCTGTCTCCATAACAAATAAAAACATGAGCAGATAAATCAAAATGAGCACAATGGAAAAAACAACGCCAAACTCTTCCGCAATTGCGGCAATAATCATATCGGTTGTACGGGCCGGAATATATCCCGGCGAACCCTGATAAAGCCCGGTCCCCAGCCATCCTCCATTGGAAATGGCAAACAGACTCTGCACAATTTGATAGCCGCTGCCGTTGACATCGGCCCAAGGATCTAACCAAATATCGAAGCGCAGCTGAACATGCCCCACAAAACGATACGCCAGAAACGCGGCTATCGCAATGCCAATACAGCCGCCCCAGAGCACCACGGCCCGGCCCAGATAATCGTAGGTAAGCATCCACGCCAGAATGCCGAAAATCAGCAGCGCGCCCAAATCGTTTTGCACCAACAAAACAATGGCCATAAAACCCGTAACAACAATCGCCTGCGCCACTGAAACCAGCTTGTTCTTCTTAGTATACAGAACGGCCAGGAAGAAGGCAAAGGAAAGCTTCACAAATTCCGAAGGTTGAAATACAAAGCCATGAATATTGGCCCAGTTCAAAGAACCGTTGGCTTCGCTCGGGAAAAGAAAGGGCAAAGCAATAAGGCCCACGCTAATAATCATAAAGAAAATAGCCGGTATTTTCCATACCCATCGGCCACGAAATACCAGCATGACCAAATTGACCACCACAAAACAGACGCCAATCCAGTAAACCTGAGATATCGCCGTTTCTTGATCCAGCCGCCAAAGCATGATAAAGCTCACGCTAAGCAGCATCAATACGCAGTTCCATAGCAGCCGGTTGGTATGCCGGTGCACCGTGAGCAGTAAAATATACATAAACACCATAAGCCCGGCGTATAACCCCAGCGGCTTCAGCAAATGCCAGGGAATCTCCGTTTCCCACTCGTGCAAAAATATTAAGATGGCCGACATCAGATTAAACAAAACAATAATGGCCGCCTGATACGAATACATCTCGCGGCACACATTGCCCGCAGGCTTTCGCCAATACACAAAATATCCGATTCCAGCAAACAGGACCAATAAAACCAGATAAATATACTTGGCCACCAGCGCCATCATCTGAAACATCAATCCACCCCCTTTTCCCAGTGTCCTAATGAAACCGCATACGAGGGCTGGCGCTCTGCCGCCAGGGCCTTCCATAATGCGCTTATTTCTTGCCTTGTCTCCGTGGTTAGCACCACGCGCCACGTCTCCGGATGCTTGGGGGTAAGCTTTCCCAGCAGCGAAACCGGCTTTTCCGACAAAATTTCACTATAGCAGAGACGGCAATGCGTCTGTACCAGCATCGCTTCCTGCCGGCGATCTGTCAGCTGCATAACTGTACTACCCGTTGGGGCGCACCTTCCGCGCACCTCTCGCGCCGCGCACTGCTCCGTAATCATATAGGGAATCCGCCCATAAGCCAGCACGCAGCATCGCTCCGGCCGCTGCAAATCGAGCAGCTCTCGCCCCGTCAGTTCAGGGCTTGCCACAAACATCTCTGCCTGCTCTTGCCAAAACGCGGCCGCCGCCTGATTCATGACCGCAAGGCCCGGACCGGCCCAGACCCGGGCCCCCAGCCTGCGAATAAGCCGCACCTGCCCGGGCACATTCGCTTCAAACTGATTCACGCCTACGGCCTGCCAGGCTCTAATCTCCTTTTCAATCCAGTCCCGGTGTGCCTCTCTTCCCACCGGTGGCAGCGAGGGCACCACTACAATTCCGGCGGCAAGCCGCAAAAGAGCGGCTTTATCTGCCTTTTCAAACCCTTCCATACGCGGAAGCCACGCTGTGACCCGCTCGTCACACAGACGCGCCATCTCGTCCCACTGCGCTTCTGTGGATATGGCAATTTGCAGCGCCCTTTTGCCGGCCGCGCCGGCCTGCCTTCTGCAAGACGGCAGAGGAGCCTCGCATGGCTGCCGCAGCGCGGTATTTTCTATGGCGCTCAAAAGATCGCGCCGCATTTGATTGAGCGCAGCTAGGCTAATATAACTACCCGGCTCCAGCTGAAGAGATAACGACGCCAGCCGGTAGCCGGTCCCGCCCAGTTTGCTCATTTGCCGGCGTACAACCTGTTCCTCAAGTCCTCGTTCGCGCGCGGCTTCGACAACGGGCCCCTCAATGCTGTGCCCGCTGCTTTTCAGCAGGGCCGGTCGGCCGATTTGAAGCGACAGTGAGACGGCAAGATCGACTAGCGGTAATGCCGCGGCCTTTTGCACGAGAGCCTGCTGCCAAACCGGATCAACCACGCGCCACACCGTATCGCCAACCTGCACCGGTTCTTTCAAAAAAAACGTTGCCTTTTGTTTGCCGCTGAACATAGAGGAAGAAAGCCGAACTTGGGGGTGCGGCACCCGGCCGCTATGCACTTCCAGCTGGTCTCCGCTATGCAGCTCTACGCCGGTCTGAATGGTAACACGCTGCCGCTGGCTTTGCACCACGCGTCCTACCGGAATGCCCTGATGCTTCGGCGATCCTCGCTCGATCATATCCCGTTTGTCTTGCCAGTATCCGTCGGTAAAACCGCCCCGGTTAAACAGCTGCATAACGGGCCGCATTTCTTCTTCTGAAACCGCATGTACATGACCAGTTTCTTTGTATTCATCCAGCAGACGCCGATAAAACGCGGTAACACCGGCTACATAAGCCTCGCTTTTTAGCCGCCCCTCTATTTTAAAAGAATGCACGCCCGCGCGGCTGAGCGCCTCTAGGTGTGGCGCCGCGCACTGATCGCGTAGGTTCATAAAATAACCGCTTTCTCCTGCCTGCGCCGTATAAGGGAGCCGGCAGGGCTGCGCACAGGCGCCGCGATTTCCGCTGCGTCCGCCGTGAAACGAGCTAAGCAGGCAGCGCCCTGAATAACTGTAGCACAGCGCGCCATGAATAAAAACCTCTAGCTCCATGTTCGTATGCGCACGAATCAACTCTACCTCGCGCAGGGTAACTTCGCGGGCCAGCACCACGCGCTTAAAACCCAGCTCTTCCATATAGAGAACGCCGTCTAAATCCTGCACCGCCATTTGCGTACTGGCATGCAGAGCCAGATCGGGATAACGGCTTTTGACGGCCATGGCCACGCCCGGATCCTGCACAATTACCGCGTCGATTCCCAGCGGCAATACTTCGTCCATGTAATCCAAAAGCGCCGGCCATTCTTTTTGCTTAACCAAAGTATTGAGCGTTAAATGAAGCTTTACGCCCCGCGGACGGCAAATACGCACCGCCTCCCGCAGATCTTCCGTTGTAAATCCAGCGGCCGATCGCCGGGCATTAAAAGCCTTTCCGCCTAGATACACTGCATCTGCCCCTGCGCTTACAGCCGCTTTCAGGCAGGCGAGATCGCCGGCGGGCGCCAGAATTTCCGGTATTTCCTTCAATTATGCCTCCGTATCTTTTTTCAGCTGCTCAGCATACTCCTGATTTTCTGTTTCCAGCTGCATGATTTCCTCTTCATAGCGCAGCGCCGCTTCTTCCAGCTCTTTTTCTCTTTGCGTAAGCCGCTCCACTTTTGTTTGAAGCGTTTTAAGCTGCTTTTGTGTTTTTAAATAATCGTCTGCCAAATTGATGGCTGTGAGCATGGCTAGATTCTCGTCCGACAGTCCCTGAACCGAAAGCAGCTTCCTTAGCGCCCGGATCTTATCGTTAACGCAGACTTCAATCTGCCGTAAATGCTCCTCGGACTCGCTTGCGGTTACTTTATAATCGCCGCCCGCAATTTGCATAACAATTGTTTTTTTCTCCGCCATCGCTGTCTCCTCTCTTACAAGCTTATTTGTCCGGAGGCCCTTCCCGGCACACTCCGGTGAAAATACTCTAAACAATACTCTGTTACCATGCGGCCCCGCGGTGTACGCTGCAAAAAGCCCTGCTGCATTAAATAAGGTTCGCAAACGTCTTCAATTGTCCCCACATCTTCACCAATTGACGCGGCCAGGGTATCTACGCCCACCGGACCGCCGCCATACAGATCCATCATGGTTTGCAGCAGCTTTCGATCGATCGCGTCTAACCCGTTGGGATCCACTTTGAGTGCGTCCAGCGCCGTAACCGCGGTTTGTAACGTAATCACGCCGTTAAACTGTACCTGCGCGAAATCACGCACCCGTTTAAGAAACCGATTCGCCAGCCGCGGCGTTCCCCTAGAACGCCGGGCAATTTCCTGCGCCCCTTCGTGATCGATCTCCACGCCTAAAATACGCGCGGAATTTTTTACAATTTGCGCCAGCTCCGCCACCTGATAAAATTCCATATGGTTAAGCATACCAAAGCGGTCGCGCAAGGGAGCCGATAACAGCCCCGCGCGCGTCGTAGCGCCAATTAACGTAAAACGGGGAATATCCAGCCGAATCGACTTGGCGGAGGGGCCTTTGCCAATCATAATATCCACCGCGAAATCCTCCATTGCCGGATATAGAATTTCTTCTACCTGCCGGTTTAAACGGTGAATTTCGTCAATAAATAAAATATCGCCCTCGGCTAAATTATTTAAAATAGCGGCCATATCGCCCGGCCTTTCAATAGCCGGCCCTGTAGTAATTTTAATGTGTACGCCCATTTCTTTGGCGATTAGCCCCGCCAGCGAGGTTTTTCCCAGCCCCGGCGGGCCGTAAAAGAGCACGTGATCCAGCGGCTCTTTGCGCTGCTTCGCAGCGGCAATAAATACCTTCAAATTCTCCTTGACCTGCGTTTGGCCAATGTATTCGTCGAAAGACTGAGGACGCAGGCTTTTTTCCGCTTCTTTTTCTTCTTTTTGCGCCTGCACGCCGACCAAACGTCCAAATTCTTCCAGCTGTTTTTTTAATTCTTCCATGCGTAACCCTCTATGCTTGATTTATAATGAAACCAGTTCTTGTAAGCTTTGCCTGATTACGGCTTCTACCGCCATACCTTCCTGGTACACTTTGCGCACAGCCGCCGCTGCTTCGCTTTGACTATACCCCAGCGCCAAAAGCGCTAAAACTGCTTCCGCCGCTGGTCCGCTTTCTCCGGACGACGCTGCGGCGCCCGCCATGGATACACTGCCTTCCGCCTTGCTCAGCACGCTCACTTTATCTTTTAAATCTAAAATAATACGCGCCGCGGTTTTAGGACCAATACCCGATACCTTATTCAGCGTTTTTTTGTCTTCGGCGGCAATGGCTAGTACAATTTGCTCTACCGTTAAATCGGACAAAATCGCCATTGCGTTCTTGGGCCCAACGCCATTAACGTTAATCAGCTTTTTGAACAGCTCCAGCTCTTCCTGAGTTAAAAATCCGTATAGAAGCATGGCGTCTTCGCGTACATTTAAATACGTAAACAGCTGTATCTGACTCGATAGCCCCAGCCGCACCAGCTTCTCACGAATCGGAGTAAAAACACGAATGCCTATTCCGCCGTTATCAATAATGACGCTGCTTTCTTCTATGGCGGCCAGCTCTCCTTTGACATATGCAATCATAGTATTTTCCTTTCTTGAATGGAATACAGGCCGCCAGGAAGCAGCAAATACTGCATCCGCTCGTCCATTTCTCCGCATGGCAGCTGTTTTTCTGTCACTTGAAACTCAAAACAAACTCCCATTCGAATGCCCTGGCGAAACCGGCTTAAATAGCGATCGTAAAAACCCTTTCCAAAGCCAATGCGCCCGCCCGCATAGTCGAATGCCAGTCCCGGCACCAAAATGAGCGTATCTTCCTCCGGGGTGCAAATCTGCTCCCAAAACGCAGGTTCATAAATGCCAAACCGGCTGCGCTCCACAGTATGGGGCATGCTAATCTCACGAAATTCCATGGTTCGTTCCGCCTGCGAGTCGGCAGTGCCGGTATTGACCCTAGGCAAACATACCCGCTTACCCAGCCGCCGGCTCGATTCAATCATTGTATATGTTTCCACCTCAGAGCCAAACGAAGCATAGGCAAAAATTTGCCGCGCTTTTTGATACAGCGCGCTCTGCTCCAGATGGTGCCAAATTTTCATGCTATCTCTGTGAATATGCGGATAGCGGTCCCGCCGCCAGCGCATTTCATTTCGAATTGTTTCTTTTGACATGTTTCACCTTGATCCATTCTGCGGCCCCTCTGGCGGCCCAAACGCCTGAACCCACGGCCCACTGCAGATTATAGCCTCCGCAGTCGCCGTCAATATCCAGCACCTCGCCCGCCAAAAAAATGCCTCTGCACCTGCGACTTTCCAGTCGCTCCGTCACCTCACTCACATGTACGCCGCCCACCGTAATTTGCGCTTCTTGCCAGCCGGCTAAGCCGGAAACTGGCGCCGTCCAGGCTTTCATTACGGCAGCCAGGCGCTGCAGCTCATCTTCTGACACCGCGGCGCTCTGCTTTGCGTTTAAGCCGGCAAGTAACAAGGTAACCTCGGCTACCTTCATGGGCAAAAATCCTTCCAGCGCTTCGGCAAGCGTCCAGCCCTCCAGCCGGCGAAACCGCTGCCGCAAATACCGCGTAAGCGCTTCTTTCTCCATTTCGGGCACCAAGTCCAGCACCAATTGCGGCGTGCCTCGGCGCGCCAGTACCTCGCCCGCTTGGCGGCTCAGATTTAGTATCGGCGGTCCGGATACGCCCGTGGCGGTAAACAGCACGTCGCCCGCATCGTCACCCAGTTTTCGATTATTTTCGTATAACGCTGCCGGAACCGAGATTTTTATGCCGGCCAGCCGTTTCAAATACGGAAAATCCAGATTGAGCCGGCATAAAGCCGGCCGCAGGTTCTGAACCTTCATGTTTAGGGTCTCTGCTAGGCGCGCTCCTTCACCGGCCGCCCCCAGCTTAGGGTAAGCCCGGCCGCCGGCACATAGAATAACAGCCTGAGCGCTAAGCATATCTGCGCCTGCTTTCAGCGAGAAACCGCCTTTGGCTTTTCTAATTTCGCTTATTGTTGTTTCGGTTTTAATCGTTACATTAAGCTGCGCTAACCGGCGTCGCAGCGCATTCAGCGCGGCGCTGGCCTGTAGGCTTCGGGGATACAGCTTGCCTTTTTCCAGCTCAATATAGTCGATACCAATATGCCGCCAAAACGCCTCTACTGTTTTTCCGTCAGCCGCCGCACTCATTTGAGGAAGCAGCGCCGCCACACTGCCATGAAAGTGGCAGCGCCCCAAGTCCCGGTTAGACAAATTACAGCGCCCGTTTCCTGTGGCCAATAGTTTTTTGCCCACACGATCCATTTTTTCGGCAATGCATACGCGGCACCCTCGTTCAGCCGCCTCTATCGCCGCCGCCATGCCGGAAGCACCGCCTCCTATCACGACAATATCGAACATATACCCTCCATTTTAAAGCGCTTTCGCACTGGAAACGCGGCGCCAATCTCTCATTAGCACCCGCGATACAAGCAATTTATGGCGCTCCGACACAAATTTCCGTTTTCTACTTATTATAGATGGCGCTTTGCACTTTGTCAACCAAACAATCACCGCCAGGCGTACACTAAGGAAAGAACCGTAATGGCTTGCAGCATGATGCGGAGCTTAAAAAGAAGCTTGCCCCGGTTTGACATTTTTTGATCCGACAGAGATAGCGCCGTCCCTACATGACAAAAACTTTTTGACTAAATGGAGATAGGTTTTTTCTGCGCAGCAGGAAAAATACCGAATATAGTTCACTATAAATAGAGCGGAGAAAATACTAAGCAAAGTTCCTGCCCCTGTCTCGTATTTTTTGATCGAATAGAGATAAAACCGTCTCTTCATTGCGAAAACTTTTGGGCTGTTTAGGGATAGCGTCCCTCCTGCGCGGCAGGAAAAGTGACGAATAGAGACAGAAAAGGCTCTAGATGATCTCTACTTGGCAGTATTTGGAGAGCCGAAGCACAAGCAAGTCATGATATTGTCCGTAAAATGAATTCATTTGTTCTTCATGAATAGAGAGCAAAAAGCATCGCTTCAAACAGAGATAATCCCCTGTCTCTGTCCTACATTTTTTTTATTCGGACGGAGATAGTACTATCCCTGCGCGGCATTATTCTTTTTCAAACAGAGAACTCACCTTCCCTAACCGGTATTTTTCCTTGCAGTACAGGGATAACATGTGACAAAGGGACGGACCTTCCGCAGAGCCCAAGCCATGAGCCAGAGCCTCCGCAAAAGGTCCGTCCCTATTCTTTTACCTTCTGAAATGAATACGACTGGATAAACCGCCTCACACGCTCTAGATCCACCGTGCCGTTCTCGTCGCGTGTCACAATGAGGCGATCATTCAGGTAATATCCTGCCTTTTCGTAGCTGCTTAGCTTAGCGCGAAAATTAGCGGCGTAGCGCGGATCGTCCATCATACCCGCGTGCTCCCAGTACACCTCGGTACCGTTCGCAAGGTATAAAGTGAAATCTGGCAACACTCTTCGGTCCGGCAGCTGCAAAGGCTTCTCATAGTCATAGCGCAGATGCTGCCGAGCCAGCTCATTAGCAATAATCA
>CALWPV010000059.1 GCA_944383515.1 uncultured Clostridia bacterium
CTCTTCCTCGAAGGCCCAGGGTTTTCTAACATAGTTTTTCTTTTTCAAATCGAATCCCTCCCTCTATATATAACTATCGTACAAAAAACAGGAAGTGTCCTCGATTTTACAAAAAGTTCATAAAAAAATTATGAATTACTTTCATACCATTGTTCTTGCGCAGCATAGAGCCGGGCATACTCGCCCCCGGCCGCCATGAGACTTTCATGCGTCCCCTGCTGCACCAAACGCCCTTGCTGCATCACCAAAATACGATCCGCCAGGCGCACAGAACCCAGGCGATGCGTAATAATCAGCGCCGTTTTATCCTTAGCCATCTGCGCAAAACGGTTATATACCTGCGTCTCCTCAATCGGATCAATCGCCGCCGTCGGCTCATCCAGCACAATCAGCTCGTGGTTTCGGAACAGCCCCCGCGCAATCGCCACTCGCTGCCACTGTCCGCCAGACAAATCCACGCCGTCAAACTCGCGCGACAGCATGGTATCCAGTCCGGCAGGAAAACTGCGGCCATACACATCTAGCCCCGCGCGGCGGGAAACCAGCTCTAGCTTATCATCTTCGGCCGGCGCACAGAAATCGCTAATGGTAATATTATCTCGCAGCGTCATCTGGTACCGCTGATACTGCTGAAAAACTGCTGACGAGGAAGAAGGGCCTCGTTCAATACGGCCATGCTCCGGCTCATATAGCCCCAGTAGAAGGCGCGCCAGCGTGCTTTTGCCAGAACCATTTTCGCCTACCAGCGCCACCGTTTCGCCGGCATGAATCGTTAGCGAAACGTCGCAAATGGCCGGCTGCGTTGCCTGCGGATAGGTGAATGAAATATGATCGGCCACAATATCGCCAGAGTTAAACTGCAGCGCCGGCCGCTCCGGCGCCTCTGCCTGCATAAACGCCAGATAATTTTGAACGCGCCCGTAAGTGCCGGCCACCGAGCCGAAGTGAGAACAAATAATTTCACGCATCATAGAAAACATTTGAGCCACCGAATTAAAAATAGCGGCAAACGCCCCCACGCTAATTTCATTCGCCAGTAAAGCGTCGAGGAGTAAGAGCAAAATGCCGGCGTATCCTACCAAAGACAGTAGCTTCATTCCCAGTTCGGCTAGATCGGCGCGCACAGAGGCGCGCATTTGCAGACGGTTTAATAAAGAGGCAGAGCTCTGAAAGAGATCACGAAAATAACCAAAGGCCCCCAGCGTACGGGTCTCTTTGAAGAACTCGCGGCCGGCAATACAGCTTTCGGCATATTCGAGCTCGCGCCGAACCGGAGCAGAAGCGTCTTCTGCTTTAGCAAAAAGCTTGGTACGCAACAGCTGCGTCAATAACGTGGGTAAGAAGACCAGCAAAAGCGAAATGACCAGCAGCGGCTTACAGCGCCATAAATACAGCGCCATAAAAAGAAAATAAGGCAAATAAAAGGTTAAGAGCATTAAAATAGTGTTCGTAAAATAAATCGATTCCTGCTCTCCCTTGAGCGCCTTATTTATATCATCGAGAACCCGCGTATTCTCCCACTGAATCGGTGTAAGGCGATTGATCTTTTGAAACAAGGCTGCCGAAAAAACGCCATGCGCCTTTTGCGTATACATCATGGGAATAAAATTACATATGCCGTTTAAAATCTGCATTACCACATGGGCCGCCGCTAAGCAGAGCAGGGCGGCCATTACCGAAGCCATGTCCGCGTGGCCGGTAGCCAGTGCCGTTGCCCGCTCAAAAAACAGCTGCGTTGCCGGCGTTAAAATCGCAAAAGAAAGGCCATGCAGCACCGCAATACATTGCCACAGCGCAAATTGAAGCGGCGCAACGCACGCCAGCTTTGGCAAAACAAGAAAAAAGGCCCTGAGTATATGAATTTTTCGCATTACGTATACCATCCCTTCTGCGCCTCAAACATAGAAGCATACAGCCCTCCGCGACGAAGCAGCGCCTCGTGGGAACCTTGCTCGGCTAGGCGCCCGCCGTCAATCACCAAAATCTCATCGGCCAACTTAGCCGCGCCCAAACGGTGGGTAATCAAAAGCGCCGCATGCCCCTGGCTAATGCGGCCAAACAGCTCGTACACCTCGCTCTCCGCCACGGGATCCAGCGCCGCCGTAGGCTCGTCCAAAATATAAACCGGCGCCTGGCTCATTAGCGAGCGCGCAATCGCTACTCGCTGCCACTCGCCACCCGAAAGATCCACGCCGCCCGCGCGCACACGGCCCAGCGGCGTAGCCTCGCCCTGAGGCAGCGCCGTCTCCACCGCGTCCAAAGACAAATCATGCAGCACCGCTGGGCGCAGCGGCCGCTGTTTCAGCGTAATGCTCTCCGCAAACGGCACCTCATATTTTGCAAAATCCTGATATACCACTGAAAACATCGCCTTTAACTCCGAAGGGGGCAGCGTCCGCAGCTCCCGGTCATCAATCCAAATTTCTCCCGAATACTGCGGATACAGTCCCGTTAAAAGCTTAATAATGGTCGTTTTTCCGGCGCCATTGGCGCCAACAAAGGCGTAATGCTTTTCTGCGGACAAGGTAAAACTGAGTCCGTTTAAAATAGGCGTTTCCGTACCCGGATAGGTGAACGATACGTTTTTAAATTCGATGCGGGCAGGGGCCGGGGGCGGCGGCCCGGCCGGATCCAGCGCTCCCGGCGTTTCGCTAAGCGCGGCAAAAGCGGTGAGGTCGCGCAGGTATTCGCGGT
>CALWPV010000060.1 GCA_944383515.1 uncultured Clostridia bacterium
CGCCATGCGTCTTGGAAAACTGGGTGAGCAGATCGTGCTGAAAAGCCCTGCAGCGTTTGGTGCGATCCAGTTTATCTCTTATGTGGGTGTAGATAATACCGAATATTATGCCAAGCGCAAGGCTCGCGATGATGAGGCGAGAGCGGCCTATAGAGCAGAACTTGAAAAGGACGACCTGAATGGTCTGTATATGAGAGATATCTTAAGAGAGGAGCTGACCACAGATGACCCACGCTTACGATGAACAATATTTGTCTGACGCTATGAATAACCTTGGCGAGATGATGGATTATGCGGTCAATACCTGCCATTTTGAGATCAATGAGTTTTTCGGTATGTTCCTAGTCAGTGATCTGGCCGGGCAGTTCGCGAAGGGCGTACCGAAAGTTGTCTGCGGCATGTCAGGTGTGGAGCTTGCTATGGAGGTTGTGCGAAAGAGCGGAGCTGATATGGAGCTGCCGGATGCAGAAGCCGAGTATGATCGTTCCCCGGAATACTGGTGCGGATGGATTGTGGCATTCTATCAGTGGTATACGGGTGTTTCATTCCGCGAGATGTCCCAGATTGTATCGATGACGGAAATCCAGAAAATGTATCCAACCCTGCACGAGGCGTCCGAACTCAAGTTTGTGGATACCGTTAATGCGATTGCCCGCAGAAAAAAGCTGCCAACAAAGCTAAGAATGCTGCGAAAGGCATGCGGCTATTCACAGAAGGAACTGGCAGAAAAGTCAGGGGTAAATCTCAGGACCCTCCAAGAGTATGATAACCGCGCAATGGACATAAACAGAGCCACCGGCGGAACGCTGACCGCTTTATCCAAAGTACTGGGTTGTCAGGTGGAGGACCTGCTGGAGTACGATTATGCGGAGGGAACGGAGGAATAAGGAATGATTTACGTTTGTTTATTTGCAAAAGAAGTAAGGAAAGAGAGAAAATGAATCAGCGAGTTAAAACCATTGCCATTGTGAGCTTGTCGAGTGGTATTTTGGGGGAAGACTTTGTTAAACATGAGGTCGCAATAGGGCTGAAACGGTTAAAAAATTATGGCATTCGGGTGAAATTTATGGACAATGCCCTTAAAGGAAGGGAATATATCAGCCAGCATCCGGAAAAAAGAGCAGAAGATCTTTTGCAAGCGTATCGGGATCCAGACGTTGACATGATTGTATGTGCGACAGGTGGAGACGATACATACCGTCTCTTTAGGAATTCCCACCTTTTATGGCCAGGCCTTTTTACCAGATATCTGCGAACTGAGCGACGAAATGTTACCCTATTCCAAGCAATATTTTGAAGAACTGATACAAACGGGGAGCATACGTGAAGTTCGTCCCAGCTTCGTATGGTACGAGGAAAGGGAAAATTTTAGTACAGAGCAAATAGGGATTCTTCCTAAACAGCATATCAATCAGGGATTTGAGCTTTTGCAAGGAAAAAGTGTATTTTCAGGAGAAATTTTAGGCGGCTGTATCGATGCGTTATATGATATATTTTCTAATGACCGATATGCGGATACGGCTTCTCAGTGCAGTACCTATGAACTTTTTCCGCCTTTGGCGGAATGGAAGGGGAAAATACTGCTTTTAGAAACTAGCCAAGAAAGACCGGACCCCCAAAGATATAGAGAGATGTTGTTAGCGCTTAAGCGGTTTGGCATTTTTGAGGTTATTTCTGGTTTGCTCATTGGAAAACCTATGAATGAAAGGTATGCAAGCGAGTATAAAAAATTGTTGCCTGAGGTCATTGAAAATCCGCATTTACCTATTTTGTGGAATGTGAACGTGGGGCATGCGCTGCCAAGATGCATTATTCCGTTTGGCATCCCCGCTGTGGTGGATGCGAGAGAACAGGTGATTCGGTTTAAAAATGTTCAAGGGGATAAGGAGAAAAGAGGCTTGGGTGTTTAGATGATCCAAAATATTATTTTTGACGTTTATGGAACTTTAATTTCTACAGGAACAGGTTCTATTGAGGCTACCAAAGAAATTTTTATGAGTTTCATTCAGTCAGGCAAGTATTTATCTTTGGCGGGGATATCTCCCCACGATATTTATAAAAAATGGAAGCAATATCATCGAGAACATATTCAAACCATAGAGAACTTTCGGCCGGAAAGAGAAATTTTTGTCATGGATTTAGCAAAGCTTTATCAGGAATTTGGTATTTCTAATTGCGCGGAAAAAGATATTATGCCTATGATTCGTTCGCTTTACGGGCGAAAGGTTTTTGAGGATACTTTGAGCAGTTTAGAGCAGTTGAAGTCAAAATATCGTATAGCGCTTGGATCAACAACGGATACAGAGCCTTTAACGGAAAATATGGTAGTGAATCAACTCATGGTAGAAAATGTTTATACTTCAGAAAGCTTGAAGGTTTATAAGCCCCAACCAGAGTTTTATCGAAAAATTCTAGAGAAACAGGCCTGGAATTTAGAAGAGACCGTGTATGTAGGTGATTCTTATGAGGACGATATTGTTGGTCCTAAGAGATTGAGTATGAAGGCCATTTTACTTGATCGAAACCATCGCTATTATGGCGAGCAGTTAAAAATTAAGCCCGACGCTGTTATCACTTCCTTGAATGAATTGAAGGGTGTCCTAGAAATAATGAATAATGGAGATTAAAATGAATATCTTAATTGCCCAATCGTTTTTAGAAGAAAAAGAAATCACTGGCATTTCTGTGTATGTCAGCAACTTAGTCGCTGCGTTAAAAGATCGTATGAACATTACGGTACTAACCTTATTACCAACGCGCGAGAAAGCGATGGAGGGAATTGACGAGTACGATAAAGAAAATGTGCATTATATGGAGCTCAGCACCTCAGTTAGCGCTGAACTACCAAAGCTATCGCATGGCCCCGTCAGCTGGTGGATCGGCGCCAACCTTTCGGTGGTAAAGCACTGGCAGCACATTGCAGAGTACATTCGCCAGCAGCATATCGATATTGTACATTTACAGGATTGCTTCGTAGCGTCCCTGATTGAACTCTGCGAGCAGACGAACACAAAAGTAGTCACCACCATACACGCGGTTCATCCCAGCCCAGCGCACTTTGGCGAAGCCCTTCGCCATTATCAAATGGCTCATTCGGCGGCAATTATCGTGGTAAGCCGCTGGATGAAAGACGCGATCGTAAGTCGCAATCCCATTGTTGATCCCGAAAAACTGTATGTTATCTATAATGGCGTTCAGGTTGCGCCTGTGGCGCCAAAAAAGAGAAAGTTTATCACCTTTGCCGGTCGTTTAGTAGAGCTTAAAGGAGTCAGCACATTGCTGAAGGCATATGCCCGGATGGTGCGATTGGTAGAGGAAGCACCTCTTCTCGTGATTATGGGGGACGGACCTGATAGAGAGCGTTTGATGCGGCTGGCTGACGAGCTTGGAATTGCGGAGCGGGTTCAATTCCGGGGAGAGGTTTCGCATGACGAGGTGTGCGAGACGCTGGCGGAGTCTCTTATTCATGTGGTACCGAGTAGAACGGAGGCTCTGGGGCTCAGCGCGCTGGAAGGCATGGCGCTGGGGGCGGCCGTGATTGCTTCGGACATTGAGGGGCTGCGTGAGGTGGTTCAGGACGGGGTAAGTGGCCTTCTTTTTACCATGGACCATGAAGAGGAGCTTGCGGAAAAGCTGGTGTTAGTTCATAATGACGTTGCGCTGCGTGCGCGGTTGGTGGAACATGCGCAGAATCAAGTGGCTAAGAAGTTCTCGTGGGAAGCGGCGGGAAGTCAGACAGAGTCAATTTTTGAAAGTTTAGTATAGCATAAGTTTGGCGCACATGCGCCAAACTTAGCAAGAATTCCGTAGGAATTCTTGCGGTCGTTCTGTGTGGGTATTATAGCATGCGAAGATAATATTCGTCGGCTCCGTCCCAGGCGTCTGCTTTGTGAAAGCCGTGCCGTTTATAAAATTGAGAGGCGGCATGGTTGTCTTTGTGTACTCCTAAAGCTAAAGGGCGCGCACCAAATTGGTTATACACGTTTTGAATGGCTAATTCAAAGGCAGCGCCGCCAATGCCACGGCTTCGGTAACGATTGTCTATGACAAAACCTAGAATGCGATAGAAAGGCATTTTCCGCATGACGGGAGGGTCGCATTCCCAGGGGATTGCTTCGCCAATTAAAATAAGGCCAACGTATTGGTCTTGATAACGAATAGCGTAGGCGCATCCTGCCAGGTGGTGCGCTGTTCCATATTCTGTCAGAGCAAAAATAGAATCGGCATCCTCTACGAAAGAGGTTGGAACGTCTTCGCGATGGATGCTGCGAACTTTTTCTATGTTTTGCCTGCTAAGGAGTTCTAAGGAGATATCGTTTGCTTGCATAGTTTCCCTCCTGAAAGTTTTTAGTCCAATGGATGTTAAGGGAAGTATAGCATAAGTTTGGCGCACATGCGCCAAACTTAGCAAGAATTCCGTAGGAATTCTTGCGGTCGTTCTGTGTGGGTATTATAACATGGGAAAAAGAAAAGTAAAAAGTAATTTAGAAACGGATAAAGAGGGAGGTTAACCATTGAAAATTGGAGTAATAACAGATATTCACGCCAATTACTTGGCGCTGGAGGCCGTGATTGATGCACTGAAAAAAGAACAGTGCGAGCAGTGGATTTGCGCGGGCGATTTTATTGGCATTGGGCCGCGCCCGGAAGAAGTTCTGCGGCGCGTACGGCAGTTACCCAATTTAACGGCAGTATGCGGAAACCATGAGCTATACCTGCGCCAGGGGCTACCAAGCCAGGTGCCGAATGAAGAGGGCATGGGCGAGGAAGAAATTGAGGGGCAGCGCTGGCAGCAGAGGCAGCTTTCGGCAGAGTCTGTTGCTTTTATTAATCAGCTGCCGAAAAAGGCGATGCTTGAGGTGGAAGGTAAAAAAATTATGGTTTTACATTATGCCATGGACCAAGAACAGCGGTATCTCCCAATCGAGGAAAGCAGTCGTATGAGATTGCTCGCTCTTTCGGAACAAGCCGATGTGATTGTTTATGGACACGATCATTGCCGCTCAATCCGCTGTATTCATGGCCACTGGCTGGTGTGCTGCGGCTCGCTGGGCTGTCCGGCCAGTGAAAAAGACGTGGCAAGAGCGGGCATAATAGAAATAACGCGGGAGAGTGGGGTTCATGTAAAAGCGCTGGATATTCGATATAATGTAAAGCAAGTGCTGAAAGACATTGACGCCCTAGCCTATCCTTCGGCTGGCGAAATTAAACAATTCTTTTATGGCGTGAATCCCAGGTAGAGGTAGGCGAGCGATATCAAAAATATTTTGAAAACGATTACAAAAAGTCATTGACATTTGAAAGAGCGCCTTATATAATAAATGCAAAAGCAGCTGGCAGAGCCAAGCTGTAAAATCTGTTGTATCAATATAAATGGAGGTTGTCATGGCAAACATTCTGGATCGTTTTAAAGAATCCAACGAGCAGGCGCGCGATTATAGCACGCTTCCTAAACTGAAAATTGGTATTATTGGTACGGGCTGGATTGCCGAGGCTCATGCGGCAAGTTATAAACGCTGCCCGGATATTGAGGTAGTAGCCGCTGCCGATCTGGTTCCCGGTAAGGCCGAAGCTTTCTGCAAAGCGCAGGGATTAGAAGGGGTTCGCTGCTATCCCGATCACCAGTCTATGCTGGATAATGAAGAGCTGGATGCAGTGAGCGTATGTACTTACAACCGTACCCATGCAGAGTGTACCATTGCCGCGCTGAAAAAAGGCGTTCACGTTCTGTGCGAAAAACCTATGAGCGTAACGCTGGAAGAAGCGCTGGAAATGAGAAAGGCTGAAAAAGAATCGGGCAAGATTTTGTCTATCGGCTTCCAGCCGCGTCTGGACGCTAATATGCAGATGATTAAAAAGATTGTAGAATCGGGCGAGCTGGGTCAGGTATACTACATCCAAACGGGTGGCGGCCGCAGAAGAGGTATTCCTACCCCGTACGGCACCTCTTTTATTGAGGACAAAACCGCCGGTATTGGCGCCTTGGGCGACATTGGCTGCTACAGCCTGGATATGGTGCTGAACGCCATTGGCTACCCGAAACCGCTGACGGTATCGGGCTACAAATCGGCATTTTTCGGCACACAGCCGAGCTACTATCCGGAGCATCCGGAATATGCCGAGAAATTTAGCGTAGACGATTTCGCCGCTGCGTTTGTACGTCTGGAAGGCGGTATTATTCTTGACTTTAGAATTGCGTGGGCTATGAACTTGGATACGCCTGGTGACACGATTATTCTGGGAACCAAGGGTGGTCTGAGAATTCCGTCAACGGAGTGCTGGAATGGTACGGTAGGCGGCCCCATGAAAATTTATCACGAGGTGGCCGGTCAGGCGCAAGTAGAGACCGAGATTCCGATTATCGATAGCGATACGAATGAGCTTTTCTATAAGAAAATCCGTTCGTTCCTGGATGCGGTTCGGTTTGGCGGCAAGGCCCCGGTTCCGACGGAGCAGATTATTTACAATCAGGCGATTATTGACGGTATCCGCCGCTCGGCTGAAGCCGGCGCGGAGATTACGCTGGATATTCCCGAGCTATAATATATAGAAAAATTCCGCATACGGCGGCGCCAGAGCGCCGTGCGTATGCGGTTTTTTATGCTTGAATTTACTGTGCTTTTTTGGTATGATGGGTATAATTCATGATACGGCAAAGGAGGAAAAAGTACGGATGAAAATTCAAGAGTCTGCAGAAGATTATTTAGAGACTATATTGATGCTCAGTCAGAGATTACCCGAAGTACGGTCGATTGATATTGTCAATGAACTTAATTATAGTAAACCTAGCGTTAGCGTTGCCATGAAGCACTTGAGGGAAAGAGGCCATATCGTGATGGATGAAAGCGGTTATATTACGTTAACCCCAGAGGGCCTTGCGATTGCGCAGCGCATTTACGAGCGCCACTTGTTCATTTCAGAGGCTCTCATGAAAATTGGAGTTGAAAAATCGGTGGCGACAGAAGAAGCCTGCCGCATTGAACACGATATTAGCCAAGACACATTTGAAAAAATTAAAAACTGGATTCAAAAACATCCGCTCTTGGAATCGTGTGCTGGTGAGGGCACAAAAGAAAAAGACGCCTGAGTGAGAGGCGTTCACTTAGGGATTATTGAAAACAGTAATTTTTGAGTGACGTCCTCAAGCGGTGCCAAAAGAAAGACCACACAACAGGCTACAGAGTCTGCTGTGTGGTCTTTTGTGTACTTGACGGTGTACTTTGTTTTTTTCATTTTTTTAGGGCGGCAAATAATTCGTCAAGATCATTATAGCCTTTTACAGACGGGTCTTTTGCAATCCTTTCTGCTCCTAGCAGTTTAGTGGGCGTCTGTTTCATACTCCAGAACTGCGCCGGTAGTGGCGTCAATGCTGTATTCGTATTGCGTGCTGCCTTGATAAAACTCAATTTCATAGAGCGTGCGGCCGTCGTCGCGTTCTAGTTTGGCCTTAGAAAATGTAACGTCGCTTAGGGAGAGACCCGCGTCGGCCACGGCCGCTGCTTTGGCGTCGTCTACGCTAATGCTAGCGCTGGCAGCATTGGCGTCCGCGCCGGATGTGCCCGTTTGGAAACTCTCGGTTTTTTTGCTGTATACCGCGCCGGTCGTCGCGTCAATCTCGTAATCGTACTCCTGGGTAGCGGTATAGAATTCAACGTCATACACCGAGCGGCCATCGTCATAGTCCAAGCGCGTGGTAATAAACGTAGCGTCAGACGCATCCACTCCGGCGTCTGCTAAAGCAGCGTTTCTTGCCTCTTCTTCGCTAATGGAGGCCTGCGCGGCAGAACCGCCGCCGGCTACCTGGCCGTCGCTATCGCGCCTGAGTACCGCGCCGTTTTCGGCATCGATCCAGTACTCATATTCCACACCGTTCGCGTAAAACTCAACTTCATAAATATAGCGTCCGTTCTCGCGGTCAAAGCTGGTTTTTACCAGCTGCGCGGAAGCGGGATCTACGCCCGCGTCGGTAAACGCGAAATTTTGCGCGTTAGCCTCGCCAATGGACGAACTTCTGGCAAACAGCCCGGTAGCAAAGAAAATACCTACAGCAATCGCCACCACTACTACAGCGATGCAGGCAGTACTGATAATGGCCCGTTTAGGGGTACTAAAAAGTTTTTTAATCATATCTGTCAGCTCCTTTCGTTTGCCAGTATCATACCCGAGAAACATTAAAACAACATTAGAAAATCAAATTTTTTCCGCCAAAGGCAAAAAAACTTCAAATGTACTGCCGCGTCCTACCTCGCTGCGCACCGTAATACGCCCGTGGTGAAACCGCGCAATTTCACTCGCCATAGAGAGGCCGAGCCCCAGTCCGGTTCCGCTCCTGGACGCGTCGCTCTGGTAAAACCGGCGGAAAATTTTCTCCTGCTCCTGCGGCGCAATGCCGGCTCCGTCGTCTTCCACAGAAAGAATCGCTTCGCCAGCGCGCGCAAAGGCGCGAACCCGGATGTAGCCGTTTTCCTTGCCGTAGCGATAGCTGTTGCTAATTAAATTGCTGAGCAGGCGCGATAGCAGCGCTTCGTTGCCATAGACCATGAGAGCGTCGGTCGTTTCCCAGGTGAGGGTAATGCCCTTGTCACGAATGAAGGCCATATCCTGGCAAAGCGTCTGGGTCAGGGCGCTCAGATCCAACGGAGCCATTTCATAGCGGGAAGACGCAGATTCCAGCCTTGCAAAATCTAGCATATCTTGAATGAGCCGTGTCATTTTCCGGCTCTGCCGGTGAATAACCTGTAGCGATTCCTGATATTCTGCTTCGGTAAGAGGCCGTTCTAGGGCGTATTCGCACTCGGCGCTGATTACAGCCATGGGGGTACGGAGCTCGTGAGAAGCGTCGGAAGTGAATTGGCGTTCGGCTTCAAAGGCGCGACCTAGCTTGTCGAACATGTCGTTGAAGCTATCGGCTAGCTGATGCAGTTCGTCGCCGCCGGGGCCCAGAGTAATGCGCCGGCTCAGGTCGCCGCTCTGCCCGATTTGCCGTGCGGTATCGGCAATTTGACTAATGGGAGAGAGCGCGCGCCGGGCCAGCAGATAGCCGCCGGCGGCGGCCAGCACAATGAGTACGGGAAGAAGCACTAGCGTGAGGCTGGTAATGCGGGAGATCTGCAGGGAGCCTTGCGACTCGGAGACAACGCCGCGCAGCCATAGTCCCTGGGTGCCTTCGGCGGAGAGCGCGCGGTCGAACGCATAATACAGGGTGCCGTTAACGGTGATTTGTTGCAGGCGGGAGTTGGTGAGCTTTAGCGAGGCGTTTTCTGGGGCAATGGGATTTTCGCCATATAGGAGCGCCCCGTTACTGTCGTAGAGCGCGGTGTAGACTTCGTTTACTTCGTCGAGAAAGTCGTCGTCAATTTCCAGGTAGCCTTCTTGGTAGCGAATGTACGAGTCAACATCCTGCGTTTCGTAAATGGCTTCTAAGCTGGCAAAGTATTCGACTTCGTCGACATTATGCTCTACAGTTTCTATTAAATTGTCGCGAATGGTTTTTTGCAGCATTTGACCGCTGATCCCCAGGGTAGCGGCGAGTGTGAGCCCGGCCACCAGCAGCAGGGCGGCGGTAATCCACAGCGTCATTTTTACGCGGATTGAAAAGTGTTTCATGTGGAGGGGTCTCCTTCTTTTAACACATAGCCGCGCGAGCGCACGGTATGAATCAGTTTCACTGCCTGGCCGCCGTCGATCTTTTTGCGCAGGTAGCTGATATATACGTCGACTACATTGGTGCCGCCTTCGTAGTCGAAGTTCCAAATGTGATTTTCAATTTGCTCGCGCGACAAAACCCGCCCCTGGTTGTGCATCAGGTATTCCAGCAGCTGAAATTCTTTGGCCGACAGGGTAATGGGCCGGCCGCCGCGGGTAACGGTGTGGGAGGCGCTGTCCAGCGTCAGGTCGGCTACCGTAAGCGCCGCGCTGGCCTGGCCATAACGCGTACGGGTGAGGGCGCGCAGGCGGGCTGCCAGCTCTTCCAGCGAAAATGGCTTGACCAGATAATCATTGGCGCCGCTGTCGAGCCCTTTTACCCGGTCGGGCACGGCGTCGCGCGCCGTCAGCAGCAGTACCGGCGTGGCGTCTCCGCGCTGGCGCAGCGTGCGCAGCACAGCAAGACCGTCTAGCTTAGGCATCATGATATCTAAAACCATAACGTCATAATCAGCCGAAGCAGCATAGTCGAGCGCCTCGGCGCCGTCAAAACAGCAGTCCACGCTATATCCGTCGGCCGTCAGTTTTTTGGCTATAATCCGGTTTAAATCCCGCTCGTCTTCCGCTAATAAAATTCGCATAATTTCCTCCTTTCCGAAGCGCGTTAGCGCGGAGGTCGCGGCGCGAATTTAAAATTTGCGCCTGCGAAAGAAGCTATTTGTGGCGTTTCGGCACAAATAGCCGTGTGAAAAATCAGCTATTCGAGCTGATTTTTCACACTATCCTCCTTTCCGAAGCGCATTAGCGATCTATACAATATAAATTCAGTTCCCAGCAGGGAAAGCACCGGCTGCGCCGTAAATACATACGGTATGCCGGGTTCAGACGGTGCAGCAACAGAGGCAGCCGAAATAAATCTTCGCTGCGGTGATAGCAGGCGATGGAGAGCTTGGGGTGGTAGCGCCGTATGGTTGTAGCCGCGCCGAGCAGCGCGGCTGCTTCCATACCCTCTACGTCCATTTTAATATACGTAAAAGGTTTTTGCAGGGCGTCTACACTGGTAAAGGGCACCGAAGCGGTTCCGCCGGCCGCAGTGCCCCGGCCCCGGCCCACCTGCATGGGCAGCGTCTTAGGCTCTTCGGCTACGCCGCAGGCCAGCAGCGTAGTATGGGGCATCGCATGCGCATACGCGTGCAGCTTTTTAAAAGAACGCGGGTCGGGCTCCAGCGCGGTAATGGAAGCATAACGGCCCTGCGTGAGCGTAAGAAATTCTTCTATGGTATCGCCTCGGTAGGCGCCAAGGTCAAGGTAATGTTCCTCTTCGCTAAGGCGCAGCAGCGTGGCTAAATCCTCCTGGCGATCAGAAACCGTAGCAATCAGATGCGATACCTCGCCGTCGAGCTTATATTGTAACACCTCGGCAAAAACACGCCGCGACTCTTCGTCGGCCAGCAGCGAGTAGGCTAGCTGCAGCTGATCATAGTGGCGTCTGGCGTAGGCGCTAGTGAAAAGATCTTCGCCGTACACCGGTACATCGGGAATCACCAGAGGGTGGCGGGCAGCCATATGCATGACGCGATCCCAAAGCGCCGGCAGACGGGAGCCAAAGGCAACCACAATAAGAAAGTCGCCGCCGCGCGCCTCTAGGTCCGCCAGGCGCTGCACGGTAAACCCTTGAAAGGTTTGCCCGCGGTAAAATTCGTCGCTAACAAAAATGCCGGCGGCCTGTATGCCATAGCGCTTAAACACAGCAAGAATCTTGTCGGCGCCGTCGCCCGTTCCGTAGAGCACAAGAGGAAGCGGGCTGGCGGCCAAACGGTTCCAGACGCTCCTTTCTTCCGGAACAAGGGCGGGAAGAATTTTTTGAAAAATCATAGCGATAAGTCTTCCTTTCAGCAATAAAATATGATAAAATACCCAAACAGAATGATAAGTCAAAAAGGAGAAATCATGAGTAATCAGGAAAATCATAACGAAGAAATGAACAGCATTATTTCCTTAACCGACGAGCAGGGAAACGAAGTGCAGTTTGAGCTATTAGACGTTGTACCCTATGGCGGTAAAGAATATATCGCCATTATTCCCGTAAGCGAGGAAGAAGACGATCCAATGGTGCAGCTATACCGGATTGTTCCGGACGAGAGCGGTGAAACCGAAACGTATGTGGGCCTTGAAAGCGAAGAAGAGCTGGAAGCCGTCTACCACGAATTTCAAAATCGCAACGCCGATCTGTTTGACTTCGAAGATTAACGGAAAGCTCTTGTCCCAGAAAAGCTCTGGGACGGGAGCTTTTTTCTTGCGTATTTCTTGCTGTCGTTCTTTAAAGGTATTGTAACATAGGGGCGCTGTTTATGCAATTTGGAAAAAGGAGGGCGTATGGTTTTACAGGAAGCCTTATGCGATACCCCTTTGGGGCTGTATCGCATTGTTTGCACAGAAACCGCGCTGTACGCCATTGAGCGTGCAAAGGGCGCTCAGGCGCAGTGGGAACCGGGACCTCTGGCCAATCGGCTGAAAGGCGAGATGCGGGAATATTTTTCCGGCGCGCGCCGGCAATTTGACGTAGCGCTCGCGGCGCGAGGAACGGCGTTTCAGAGACGGGTGTGGGAGGCCGTGCGTGAAATTCCGTATGGCCAGACGCGCAGTTATGGCGAAGTGGCGCGCATGGTGGGGCGGCCTAAAGCGGCCCGCGCAGTGGGAAGCGCCATGGCGGCGACACCGTTTCCGCTGGTGGTGCCTTGTCACAGGGTGATAGCCGCGGGCAGCAGCCGGGCGCGCTACGCTGAGCATGAATTTTTATTGGGAATGGAGAGACGAATGCTGAGAGAAACTATGGAGAAACCGTATATTTTATTTGATTTAGACGGCACGATTACAGACCCGAAGGAGGGTATTACCAAGAGCGTGCAGTATGCGCTGGAGGATTTTGGCATACAGGAGCCGGATTTGGAAAAGTTAACCTGTTTTATCGGACCGCCGCTGGTGCAGTCTTTCCAGGAGTATTACGGATTTGACGAAGCGGAGGCGCAGCGCGCGGTGCAGCGCTACCGGCAGCGGTTTGCCGAAGTAGGCATTTTTGAAAACGGCGTGTACGAGGGCGTGCACGAGATGCTGGGTGAGTTAAAGGGCGCCGGTAAAACGCTGTGCCTGGCCACGTCGAAACCGGGGGTATTTGCTAAGAAAATTTTGGAGCATTACCATTTGGCGCCGTATTTTACGGTGGTGGTTGGCAGCGAGCTAGACGGGCGGCGCAGTGATAAAGCAGAAGTCATTGAAGAGGTGCTGCGCCGCCTTGCACTCACAGAGAGCAGAGAGAAGGCGGTTATGGTGGGCGACCGGCGGCACGATATTCTGGGCGCCAAGCGCTGCGGCCTGACGAGCGTTGGCGTGTCGTTTGGCTACGCGGAGCCGGGAGAGCTGGAAAAGGCGGGCGCTGATTACGTGGTAAGCTCGGTGGCAGAGCTAGGAGAATTGCTGAGGTCCTTCTGAATGATATGAATAAAAGTACTTGCAATTTATGCTTGCTTCGAGTACAATAATAACAATTCAGAGAGTAAACGGATAAGCAGTCTTATAGGATTTCACGAGGACATGCCAACGAAAATGTCCCCCAAAAAAGAGAGGAATGAGAGATCATGGAAAAACTAATTCATAATGACGTAGTAGACGCGTTACTCCAGCGCCGTAGCCACCGCAGTTATCGGGAAGAGGCTCTTTCGGCGGAAGAGATTAACACGATTGTGCAGTGCGCGCTTTGGGCGCCGTCAGCGATCAATCAGCAAACCACGCAGATCGCCGTGATCGACAATAAAGCCTGGATTGAAGAGTTGGCGCAGGATGCGGGCCGTGAGGGCTTTCATTATGGCGCTCCCTGTTTTTTACTGTTTTATGCACTGAAGGATAACCGCTGGAGCGCGGCTAACGCGGCTTTAGCTACGGAAAACGCGACGCTGGCAGCGCATGCGCTGGGCCTTGGATCGGTTATTATCGGCTGCACGGCCGATTATTTGCTGTCCGAAGAAGGGGCTAAAAAATGGCAGAAGCGGCTTGGCGTTTCCGAAAACTATGAGTTTGTGCTGGGGCTTTTAGTAGGGCATAGCGTGGATGCGCCGCAGCCTAAACCGAGAAATCAGGAGAATATTAAATGGAAATAAACTATAGGGCCTACCAGGAGCAAGATCAAGAGGTGATTTTGCAGATGCTAGATGAGTTTCATCTGAGGCCAAGCTCTCTGGAATATTGCCTGCGCCGTTTCCCGCAAAACGGTTTGGTAGCGATAGAGGGCGATCGCCTGGTAGGCTGTGGATTTCATGGAGAAGCAGATCCTGAGGGGCGCGCTATGTGCCAGGTGTTTGTGCATCCGGATGCGCGAAGAAGGCGGATTGGCAGTACGTTACTTTGGCGGCTGCAAGAAAGAATGACGCAGCAAGGGATCCGCAAGCTGATCTGTGATTTTGAAAAAAATCCTGCGGAAATAGCGTTTGCCGAGGTAAAAGGGTTGGTACCGTATTTTGCTTCGCGGTATATGTCGTATTGCGGGGAGCGCTGCCCGGTAGACGCTATGCCGGTAGAACCTTACCGAGACGAAGATTACGAAGAGGTGCAGAAGCTGGTAAGCGAGGCATTTTACCAGATGCGGCAAAAGGCGGGATTTCCGAACCCGGTACCGGAGCCGCCTAGCGAGCAGCAGCGGCGTGAGTACTTAGACAATGCCTCTCATTTGTTTGTGTATCGGCAGCAAGGTGAGATTATTGGCTTTGTCTCGCTGGACGAAGACGAGATCGATTGTATCGCGGTGCGGGTAGACAAGCAGGGGCAGGGCATTGGTAAAAAGCTGTTACTTTTTGCTACCAACGAACTGTTTAGCCGGGGCTACCAGAAAATTTACCTTTGGGTTGTGGTTGGCAATCCGGCCATTCGGCTGTATCACCGCATGCAGTGGGTAGTAGAGAGCACACATATTTTTGCGGGTAAAGAGTTATTGTGAAACAGGGAGGGTATTTCTAAATGAGAATACCCTCTTTTTTGGGTATTTCATAAATTGTTCAAAAATTATATTTTCTAAATTCATAATATTTTGCTATTATATGGCCCAGATTATTTATAGAAAGGAAGGAAGTCATGCAAGAGATAAAAACACCGAGAAAGCCAATGATCTTTTACATCTTAATCGTTATGATTGTAATGATGCTCTTAAATATATTTTTATTTCCTCGCATGCTCAGTCCGCAGGTAGAAGAGGTTGACTACGGTCAGTTTCTCCAGATGGCGGAAAATGGCGAATTGTCAGAGGTACAGGTAACGGATACAGAAATTGTTTTTGCCGATAATAGTGATCCGGTTAATTATTACACAACGGGGCGCATGGAGGATCCGTTTTTAGTGGATCGTTTGAAAAATGCGGGCATTACTACTTTTGGTTCGCCGATAGTAGAAGAAATGTCCCCCATTCTTAGCTTCATTTTGAGCTGGGTTTTGCCGCTGGTAATTTTTGCCCTTCTGGGAAACTGGCTCATGAAGTCGCTTATGAAAAAAATGGGTTCCGGCGGCATGGGCAGCGGCGGCAATTTTATGTCGTTTGGTAAAAGCAACGCCAAAGTGTATGTGCAGTCGACCGATGGCATTCGCTTTAGCGATGTCGCGGGTGAAGACGAGGCGAAAGAGCTTTTAACGGAGATTGTGGATTATCTGCATAACCCACAGCGCTATGCGGAAATTGGAGCTTCTATTCCTAAAGGCGCTTTGCTGGTGGGGCCTCCTGGTACAGGTAAAACTCTATTGGCTAAGGCCGTGGCCGGAGAAGCGCATGTGCCGTTTTTCTCGATTTCCGGTTCGGAATTTGTAGAAATGTTTGTAGGTATGGGCGCGGCCAAGGTGCGGGATTTGTTTAAGCAGGCCAACGAAAAAGCCCCCTGTATCGTGTTTATTGACGAGATCGATACCATTGGTAAAAAGCGTGACGGAGTCGGCAACATTGGCGGCAATGACGAGCGCGAGCAAACGCTCAACCAGTTGCTGACGGAAATGGATGGATTTAACGCCAGTAAGGGTGTTATTATTCTGGCCGCGACAAACCGTCCCGATTCGCTCGATCCGGCCCTTTTGCGGCCTGGCCGCTTTGACCGCCGGATTCCGGTAGAGCTGCCGGATTTGCAAGGGCGTGAGGCAATTTTAAAAGTACATGCGAAGAAAGTGAAAATTGCGGACAACGTGGACTTTAGCGTGATTGCCAAAATGGCGGCGGGCGCTTCGGGCGCGGAGCTGGCGAATATGGTGAATGAAGCGGCGCTAAGAGCGGTGCGGGCCGGCCGTAAATTTGTGACGCAGCCAGATTTAGAAGAGAGTGTGGAAGTGGTCATTGCCGGCTACCAGAAGAAAAATGCGATTTTGTCGGATCACGAGAAGATTATTGTGGCGTACCACGAGATTGGACACGCGCTGGTGGCGGCGCTGCAAAGCCATTCGGCGCCGGTAACGAAGATTACGATTATTCCGCGTACTTCGGGAGCGCTTGGCTATACCATGCAGGTGGAAGAAGACGATCACAACCTGATGTCTAAAGAAGAGATTGAGAATAAAATTGCAACGCTGACCGGCGGCCGGGTAGCGGAGGATTTGATTTTCCATTCGGTGACTACGGGAGCGTCCAATGACATTGAACAGGCGACAAAGCTGGCGCGCGCCATGGTAACGCGCTTTGGTATGACCGATGAATTTGGCATGGTTGCCTTGGAAACAATGAGCAATCAGTATTTGGGCGGCGATGCATCGCTGGCTTGTTCTCCGGAAACGGCTACGGAAATTGATAAAAAGGTGATTGCCGTGGTGAAGGAGCAGTATGCTAAAGCGGAGTCTTTGCTGCGTGCCCATATGCGAGAACTCAATTCGTTAGCGCAGTATTTGTATCAATATGAGACGATTACGGGCGACGAATTTATAGACGTACTTCAGGATACGCTTAAGCAAGGAAAAGACGAAGCGAATGCGGGAAGCGAAGGTTTAGAGTAAAGAAAGGGTTGACGCCCCGGTGAAAGAACGCTATAATACAGGTTAAGGGAGTAGTTAGCGCAAAGCCATTTGCGGTTTAAGTCAACATGCATGGTTTACATAAAACCTGGCTTAAATGAAACGACGAGACTTACATAGTTTTAGGTCTCGTCGTTTTTAGTTAAACCGGCAAATGTCGAGGCGCAAGCAATAAAGGAGGAACTTATGAAACCCTATGAACAAACGTTTGAAGCCGTACTGCAGGAGCAGAAGTCAAGCCCGCAGGGATTGACGGAGGCCGAGGCCGAGGCAAGGCGGGCCAAGTACGGACCGAATCGCCTGAAGGAGGCGCCTAAAGTAACGAATTGGCAGCGCTTCCTGGAGCAGCTGAAGGATCCCATGCTGATCATTTTAATGGTGGCAGCCGTGGTATCGGCAATTACCGCTGTTATTTCGGGTGAGAGTTTTACCGATGTTATTATTATTGCGCTGGTAGTCCTGCTCAATGCGATTTTGGGCGTATACCAGGAGAGCAAAGCGGAAAAGGCGATTGAAGCGCTGCAGGACATGACGGCGGCTACCTGTAAGGTGGTGCGTGCCGGCGTGCAGAAAACGGTGCGTAGCGACGAGCTGGTGCCGGGAGACGTAGTTGTGCTGGAGGCGGGCGACGCGGTGCCAGCCGACGGTCGTATTATTGAAAATGCGAGTCTGAAGATTGAAGAGGCCGCGCTAACGGGCGAAAGCGTACCGGTTAACAAGGTGCTGAAGGTTCTGGAAGGTGGCGGTGAAGAGGTTCCGCTGGGCGACCGTAAGAATATGGTTTATATGGGAAGCACCGTCGTGTTTGGCCGCGGTGCGGCAGTGATTACCGGCACCGGTATGGATACCGAAATGGGTAAAATTGCTTCGGTTTTAGCCAATACGGTGGAGGAGAGCACGCCGCTGCAGCGGAAGCTGGCGCAGCTGGGTAAGACGCTGAGCTATTTGGTTTTGGGAATTTGCGTATTCATTTTTGCGTTTAGTTTAATTAAAGAAGGCGATTTCCATTTAGAGGCCATTTTGGAGACGTTTATGGTGGCGGTAAGCCTAGCGGTAGCGGCTATTCCGGAGGGCCTGGCTACTGTGGTTACGGTGGTGCTGTCGATTGGCGTGACGAATATGTCGAAGCAAAATGCGGTGATTCGGCGCCTTACGGCGGTGGAAACGCTGGGCTGCGCGCAGGTGATCTGCAGCGATAAGACGGGAACGCTGACGCAGAATCGAATGACGGTGGTAGAGCATTTTGGCGAGGAGCTGCCGTTGGCGCGAGCCATGGCGCTCTGTAGCGATGCGAAAATAGGCGCGAGCGGTGAGGCGGAAGGCGAGCCGACAGAATGCGCGCTGGTAAACTATGCAACGGCGATTGGCCACCCTAAGACGGAGCTGCAGGAAGCGGAGCCGCGTGTTGACGAGATTCCGTTTGATAGCATGCGTAAGATGATGAGTACGCTGCATAAGGCGGCGCCGGATGTGGGCGCGGCGTACGTGCAGTATACGAAGGGCGCGCCGGACGAGGTTTTGAAACGCTGCGTGCAGTATGAAGAGAATGGCAAGGTGTTGCCGCTGACGGACGAGAAGTGCGCGCAGATTTTAGCGGAGAATAAGCGTATGGCGGATAAGGCGCTGCGCGTTTTGGCGGCGTCTAAGCGGCTGTATGAAGAGGTTCCGGCGGATCATGAGCCGGAAAACTGGGAGAAAGATCTTATTTTTGTTGGTCTTACGGGCATGATTGATCCGGTGCGGCCGGAGGTGCTTCCGGCTCTTGAGGAGTGCCGGCAGGCCGGTATTCGCCCGGTTATGATTACCGGTGATCATAAGGATACAGCGGTAGCGATCGCGAAAGAGCTGGGGATTATCGAGTCGGATAGCCAGGCGATTACCGGTATGGAGCTAAATCGGTTCTCCGATGAAGAGCTGAAGGAAAAAGTAAAAGAATATGGCGTGTATGCCCGTGTACAGCCGGAGCATAAGGTGCGCATTGTTAAGGCATGGAAGGATAATGGCTGCATTACGGCTATGACGGGTGACGGCGTGAATGACGCGCCCAGTTTAAAAACGGCAGATATTGGCGTAGGCATGGGCATTACGGGTACGGATGTAACGAAAAATGTGGCGGATATGGTGCTGGCCGACGATAACTTTGCGACGATTGTGGGCGCGGTGAAAGAGGGCCGGAGAATTTACGCCAATATTCGTAAGGCGATTCAGTTTTTGCTGGCGTCCAACCTGAGCGAAGTGGTAAGTATTTTCGTGGCAACGCTCTTTGGCTTTGTGCTTATGAGTCCGGTGCATCTTCTGTGGATTAACTTGATTACCGATACGTTCCCGGCGTTGGCTCTTGGCCTTGAGAAGGCGGAAGACGATATTATGAAAAAAGCGCCGCGGGATCCGAAAGACGGCATTTTTGCCCATGGACTTGGCGTAGATGTACTATACCAGGGCCTAATGGTGGCGGTATTGACGCTGGCCGCGTACGTGATTGGGCACTATATGGAAAGCGGCGTGTGGGAACTGACGCAGAGTGCAGACGGTACCACAATGGCGTTCTTGACCATGAGTATGGCCGAGATTTTCCATAGCTTTAATATGCGGAGTCAGCGTGGCAGCGTATTCCGTTTACACAGCCACAATAAAGCGCTCTGGGGCGCAATGTTAGGAAGCTTTGTACTGACGCTGCTGGTTATTTATGTGCCCTTCCTATCGAATGCTTTTGGCTTCGAGCACATTAGCCTGCCGGAGTATGGCGTATCGCTGCTTCTTGCGGTGAGCGTGATTCCGATTGTAGAATGTGTAAAGTGGATCCAAAGACGAGTCGGCAAAGAGGCATAAAGATTTTTAATTACGGAGCTGTCGCTAGGTGCGACGGCTCCTTTTGTTGTATTGCGAGTATGCCGTTAGTCTGTGGGAGTGGCTGCTAATAACTTTCAAAGTCTACCTTGTGAGACGCAGCGGTAGAGTGACGGAACGGAACTACTGGAAAATGCCAAGCCAAATAAAGATATGTCCCTGCATCTGTTTGGCATTTTTTGTTGCGACAGAGATAAATCCGTCTCTGCATGACCAAAACTTTTTGTCTAAATGGGGATAGGTTTTTCCCGCGTGGCGGGAATTATGACGAATGGAGATGGAAAGGGCTTTGGATAACAGTAGTTTGGGAAGTGCAGTACGAGCAAGTTGTGAAAATGTCTGTTCCATGAAGTTATCTGTGTGTGATAAATAGAGTTGAAAAATATCAAGCTGAAAAGGGATGGACTTCTGCCTCTGTTCGATATTTTTTATTGCGACGGAGGTAGAACCGTCTCTGCATGACCAAAACTTTTTGTCCAAATGGGGATAGGTTTTTCCCTGTACGGCAGGAATTATGACGAATGGAGACGGAAAGGGCTTCGTCTAGCAGTATTAGTACAAGCAAGCTGCGAAAATGTCCGCGATGCAGAGTTGTCTGTATGCAACAAATAGAGTTAGAAAATATCCCGC
>CALWPV010000061.1 GCA_944383515.1 uncultured Clostridia bacterium
AAAAGAAAATGGTGAATTGCATTCTCACGCAGAATATGATACAATGGCCCATAATAGTGAAATTGGCGGATACCGGGGGCTACAAGTGCAGCCTCCTATCTTTGGCGTGATGAAATACAAAGGAGAAGATTGCGTATGGAAATTCAGGAGATGATTCAGCAAATTGTCCGGCAGGACATTGAAAAGCTGATTCTCAGCAATCCGAAAACCAAAAATTTTCCCTATCGGAAAATGACGATACGGCCGATGCTGATTCAAAACCACCGTATGATGCAAATGGAGCGTTTTACCGATAAGCAGGCCTTTCACGAAAATATTGAGCCGGGCGATTTGGCGCAGGCGCTGCAGCATGCCCTGCAGCAGGAGTATACCCAGCTCGATGGTTTTACTAAAGAAGCGACGTATCTGATAAAAATATCTAAAAAAGGAAAAGTACTTTTTAAAAAACGCCCCCGCACGGGGGAAAACATGGCGAAGGCTCAGGATAAGACGCCGGCGGGTCAGAACCGTCAAAAGCATTATGTGCTGCCGGCAGAACTGGCGCCGCAGCCGCTGATCGACTTGGGCGTGGTTACGCCAAACGGACAGGTGATTGCTTCCCGCTATGACAAATTTAAGCAGATCAATCGCCTGATTGAGCTGATCGGCGAAAGCATTGAACCGCAGACCCGGGCGCTGCGTATTATCGACTTTGGCTGTGGTAAATCGTACCTCACTTTTGTGCTCTATTATTATTTAACAGAAATACGCGGCATAGAGGTGCATATGACCGGGCTCGATCTGAAAGCCGATGTCATTGAGAACTGCCGGCAAATTGCCAGCCGCTATGCCTATGGCAATCTTCATTTTGAAATCGGCGATATTGCCGCTTATCAGCCTGAGGGGCCGGTAGATATGGTAATTAGTCTGCATGCTTGCGATACGGCAACGGATTATGCGCTGTATAACGCGATGCGCTGGCAGACCCAAAGAATTTTCAGTGTTCCTTGTTGTCAGCATGAGCTAGCAGGGCAAATGAAAAAACAAAGCGACGGTACATTAACGCAGCATGGCCTGCTGAAACAGCGCTTCGCGGCCCTGCTTACCGACGCGCTTCGGGCGGATTTATTAGCGGCACAGGGGTACCGCGTGGATGCGCTGGAATTTATTGATATGGAGCATTCTCCCAAGAATTTGCTGCTGCGCGCGGTTAAAACCGGCACGGCCGATGTAAAAGCTAAAGAACGGGTAGAACAGGCTATGCGGCAATATCAGGTGGAGCCTACGCTGTACCGGCTTTTATATGCAGAGGCTAAGCAGTTATGACGGAGGCAATCTTGAATTTGCGGTCTCCGCAGGAGCTGACGGCGTTATATACCTCGCCCCAGTTTGAAGCCTACCATTATCAGGGGCATGATCTGGGAGCTACGTATACGCCAGAGGCGACGACATGGAAGGTATGGTCGCCGGTGGCCGAGGCAGTCTGTCTTACGCTGTATACAACCGGCAGTAATGAGGAGCCGGGCGCGAAGGAGCTGGGACGCTATCCTTTGCAGTATGCGGACAGGGGCGTATGGCAGCTTACGCTGCCCGGGCAGTATCACGGCGTCTATTATACGTATACGGTAACCGCCCTGGGACAGACGCAGGAGACGGCCGATGTATATGCGAAAGCTGCCGGCGTTAATGGCCTTCGCAGTATGGTAGTAGATCTAAAGCAAACCAATCCGGATGGCTGGGAAGACGACGCCTATGTGTTTAACCAGCCTTCTACGCATGCCATTATTTGGGAAACCCATGTGCGAGATTTTTCCATTGCCGCTAGTTCCGGTATGCGACATAAAGGAAAATTTTTAGCGTTTACGGAGACGGGAACCACGGTGAATCATGACGGTGTTCACCCAACGGGACTGGATTATTTAAAAGAGCTGGGGATTACCCATGTGCACCTGATGCCGGTTTTTGATTTCGCGACCATTGACGAGGCGCATCCGGAAAAAGAGCAGTATAACTGGGGGTATGATCCACTCAATTATAATGTGCCGGAAGGCTCGTATGCCACCAATCCGTATGACGGCAGCGTGCGCATTCGGGAAATGAAAGCTATGATCTTAGCGCTGCATAAAGCGGGGATCGGCGTAATTATGGACGTGGTGTATAATCATACGTACCATACGCAAAAGTCTTGGTTTCATAAAACCGTTCCTTATTATTACCACCGCATAACGGCCGACGGCCATTTTGGCAATGCGTCTGGCTGCGGCAACGAGACGGCTTCGGAGCGATTTATGATGCGGCGGTATATGCTGGATTCTATTTTGTATTGGTCAAGCGAATATCATATTGACGGTTTTCGTTTCGATTTAATGGGAGTTCACGACGTAGACACCATGAATCAGATTCGCTGGGAGCTGGATGCGCAGCCTAAGGGGTGGTATAAGCTCATGTATGGCGAGCCGTGGTCGGCCCTTACGCCCTGTATGCCCGAAGGAGTTATACCGGCGAATAAATGGAATGCGGAGCAGATGAGCCGGCGCATTGCCTTTTTCGACGACGAAACGCGCGATTGTATCAAAGGCAGCGCCTTTGACGTGCGGCATACCGGCTTTGTGAATGGCGGCTGTGAGCAGGAAAATCAGTTAGAATGGGCTATTCGAGCGCATTCCGGCCCGGGCCGGCTATTTAAAACGCCGTCGCAGGTCGTTACCTATGTTTCTAGTCACGATAATTTTACGCTATGGGATAAGATTACGCTGACGGTGCAGGGCGACGGTTCGGGGTACGATACGCCGGAGCTGATCCGCATTGCCGTGAATAAAATGGCGGCGGCGTTAATTTTGACCTCGCAGGGCATTTCTTTTTTTCAAAGCGGCGAGGAATTTGGACGCACCAAGTATGGCGATGCCAACAGTTATCGTTCGCTTGACCGCATTAACGCGCTCAACTGGGAACGTACCATTACGTTTGCGGAGCTGCTCCGGTATTACCAAGGGCTAATCCGGATTCGCAAATATTTTTCGCCATTTATGGAATTTAGTAATCGCAGTGTTAAAAGCATTCATTTTACGACTTTGGAAGAGTATGTTGTGGCATATACGCTGGAAGGCAAAAAAGTAGGCGAACCGGTTATGGCCGCCATCTGTTTTAACGCAGGGCCCTACCGCCATACAATTCAGCTAGAGAGCCGGTCGGGGCGCTCCATGCCGGAGTGCTGGGAAATTGTGGCCGATGAAACGTATGCCGGAGAAACCGTGTTACGAGAGGTTTGGGGCAGCCAGCTTCCTATTTTTGAAAGAGGCGTGCTGATTGCATTTTCCAAGGAAACCATACAGAAAGCGAGGGATCAGAAATGATTGCCAAACATATGAAGGAATTAACAGAAAGCGGCTCGGCCATTCGAGCTATGTTTGAAGAAGGAAAGAAAATGGCGCGGGAGCGCGGGAAAGATCATGTTTTTGATTTCTCGCTGGGCAACCCGAATACGCCGCCGCCGGAAAAGATTAAGGAAGCGGCCATAGCCATTTTGCAAGAAGAGGATCCGATCCGGCTGCATGGCTATATGAGCAATGTAGGATATGAAGAGGTGCGCGATCAGGTCGCGCAAAATTTAAACCGGCGTTTTGGCACGGCGCTCACGCGGGAGCATTTGATTATGACGGTGGGGGCTGCGGGCTCGCTTAACATTGCTCTTAAGACTATTATAGAAGCGGGCGACGAGGTGCTGCTGCTGGCTCCGTTTTTTGGAGAATATATCCATTATATGCAAAACTATCAGGGGGTACCGGTCATTGTTGCGCCGGATATTCCAAACTTTTCTCTTAATTTGACCGATATAGAGTCTAAGATTACGGCTAAGACGAAGGCGCTAATTATCAATAGTCCGAATAATCCGACCGGAGTTATTTATCCGCCGGCGGACATAGAGCGCCTGGCGCAGCTGCTAAGGCAAAAAGAAAAAGAGTACGGCCACGCCATCTATTTAATTTCCGACGAGCCCTATCGGGAAATCGTTTTTGACGGCGCGGCGGTACCCTTTCTGCCGCAGTATTATGACAATACGTTTGTTTGCTATTCGTACAGTAAATCTCTGTCGCTACCGGGAGAGCGCATTGGCTACCTGCTGATCGCGCCTACCATGGACGCGTTTGAAGAGGTAGCGGCCGCTGCGGCCGTGGCCATTCGCATTTTGGGCTTTGTGAATGCGCCTTCGCTGATGCAGCAGGTGATTGGCCGCTGCGCGGACGCGCTTTCCGACATGACCGTATATAAAGAAAATAAAGAGATACTCTACCGCGAGCTCACCGATATGGGCTACGCCATGGTCGAGCCGCAGGGAGCGTTTTATATGTTCCCGCAGTCGCCTACAGCCGATGAAACCGTTTTTTGCGAGGCCGCGAAAGAGTACGGGATTTTAGTTGTGCCGGGGCGCACGTTTGCGTGCCCGGGGTATTTTAGGTTGGCGTTTTGCGTTGCTAAACAAACCGTACAGGGAGCGCTTCCCGGATTTAAAGCGCTTATGGAGCGCTTCGGGCACTAGCGCAGCAGGCGGTTTACCAGGCGCAGGAGCGTAGTGCCAAACGAGGCCTTGCTGGCGTCGGCGCCAGCAATGAGCGGCAGCCGGGCTACCTCGGTGGCGGCAGCGGCGTCTTCCGGCTGGCTGCCGGCGGCATAAAAGGCGATTTCGCCTATGGTATCGCCGGTTTGAATAGGAAGAGAAAGATCCTGCGCATAGGTGATTTCGCGCGTCAATGCGTCAGGCGTTAACGCCGTTTCCTTGGTTGTTAAGACATTCACGTCGCCGGAGATCAGAGCGGGTACGCTCTCGGCGGTAGCGCCATACACAGGAACGTCTCCCACCTTTTCCTGATCGGTTTCCATATGTAAAAAGCCGTAGGTGGCAAAGCCATAATTTAGCAAAGAGGTGATTTCGGCGGTGCGGATATCTTTGGTTTCGGCGCCCATAATCACGGCAATTAAGGTGAGGTCGCCGCGGGTGGCTGTGGCGGAAAGCGAATATTTGGCCAGCCGGGTAAAACCTGTTTTCAGGCCGGTCATGCCTTCGTAGCTTTGGATCATTTTATTGGTATTCGCCATATCGGTTTCGCCGTGACCGCTGCGCCATTCATGGGGCATCATGGCATGCCAGGTGGTTGTATATTCGGTCACTTCGGGAAACTGGGTAATGAGCTCGCGGGACATGAGCGCAATGTCGTGTGCGCTGGTTTCGTGTCCGTCGGCGTCGAGCCCGCAGGGGTTAACAAAATGGGTATCATGCATGCCAAGCTCGGCGGCGCGCTGGTTCATCAGCTCTACAAACCCTTCCTGGCTGCCGCCGATATATTCGGCGGTAGCAATGGCGGCGTCATTGCCGGAAGCGATGCACATGCCTTTAATCAGGTTTTCCAGTGAAATCTGTTCGCCTTCCTCAAGCAAAATGGTAGAGCCGCCGTAGCCGGCCGCGTTTTTACTGACAGTGACCATATCGTCCATATGGGCCCGCCCGTCGCGCACGGCTTCATAGGCCAGAAGAATGGTCATGATTTTGGTTACGCTGGCCGGGCGCAGCTTGGTGTGGCTGCCCTGTTCATACAAAATAGTACCGGTCTGGGCTTCCATGAGAATGGCGCCTGGGGAAGTAATGCCAAGATCGGGCGCGGCTTGGGAGCTCTGGCTTGTTTCGGCGGCTAAGACCGGAAAAGCGGCCGGGAGCAGTGCGGCAAACAAGACGCAGAGCAAAGTGCAGAGCCTCATGCAAGATTTTTTAATTACGTTTATTCCTTTCATTGTTTTCTGTCCTCCGTCTTTACGACTAGTATAAGAACAAAAGGGCGGATTTATGACAGGAAGCAGAAAGAGAAACAAGGCACGTCCTAGCAGACGCGCCGGAATAGAGGTATATATGAAGATTCAGAGCATTGAAATTAGCGAGATTCAAATTCCGCTGGTGACACCGTTTCGTACGGCGCTGCGCACCGTGGAAGCAGTGGACGATATTGTGATTCGAGTTGTCAGTGACGACGGTCAGGTGGGCTATGGCGAAGCGCCGCCAACGGCGGTTATTACGGGCGATACCAAGGGCTCCATTGTTGCCGCCATTCGGGACTTTATCGCGCCTACGCTCATAGGCCGCGAGGTTGACGATATGGATGGTCTGATGCAGGCTTTGCACGGCAGCATTTTAAAAAATACGTCTGCCAAAGCGGCTGTGGATATGGCTTTATATGACTTATATGCTAAAAGCCTGGGAAAGCCGCTTTACAAGGTGCTGGGCGGCGCCCGCGCGCAGGTAGAGACCGATTTAACCATTAGCGTGGGTCCCATTGACGAAATGGTAAAAGACAGCCTCGCGGCGGTAGCCGAGGGGTACCGGGTGCTTAAAATTAAAGTAGGCAAAGAAGGCCTGGCCGATGTAGAAAGAATTAAGGCCATTCGCGAGGCCGTAGGAGAAGACATTACGATTCGGGTAGACGCCAACCAGGGCTGGAATGCGAAAGAGGCCGTGCGGATTATTAGCGCCATGGAAGATTTGAATTTAAATATCGATTTGGTGGAGCAGCCGGTCAAAGCGCATGACCTGGCGGGCATGCAGTATGTGACCAGCCGGGTATATACCCCTATTTTGGCCGACGAAAGCGTATTTAGTGCGGAAGACGCCATTCGTATTATTCAAATGGGAGCCGCCGACCTAATTAATATTAAGCTCATGAAAACCGGCGGTATTTATGAAGCGCTAAAGATTTGCAGTATTGCTGAAATTTACGGTGTACAGTGCATGATGGGCTGTATGCTGGAGAGCAAATTGGCGGTAAGCGCCGGCGCGCATTTGGCGGCGGCGAGGGGCGTGATTACCCGCGCCGACCTGGACGGACCGGGGCTGTGCAAGGAGGATCCGTACGAAGGAGGCCCTGTCTATCACGCGGGGCTCATTCAAATGAATGAAACGCCGGGCCTGGGAATTACCAAGGTACCGTGTTTTAACTCATAAAATAGCAGGAGGACAAGGCATGAACCGTGCAGTCATTAAGGTGGGCCTTTCATCGCTCTATGCCGCGCCTAAGCAGCCGGAAGTAGTGATTGACGAGGGGCTCTATGGTATGGAGGCAGAAATACTGGAAGAAGCCGGTTCCTTTACGAAGGTTCGCATGGAGTACGGCTATGAGGGGTATTTGCTAACCGAGCACTTGGAAAAACAGGGCTGGCCGGAAGGGGAAAAACTCCGTGTGCTGGCCAGGCAAATTGACGTTATGAAGGAGCCTAAAGTAGACAGTATCTGCCTGCAAACCATGCCACTGGGCGCTGTGGTACTGGCAGCGCAGGGCGAGGCGCTGCCGGCGGGCTGGACGGCGGTGCAGCTGCTTAGCGGCGCGATTGGCTATACCAAAGAAAGCTTTTTGGCGCCCTACAAACCGCTGACGTTTGAACCGGTATGCTGTGAGAGTCAGGAGCAAGAGGCATGGCTGCGCCAGTGCCTTACTTCGGCCGCTATGCTGTATGAACAGACCACATACCGCTGGGGCGGAAAAACGCCGGCGGGTATCGATTGTTCCGGTCTTTGTTCTATGGCGTATATGCTAAATGGCTACGCCATTTACCGCGATGCGCAGATTCGGGACGGCTATGCCCTGCGAGAGATCCCGGTCAATCAGGTAAAGCCTGGCGACTTATTATTCTTTAAGGGGCATGTTGCCATGTACCTGGGAGAAGAGGAGCGGCAGTATATCCATAGCACCGCCAAGGCGGGCAGCGACGGCGTCGATTATAATGCGCTTTCTCCGCAGAGCCCGCTCTACCGGGAAGATTTGGCAAACGGCATTCTGGCTGCCGGCAGCCTATTTGTATAGGAAGCGGCTATGGACGAAAAGCTAAGCGTACACTTGCCTGTATTCGAGGGGCCGCTGGCGCTGCTGCTCCACCTCATTGAAAAAAACAAGCTCGATATTTATGACATTCCCATTGTGGAAATTACCAGACAGTATTTGGATTACTTAAAGAGCTGGGACGATATGAATATGGAGGTGGCCAGCGAGTTTATTGTTATGGCGGCCACGCTCATTAGCATTAAAGCCAGGCGTCTGCTTCCGGCCGCCGTAGAGGAGCAGGAAGAGGAAGAAGACGAAGAAGAGCGTTTAAGGCAGCGGCTCATTCTGTACAAACGCTATAAAGAAGCGGCGAAAGGGCTGGAGGCGCGCCTGGTCACGCCGGATCAGCGGATTATTACCCGAAAACCGGAGACGATTCGGGGCAAGCGGCCGCTGCCGTCTCCTAAGGAGCTGCTGACAGATGTAACGCTGGAAACGCTGTATACCTTGTATACCAGGGCTTTGCGTTCTAAAGAGGAAAGCTACGATGCCGTGCGGGCTCCTTTTCGCTCGGTACCGCGCGAAACCTATACGGTGGCCGGCAAAATTCGCGCTCTGCGCGAAACCCTGGAGCTTTTTGAACAGGTTAGTTTTTTTGAGCTGCGCGAAAAAAGCCATTCTAAAGAAGAAATGGTGGCCTTTTTTATGGCTATGCTGGAACTGAGCCGGATGAATCAGGTACGGCTGGACCAAGAGCAGCTCTTTGGCGATATTATCATGAAACCAAAAACGAGCGAGGAGAAGGAATATGGACAAACGCTGCCCGAGTCGGGAGAGTAGAGTGCTGGAGGCACTTTTATTTGCGGCAGGAGAGCCGGTGGCACTGAGCGCTATGAGCAAAGTGCTGGCCTTACCGCAGGCGCAGTGCCGCGAGATAGTGGAAGCGCTGGCCGCGTGCTATGATCGGGAGCAGCGCGGCATGCAGATTATTCGGCTGGAAAACGCGTACCAGATGACCTCCCGGCCGCTTTACTATGAGCCAATTCAGGTATTGTATCAATCGGCGCAAAAAGTACGGCTTACCGAGACGCAAATGGAGACGCTGGCCATTATTGCGTATAAGCAGCCGGTAACCCGGCAGGAAATCGACGACATCCGCGGCGTTAAAAGCGAAGCGGTGATCGGACGGCTCATGGAGTTTGGTCTGGTAGAAGAAGCCGGACGGCTCAAAGCGCCGGGACGTCCGTTGTTGTTTAAAACCACCGACGAATTTTTGCGCAGTTTCGGGCTGGCCTCCACTTCGCAGCTGCCGCAGTTTCCGGAAAAGCCGGAATCAAAAAGCGGGGAATAATCAGAGCCCTTCTGCCATATACAAGACGCAGGAGGGTTTTTCAATGAGACGAGCAGAGAGAAAAAAACAAGCAGCCGTGCTGTGTCTGGTTTTGGTTTTGGCGCTAACCATGCCCCTGCCAGTGAGGCCGGCTCTGCTGCCGGTAGAGGCGGCCGAGCTGGAAGAGGGCGATTTGCACGCGGCCAGCGCGGTTGTTATGGAAGCGTCAACGGGCCGCATTCTGTACGAGAAAAACGGCAATGAGCAGCGGGCCATGGCCAGCACAACCAAGATCATGACGCTGCTGGTGGCGCTGCAATATGGAGATCTGGACGCAGCCATTACAGTGAGCGCGCTGGCGGCTTCACAGCCTGAAGTAAACATGAATTTGAAAGAAGGAGAAACGTTTACCCTGCGCGACCTGCTCTATGCCATGATGCTGGTTTCGTATAACGACGCGGCGGTGGCCATTGCCGAGGGCGTAGCCGGCTCTGTAGAAGAATTTTGCTATTTAATGAATTTAAAAGCCAGGGAGCTGGGCGCTTTACATACCCATTTTTCTACGCCCAACGGACTAGACGCTGACGATCATTATTCTACCGCGGTGGATATGGCACTGATCGCCAGGCAGGCGCTGCAGTCTGAGCAGGCCATGGAGATTATGCAAACGCAAATCTATACCATTGAAGCCGGACCGGTCAATAGCCGCAGCGTATCCCTAACCAATAAAAATCCCCTGCTCAGCTCTTATACGGCAGCCATCGGCGGGAAAACCGGTTTTACGTCGAAGGCGGGCCTTTGTCTGGTTGGCATGGCCGAAAAGGACGGCGTGCAGCTGGTAACCGTGGTGCTGGGCAGCGGCTGGCCGCCCCATTCTAACTACCGGGTGGCCGATACAACCAAGCTGTTTCATTATGGATTTCGGAATTTCACGCTGCAAACCGTAAATACGCAGGCACTTGACGAGCATGTGGTAGTTGAGGTATCCGGCGGTTTTACGCAGCAGATCCGAACGCGGTTAGAAGGGGAAGTCACCTATTACATGCGGCCGGAAGAAGAAGTAAGCCTTTATTACGATTTGCCCTATGTTGTGCAGGCGCCGGTAGAAGAGGGGCAGACGCTAGGCGAGGCCGCCGTTTGCGTAGAAGGAAAAGTGGCCGGGTACGTCTCCGTGGTAGCGGAGGAAAGCGCAGAAGAAAAAACCTTTGGGAGGATACTATGGAACGTTTGCAAAAATATTTGGCTCGGTGCGGATGCGGCTCCAGAAGAAAATGTGAAGAGTGGATTATAGCCGGTCTGGTAGAGGTAAATGGTCAAATTGTTACGCAGCTGGGCAGCCAAATTGATCCCGGGCGCGATCAGGTGCGCCTGCGCGGGCGAAGGGTAGAAGACCGGCAGCCTCAGGTAACCGTTATGCTCAATAAACCGGCCGGCTATGTCACCACCAGCCGCGATCAATTTGGACGTCCAGACGTTTGCCGGCTGGTCCGTATACCGGGCGTACGCCTTTACCCGGTTGGCCGGCTGGACTATCAGACCACCGGTCTGCTGCTGCTTACCAATGACGGCGATTTGGCTCATAGGTTAATGCATCCGGGGCACAGAGTGCCCAAGGTATATCAGGCGCTGCTTAAGGGAAAGGTAACAGAAACAGAGTTAAACCGCCTTCGGCGCGGCGTCGCACTGGATGACGGGTATAGAACCAGCGAAGCAAAGGCACGCCTGCTGGGCGCCGAAGGGGCTAACAGCCGAGTGGAAATAACGATTTTTGAAGGAAAAAACCACCAGGTGCGGCGCATGGCCAGAGCGATTGGCCACCCGGTTTTGCGCCTGCGGCGCGTGGCGGAGGGCCCGCTGAAGCTGGGACGCTTAGAAGAGGGAAAATATCGCATTTTGACGCCGGAAGAAGTCAAGATGTTGAAAAGTCTGAATTAGGATGTAAAAATGTTAACATCCTGCAAAAATTGCAAGTTACGCTTGAAAAAAACCGCAAAATCTGTATAATATGAGAATACTAGGGTTCATAGGAATAAATTACTACCTTGGGAGAAAGGAGAGCTGCGGCTTTTGACGCCATTTGAATGGAATAGTGCAAAAGGCTGCAGAGTGATGCGCATGAAGCAAGACGATGTGTTAATGAGAATTCATGAGTGTTATCCGAAAATGAGCAAAGGCCAAAAGCTTTTAGCCGATTATATTACGGATCATTATGACAAGGCTGTTTATTTAACTGCGTCCAAACTGGGCAGTGTGGTTGGGGTATCGGAGTCAACGGTGGTACGGTTTGCCGGCGAAATTGGCTACGAAGGGTATCCCGGCCTGCAGCGAGCGCTGGAAGATATGATTCGGACAAGGCTTACAGCGCTGCAGCGTATGGAAGTGAGCCGGAGCCGTATGGATGAAGATCATATTCTTTCTTCTATTTTGCAGGCCGATATTGAAAACATTAAAGAAACTATGAATCAGGTGGAAGATCAGGCCTTTAAAGAAGCGGTTGAGCTGATTTTACGGGCTAAAACCATTTATATTTTAGGAGTGCGCAGCAGCGCGCCGCTGGCCAGCTTTTTGGGATACTATATGAATCTGATCTTCGATAATGTAAAGCTCATTCACACGAATAGCATAAGTGAAACATTTGAACAGATGTTAAAAATCGGGCCGGCCGATGTTATGATCGGTATCAGCTTTCCGCGGTATTCCAAGCGTACGGTTAAGGCCATGGAGTTTGCGCGCTCCCGGGGAGCCAGCGTGATTGCGATCACCGATAGCGATCAGTCGCCGATCGCGGCCAGCTGCGAATGTATATTAAAAGCGTATAGCAATATGCTGTCTTTTGTGGATTCTCTGGTTGGACCTATGAGCCTGTTAAACGCTCTGGTAGTCGCGCTCAGCATGAGCCGGCAGGGGGAAGTGAAGGCCAATTTGGAAAGTCTGGAGCATATCTGGCGAGAATACGACGTATATGAAAACGCCGATGGCGACGGCGAGACGTTTGGGAAAATGCTTTCATGAGCTACGATGTCATTGTGATCGGGGCCGGCGCGGCCGGCATGATGGCGGCGGTCGGAGCCGGTGAAAGCGGCGCCCGCACACTGCTGCTCGAAAAAAACGCGAAGGTCGGACGGAAGATCGGCATTACCGGCAAAGGGCGCTGCAATGTGACAAACGATTGCGACAGGCAAACGTTTATGGAGCATGTGGTATCGAATCCGCGGTTTTTGTATTCTGCGCTGGACAGGCTGGGGCCGCAGGACATGATGCGGCGGCTGGAAAGTCAGGGCGTGTCGCTGAAGGTCGAAAGAGGAAACCGGGTATTTCCGGTGTCGGATCGTTCGTTCGATATTATCGATGCGCTGCTGAGAGGCGTTAGAAAGTCCGGCGCGCAGCTATGCTGCGGCTGCAGCGCGAGGCGTGTGGAGACTGGGCCGGAAGGCTTTACGGTCTTCACCGATCAGAAAACGTACCGGGCCAAGGCAATTATTTTGGCGACAGGCGGCCTGAGCTACTCGAGCACGGGGGCTACGGGCGATGGCTATCGCATGGCGAAGGGGCTGGGCTTAACAACCACCGAGCCGTGTGCGGGGCTGAGCGCGCTGATAACCAAGGAAACATGGCCCAAAGACGCCATGGGCGTTACGTTAAAGAATGTTGCGGTGCATATTACGTCAAAACCGGACGGTAAAAGTATAGTCCGCGATTTTGGCGAGGTGCTTCTAACCCATTTTGGCGTAAGCGGGCCCGTCATTCTCAGTGCCTCCAGCCGGCTGCAAAGCTGGCTGAAGGCGAAAAAGAAAACCTTTTCGGAAGCAGAGTTTTGCCTGCATCTCGATTTAAAAAGCGCGCTCAGTCACGAGCAGCTGGACGAGCGGCTAAGGCGGGATTTAGATAAGTACCGGAAGCGCTCCTTTCAAAACGCGCTGGACGACTTGCTTCCACGAAAGCTGATTCCTGTGGTTGTGCGGTTATCGCAGATTCCGCCGGAGCAGCCGGCGGCCGGTATTACCAAAGAGCAGCGGCGGCAGGTGGTCAATCTGTTAAAAGATTTGACGCTCACGATCACGGCCGCCAGACCCATAGAAGAAGCCATAGTTACTATGGGCGGCGTAGAGGTGCGGCAGATCGATCCGCGCACCATGATGGCCAAAACAGTGCCGGGCTTATTTGTCTGCGGCGAGCTGCTGGATGTCGATGCCTTAACAGGCGGATTCAATCTGCAGATCGCGTTTTCTACCGGACTCGTTGCCGGAGAAAGCGCGGCAAGCTACTGCAAGCGTTTACCAATACGAAATGGAGAATAACAAAATGATTAGCATTGCAATCGATGGCCCCAGCGGGGCCGGAAAAAGTACGGCGGCTAAAATGCTGGCGGCGCGCCTGCATTTTCATTATGTGGATACGGGAGCGCTATATCGGGCCCTGGGCTATGTGCTGAGCCGCGCGGGAGTGAATCTGGACGAGGAGGCGCCGGTTCGCGCCGCGATTCAGCCTTTAACGGTGCGGCTGGTATTTAACGAGCAAGGGCAGCGCGTGTTAGTCAATGAAGAGGATGTTACGCCATTTCTGCGCACGGCGCAGGCGGGCGAAAACGCCAGCCGGGTATCGGTGCATGCGAGCGTTAGGGACAAGCTGTTAGAAATTCAGCGGCGCGCGGCGCGCGAGTACAACGTCATTATGGACGGGCGGGATATCGGAACGCAGGTTTTGCCTCAGGCGGATCTGAAAGTGTTTATTACGGCCTCGGTGCAGGAGCGGGCCCGGCGGCGCTACCATGAGCTGCAGGAAAATCAGACGCTGAGCCAAAGCCTGGAAGAGATTATTGCCGATATTCAAAAGCGGGACGAGCGCGACAGAAGCCGGGCCATTGCGCCGCTGCGCAAAGCGGACGATGCGACCAAGCTGGATACAACGCATATGAATCTGGAGCAAGTCGTGCAGGCACTGTGCGATCTTGTGGCGGAGAGGAGTTTAAACCGCTCATGAAAATTACAATTGCCAAGACCGCCGGTTTTTGCTTTGGCGTGCGCAATGCGTTAAAAATTGCGGAGCAAACAGCAGAGCGTAAAGGAAAGATTTATACCTATGGTTCGCTGATTCATAACCGCGATGTGATCCGCCGTTTGGAAGAACGGCAGATCTATGCGGTGGAGGATCCCGAGGCGCTGCCCGAGGGCGCGGCTGTGGTCATTCGCGCGCACGGCGCGCCGCGCAGCGTATACGAGGAGCTGAGTCAGAGGGGAATAGAAATCGTAGACGCGACCTGTCCCTATGTGAAGAAAATTCACACCATTGTGCAGGAGCGGGGGCAGCAGGGCGACGCGATTATTATTTTGGGGGATCCGGCCCATCCGGAGGTGCAAGGCACCAAAGGATGGTGCCTTGAGGAGCCGTGGATCTTTGAGGATTTAGAGTCAGTCCAAAATCATCTGCCTCCTAAAAACAAACGCTATACATTGGTAGCACAAACAACATTTGACCAATATAAATTTGCAAAGATTGTTGAGTTTTTTCAAAAGATGGAGTATAATCTAAATATGTGCCCTACGATTTGCACAGCAACGGCACAGCATCAGTCCGAAGCGCTGCAGCTGGCGAAAGAAAGCGATGCTGTGATTGTCATTGGCGGGAAGCATAGTTCGAATACCCGCAAGTTATACAATCTTTGCTTATCACAGTGTGAAAACACGTTTTATGTAGAGAATGCTTTGGAACTTTCCAATGTCAGATTACAACCGGATGCTTTGGCGGTAGGGATAACAGCCGGAGCTTCAACACCGGATTATATTATTCAGGAGGTAGTAAACAAGATGAGCGAAAACAATGTTTTCGAGGAGATGCTCAACGAAAGCTTTAAAGAGATCCATTCCCGCGATATCGTAACCGGAATCGTAGCCCAGGTCACGGATAATGAGATTGTCTTCAATATTGGTTATAAGTGCGACGGAACGATGACTAAAGCTGAATTCGGCGGAAGCGACGCCCCGCTGACGGAGCAGGTTAAGGTTGGCGACGAAATGGAAGTTATGGTCATTAAGGTGGGCGATAGCGAGGTAACGCTGAGCCGCCGCCGCTTAATTCAGGACAGAGCGTACCTGGAGCTGGAGCAGGCCATGGAAAACAAAGAAATTCTTACGGGTACGGTAAGCGAGGCCCTGGAAAATGGAATTATTGTGCCGCATGGCGATGTTAAGGTATTTATTCCTTCTTCTCTGAGCGATCTGAGAAGAGTTGACCTCAAAACGCTGGTTGGTAAAGAAGTAGAATACCGCATTATTCGTATTCAGAGAAAAAGAGGCCGCGTAATGGGCGATCGCCGCAGCGTAATGGCCGAAAAGCGCGACAAGATGCGGGCAGAGACCATTACCAAATTGGTGCCCGGCGCCCGGTTAACCGGTACGGTAAGAACGCTGACCGATTACTGCGCGTTTGTAGATTTGGGCGGTATCGACGGTATGCTGCACATTTCCGAAATGGGTTGGACTGCTGTGCGCAGCCCCAAGCGCTACTGCAAAGAGGGCGATGTGATCGAAGTTATGGTTAAATCGTTCGATCCGGAGACCAATCGAATTTCATTAACTACGAAATTCCCCGAAACCAATCCGTGGAATAACGCTGCGGAGAAGTATGCGGTTGGCAATATTGTTACCGGTACGGTGGTTCGGTTTGCCGATTTTGGCGCGTTCGTTGAGCTGGAAAAAGGGATTGATGCGTTGATACATATCTCCCATCTGTCCCGTAAATTCGTGAAACATCCGTCCGAGGTGCTGACGATTGGCCAAGAGATTCAGGCGCAGGTTATTGACCTGAACGAAGAAGCTAAGCGGATTAGTCTGAGCCTTCGCGTACTGGAGCCGGAAGAAGAGGAGACGGTAGAGGAAGAAAACTTCGAAGCAGAGGATCTGCAGGACATTCCGGATACCGAAGAAACCGAAGCAGTAGAAGAGACCGAAGAGGTCGAGGAATAATAGAGGAAGCCCCAAAGGGAAGGCCTCTGTTGCAGGTGATCAATATTCAAAGGGCTGTTGCGATTACAACGGCCCTTTCCTTTTTCGAGGAGGAGAAATCATGCGCATATTGCAGTCGCCCCTTCAGCAGACGGCTGCCGGCCGGCAGGCCATGATAGAGGAGTGGCAGCTTTTTGGCGACCCTTCGGAGATCGTTTTTTTAGATATAGAAACCACAGGCTTTTCCAGGTTGTATGACAGCGTGTATTTAATCGGTATGCTCTATATGGAACCGGGCATGCAGGGACTGACCCCTGTGGTGCGCCAGTATTTGGCAGGTTCTGTGGAAGAAGAAAGCAAGGTGCTGCGTCAGGCACTGGACGAGCTGCGCCGTTTTTCGGTTTGCGTTACGTATAATGGCTCGTTATTCGATCTGCCTTTTATGGAAGAAAAGAGCAAGCGGCTGCGCATTTGGAGCGCCGAGGATCAGCAGTGGATTACTCGCATGCGCTTAGTTGACCTGCTTCGGCAGTACCGGCGGTATCAATCCTTTTTTGGCTGGCCCAACATGCGCCTTACAACGCTGGAAAAAGAAATGGGCGAAACGCGCAGGGACCCCTTTAATGGCGGACAGTTAATTGAAGTTTTTCACGAATACGCCCGCAGCGACGATCCTAAGCTGGAGGCTGTGCTCCTTTTACATAATTACGAAGACATGATTTACCTTCCGTCGCTACTGCGCATTGAGGGTATGATGCGCGCCATACACAAGGCGCAGATTCTTCAGGCGCGGTATGTAAACGGCGCGCTGCTTCTCGACTGCGACACGCTGTTTCCTCTGTCGCACCGGGCTATGGTCAGCCTGGGACGCAAAAAGAAAAAAGACGCGCCGCAGCTTAAAGCGCAATACAATTTTGAAGCGGCGAGTCCCCGGGTAACCATTACGCTTCCTCCGTGCGATGCGCCGCTCTATTATTATTTACCCAATGCGAAAGACTATTATTTTTTGCCGCAAAGCGGCCAATTGGTGCATCGTTCTCTGGCATACGACGTGCCGGCTGCCGAGAGGCGAAAAGCCAAAAAGGAAGAATGCGTTCTGAGCGCGGACCCGCCCGGCGGCGGTCCGCGCCAGTATGTGCGGGTGCCCGATACATGGAAAGCCATGACAGGATCAGGGCTGCGCCTCTACCAAAAGCAGTATAAGGGCGAAGAACTTTACGCCGCAGAAACAGAGCTTGGGGAGTGGCTTTTGACTAAGCCGGAAGAAGAGACCGCGCCATGGTGCGCGCATTTTTTGGAGTTACTGTAAAGGAGAAGAAGTTATGGGACGACAAAACCTAAGACCTAGTTATATAGAAGAAGGCACAGAAGAAGCACGCAGACAGAGAGAGGCCATTGCCCGGCTGAAAGAACGCGGCGATGCACCGGCCACCTATTATATTGTAACAATGGGCTGCCAAATGAACGCACACGACTCTGAGAAACTCGTTGGCATTTTAGAAGAGATCGGCGCGGTTGCTAGCGAAAAGGAAGAAGAGGCCGATCTGGTCATTTATAATACCTGCTGCGTTCGAGAAAATGCCGAGCAGAAGGTGTATGGCCGTCTGGGGTATTTGAAAAGTTTTAAGAAAAAGAATCCGCGTATGAAAATTGCTTTATGCGGCTGTATGATGCAGGAAAAGCTGGTACTGAATAAATTATTAAAATCGTATCCGCAGGTTGATTTAATTTTTGGTACGCATAATTTATACCGCTTTCCCGAACTGTTAGAAACGCTACTCGATAGCCAAGGACGCGTGATCGATATTTGGGAGGACAAGCAGGAAATAGTAGAAGACCTTCCTTCTATTCGTAAATATCCGTTTAAAGCCTCGGTGAATATTATGTATGGCTGCGATAATTTTTGCACGTATTGTATTGTACCTTATGTCAGAGGGCGGGAGCGCAGCCGGCGGCCGGAGAACATTCTGGCCGAAGTGCGCAGCCTGGTAGCCGACGGGGTGAAAGAAATTCAGTTATTGGGGCAAAATGTCAATTCTTACGGAAAGAATTTAGAAAATCCGATTACGTTTGCCGAGCTTCTGGAACAGGTGAACGCTATCCCCGGGCTGGAGCGTATTCGATTTATGACGTCGCACCCCAAGGATTTATCGCCGGAGCTGATTGCGGCCATGGGCCGATTAGACAAGGTGTGTCCGCATTTTCATTTGCCGCTGCAATCGGGAAGCGATCGGCTGCTGCGGGCTATGAACCGCCACTATGATCAGGCGCATTATCTGGATATGGTAAAGCGGCTGCGCGAGGCGGTACCGGATATTTCGCTGACCACCGATATTATTGTAGGATTTCCTGGAGAAACCCGGGAAGACTTTTTAGAAACGTTAAACGTTGTGGAAAAGGTGCGGTTTGATAACGCGTTTACGTTTATCTATTCGCGGCGGGAAGGAACGCCGGCGGCGCAGATGCCCCAGGTTCCCGCGGAAGAGTCGAAGCGAAACTTTGAAGAGCTGCTGGCGGCGTTAAGCCGGATCGGCTATGAGAATAATCAAAAATGGGTGGGCCGCACGGTATGGGTGCTGCCCGAAGAGACAAGCAAAAATGACGCGTCGATGCTGAGCGGTCGCACGGCGCATAACCAGCTGGTGCATTTTACCGGAGGGCGCCATTTGCTGGGACAGCTTACGCCGGTAACCATTACGGAAGCAACGGCCTTTTATATGACAGGCGTTTTAGAAGAGGAGGCAGTGCGTGAGTAAGTTAACCCCCATGATGCAGCAGTATCAGGATATGAAGAAGGAGTATCCGGACTGCTTGCTATTTGTTCGACTGGGCGATTTTTATGAAATGTTTTTTGAAGACGCGGTAACCACCTCTAGGGAGCTCAAGCTAACGCTAACGGCACGCAGCTGTGGTCAGGACGAAAAAGCGCCCATGTGCGGCGTGCCGTACCATGCGGCCGAATCGTATATTCAGCGGTTGGTAGAAAAGGGCTATAAGGTGGCTATTTGCGATCAGATGGAGGATCCGAGGCTGGCTAAGGGGCTGGTAAAGCGGGAAATTACACGGATTGTTACGCCTGGTACTTCCATGAACGCGGAGGCCATGGGAGAAAACAATAATTATATTTTGTCAGTTAACCGCATTGCCGACGGGATTGGCCTGGCCGCCGCCGATATTACAACAGGCGAATTTTTGGTGACCGAGTTTTCCGAAGAAGAGAAATTGTGGGACGAGGTAGCTAAATTTAATCCTTCCGAGCTTCTGGTTAATGAAGAAATTCAAAACATGCAGGGGCTGGACTTAGACCGCATGAAAGAGCGCTTAGGACTTTTTGTGAATGCCTATGCGTCTTACCATTATCAGTATCAGCGCTGCAAAGAGCAGATTTTGCATCAGTTTAAGGTGATGCATCTGGAAGGTTTGGGGCTAGAGAACATGGAGCTGGCGGTTACGGCGGCCGGCGCGCTGCTAGAGTATTTAACGGAAACGCAGAAGCGGGAGCTTACGCATATCAACCAGCTGAGAACCTATTCGGTGCAGCAGTATATGGTGCTGGACATGGCCACGCGGCGCAACTTAGAGCTGACAGAGACGCTGCGCGACAAAAGCCGCCGCGGCAGTCTTCTGTGGGTGCTGGATCATACGCAAACCGCTATGGGAGCCCGGCGGCTGCGCCGCTGGCTGGAGCAGCCGCTGATTCAAAAAGAGGCCATTGAGGAGCGGCAGGCGGGAGTTGCTATTTTGGTGAGCGATCCCATAGCCAGTAACGACCTGAAGGATTTGCTAAGCCATATTTACGATATGGAGCGCCTCATGGGTAAAATTAGCTACGGGTCGGCCAATGCGCGCGATTTGGTTTCTTTAAAGAACTCTCTGCAGGCGCTGCCGCATGTTAAACGTATGCTGAGCGATTTGCCGGCGCCTGTGTTTCGGCGCATGGAAGAAGAGCTAGATACCGTGGAAGATATCAGCTCCTTGCTGGAGGCGGCCATTGCGGACGAACCGCCGATTAGCCTGCGGGAAGGCGGACTGATTAAATCGGGGTATCATGAACAGATTGACCGCTACCGCAGCGCGGCTAGCGACGGGAAAACCTGGCTGGCCGATTTGGAAACCAAGGAAAAAGAGCTGACAGGAATTAAAAATTTAAAAGTGGGGTATAACCGCGTTTTTGGCTATTATCTGGAAGTCAGCAAAGGCAATATGTCCTTGGTGCCAGATCGCTATATTCGTAAACAGACACTGGCCAATGGAGAGCGGTATATTACAGAAGAACTTAAGAAAATAGAAGACACGCTGCTCGGAGCCAAAGAAAAGGGAGAGGCGCTGGAGTACGACGTCTTTGGAGAAATACGCGCGAAGGTGGCGCAGGCTATGCAGCGGGTGCAGCAATCGGCCAGTGTTATTGCCGATCTCGATAGTTTGCGGTCGCTGGCAGAAGCAGCCTATCGCTATCAATATGTGCAGCCGAAAATTTTACC
>CALWPV010000062.1 GCA_944383515.1 uncultured Clostridia bacterium
TACTGCTTTCGGGTGCGGTCTGGCTTTATACCCTTTGGCAAATGTGTCAAAGTAAAATCCAAATCCGAGATACTTGATACCTTTGGGCTTGTCCACCCTGCTCTTTTCAGCGTTTACTTTTAGTCCCTTTTGCCTTTGCCGCCTTTGACGTCATCGACAGACGTTGCTCCGGCTACGAAGTGGAACGTACGGGGGCTGATTGATTGTTCAGCCCTTCGCTCCATTCCCATTACAGGAACTTCTTCACTACTATGGCTTCTGCTGACTTCTCACAGTTCGTTGTTACTACGGCTCACGAGACCGCCTGTGAGACCTCCCCAGTTAAGGTGCGCTCTCTTTCCCTCCATTCACCTGCCGCATTTACTCGTACTTCCGACAACCTTTTGGACTTCAGTGTCTTTTGCCACCTTATCCGCATTTCCGAGCCTCATATGCGGTTCCTATTCGTCAGGTCAGAGGTTTGCTTACAGCTTCTTTCAGATTCCACCTCACGATGGACACCCTTGCTGTTCAGCTATGTGCTTCGTCGTTGTCTACGCGCACTAGGGACTTTCACCCGTTAGAGAACGCCCATGCTGGGCAAACAAAACGCCGGGGTACCTTCTTGCCAGAAGGCACCCCGGTTTCCGATTATTTATGGTTTCGAGGATATCGATAATACCGATCCTGCTTTATATCCTCTTCGCGCGGCTTGGGCTCAAACCGCATGACATAGCGGCCTCGAAGATAGAATGTACCTTCCTGCCCTTCTTCATAATCTCCCTTGGGCATAAAAACGGTGCGCACGGTTTTAACGGTAGCGCCGTTTTTATTTTTTTCTATTTGTATGCGGGCTCTCCGATTCGCCGCCTGCGACCGGGAAAGCCGCTGAATTAGCGCCTGACACTGCTTTTCCGGTAACGAACGGCTTACTACCTTTTCAATAAGGCGAGCCAGCAAATAAATTGTTACCAGAACAACCAATACCATAGCGACCTGCATCACCATAAATGCCTGCTCATCCGTTAAGGGTAAATTGGTGACAGTCCCCTGATTTTCTACCGACAAAAGCATCATAGAAACGCCCTCCCTTTTATTCTCCGAATAAAAACTTAAGTTCGCTTAATTCCTCTGCCCATTCGTCCGCTTCCAGATTTGCCACTTGATGCACCAACGTAGTCTTCATGCCGGCCGCTCGCGCTCCCAGAATATCGACCTCTGTATTATCGCTAATCATAACAAACTCTGTTTCGTCCGGAAACATTCGCTTAGCCACCGCAAAAATTTCCGGATTGGGTTTTTCAAATCCCACCACGCCCGAAACCACATAGCCGTCTAAATACATGCCCAGCCCCAGCGCTTTAACAATGCCCGGAAGCTCCGGAAAATTATTGGATAGAATAATTTGCCGGTATCCTTTTTTGCGCGCCATGCGCAAAGCCACAGACGCATCCGGATAAGGCAAAAAGTTTTCGGGACGCAGTACAAACTCTCTGACCCGTTGCGCCGCCCTACGAGCGATTGGCTCGGAAACGCCCAGCTTCAAATAGTCCTCGTAAAACTTAATGTTCATGCGCTGCCACCAGCGCTCGCCAGTACTGGAGCGATAGTCTTTTTCCGGCTCATGCCAGGGAAAGCCCCAGGCCATTCGGACTCGAACGTCGCGGATTTTCATTTTGGTACTGGGATTCTCCGCTTTAAGCGCGGCATACACGCTGCGTGTCCACAGCTTAGGAGCCCAGACCAAGGTTCCGTCAAAATCCCAACATAATACACTCATGCTATCTTTTCTCCCCTCTTCTTGTTATCTTTTAGCGCTATATTGAACTAATTTTATTTTATCAGCAAGCATTTGTTTTTTCAAGATGGATCGGAGAAAATATTTACTTATAGCCAGGTGTGATAACGCCGTACATACTGCCGCTTAACGAAATTCGTTAATACAATGTAGCCTACGACAATGGCTAAAAGCCACAGAAAATACACGGGCGGCAGCGCCGCTAACGACAGCGCGGCTCCCAGCGGCGTAAAGGGGATCAAGGTCACCGCGCCAATACCGAGCAGCGTGGGTATGGTTACCTGCCAGGAAGCCCGGCTCTGAACCCAGGCCACTTTATCGGTACGCAGCATATGAATGACCAGCGACTGACTCCACATAGATTCGATAAACCAACCGCTCTGGAACAAGGCCATATACAGCTGCCGAGCCGCCGGATCGGTGAGCTGAGAGTATACCTGTCCGCCGGTAGCCATGGGACAAATGACAAAATAAAGCAGTAAAAAGGTTGCAATGTCAAAAAGCGTACTAACCGGCCCCACGTGCAGCATGAAGCGGCTGATACCGCCGGCGTCCCAGCGGCGCGGCGCCGTAAGGTAGTCCTCGTCTACATGATCCCAGGCAATTCCCATACACGTCACGTCATAAATTAAATTGAGCAAGATCAAATGAATGGCTTCCATGGGCAAGAAGGGCAAGAACGCACTTGCGATTAGAACGGAGAAAATGTTGCCAAAATTAGAAGACGCCGTCATTTTAATATATTTAATCATATTCGCGTAGGTTTTGCGTCCTTCCATGATGCCCTGTTCTAAAACCATGAGGTCTTTTTCCAGCAAAACAACAGAGGCAGACTCTTTTGCCACATCGACCGCCGTATCTACAGAAATTCCTACGTCCGCTGTTTTAAGCGCCGCCGCATCGTTGATGCCGTCGCCCATATAACCTACGCTGTGTCCGCTTTGTTTAAGCAAGCTTACCAGACGCGCTTTCTGTGCCGGCGAGAGCTTTGCGAAAATCGTGGTCTGCTCACAGGCCTCGGCCAGCGCCTTGTCGTCCATGGTTTCCATATCGGCTCCCAGCAAAACCCGGTCCGCATCAAGCCCAACCTGTCTAGCAATTGCGCAGGTAACGGTTTCGTTATCGCCAGTCAAAATTTTAACTTCAACTCCATGTTCGCGCAGCGCCCGAACAGCCGATTCCGTACTCGCCTTCGGCGGATCCAGAAGCGCTAAAAATCCAATTAAAACCATGTGCTGTTCATCTTGAACCGAAAATGAATCGGTGGGGGACGGATTCGTTTTTTGTGCCACCGCGATTACCCGCATGCCTTTTTCATTCAGCTCTCTCGATTTGTCCAGCACCAACTGACGCACCGCATCGCTTAACGGCCGCACCTTTCCACCGCATTCCGCAAAGTCGCAGCAGGCCAGCATTTCCTCAACGGCGCCCTTCGTTACCATTTGCGTTTTGCCCAGGCGATCTTGCACCACTACGCTCATGCGGCGGCGTTCAAAGTCAAACGGGATTTCGTCTACTTTAGTATATTCCGAAATCAAAGCCTCGCTCCCCAGTTTATTTTGTTTTTCGATTACCGCAACATCGATTAAATTTTTCAGCCCGGTCTGGAAATAGCTGTTTAAAAACGCGTGGCGCAAAACCCGATCGTCTTCTTTGCCGTCTATGGTAAGGTGATACTCTAATACCACCTTATCCTGCGTCAGGGTGCCGGTTTTGTCGGTACAAAATACATCGATTGCTCCCAAATTTTGAATCGCATTCAAATTTTTAATAATCACTTTTTTACGGCCCATGGCCAGCGCTCCTTTAGCCAGCGATGTGGTCACGATCATGGGCAGCATTTCCGGTGTCAGGCCAACAGCTACTGAAATGGAGAACAAAAGAGCGCTCATCCAGTCGCAGTCCGTTAAGCCATTAATAACAAAAACCAGCGGCGCCATAACAATCATAAACCGAATCAAAAGCCACGAAACCGAACGGATTCCTTTTTCAAACGCGCTTTCTTCGGCGGGCTTTTCCAGATCTTTTGCCAATGAGCCGAACAACGTATCGGAGCCGACGGCCACTACCATGGCCCGGCTGCTGCCGCTAACCACGTTGCTGCCCATAAAGGCTAAATTACTTAGCTCTGTTAAGGCGCCTTCCCCCTCCTGAGGCAAAGCGACTTTTTCAACCGGTTCGCTTTCACCCGTTAGCGCCGACTGGCTCACAAATAAATCTTTGGCTTCTATAATTCGCAGGTCCGCAGGAATCATGTCGCCGGCCGATAGCTCAATCAGATCGCCCACCACTACCTCTTGTACCGGAATTTCTCTAACTTTACCTTCCCGCCTTACGCTTGTGGTGGTATGAATCATACCGCTCAGTTTCGCGGCGGCATTGCCGCTGCGCGTTTCTTGTACCAAACGCAGCAGGCCCGACAGCAATACCATGACAAGAATAATCATAACAGTGGCGTAGCTGCGGTCTTCCGGCGCGGCCAAGACAATATCGGTTACGGCAGAAACTATGGCTAAAACAAGAAGAACTACGCTAAACGGGTTAATAAAAGCGCCGAAAATGCGGGCCAGCACGCTGGGCTGATCCCCTCGCGCAACCCTATTTTCGCCGAACGTTTCACGCGATACTTCCACCGCGTTTTCATGTAACCCCTGCCAGTCTACCTGGTACTCGCGAAGCAGCTGCTCGCTCTCTAACGCGGCAGCGCGGCGCAGCCGCTCTTGCGCCATGGAATACGTATCTTTTCTTTTTTTCATCATGCTTTTCACCTCTTTCATTTTTTTGCATAAAAATAACACCACCTGTACCGGTGATGCTGATTGGCGACAGAAGCTTTAGGCAAGGCAGGCTTTAGACAAAACCAGCGTTTGCCGAATGCCGGGAAAAGCATGCATCATTTGCTTATGAATCGCTGCAGGCAGGCGAACCTGCGGCGATATCCCCTAAACTACCGCCATACTGTTTACAATAACACCTTCTACTTCGACTGGGGTCCACGACAGGCCACCTCCTTTGCATAAAAAAAGCCGTATGTTCGGTATAGAACATACGGCGTAAATGACACTTGTTACATCACATTTTCGCGCGTCCGTTTGAGCTTTGACTTTGCAGGGCGGTGAAACTGTGTTATGATACGCCTTGTTTTCGACGTATCCTGTTCAAACCAGCGCATGGTGTCTCCACCATTTTGCGGCAACAGTCCATATCCCTGTAGGAGCCTTACTTACCGAACAGGCTTAGTATACTCCCTGCTCGGGACTTTGTCAAGCTTTTTTCGTAAGGCCAAAGGCATGATTTAAGGGACCGGAGCCCTGCCCTAAATCGAGCATAGCCGCCAGCGCGTCCGTCAAATATTCTTTGGCGCACCTAACGGCATGTACCAGATCCTGGCCCTTGGCAAGATTGGCCGCGATCGCGCTGGATAACGTACAACCGGTTCCGTGTGTATTGGGATTGGCAATGCGCTCACCCACAAACCAGGTACACTCTCCCTTTTGAACCAGCACATCGCTGGCTTCTTCTACCCGGTGCCCCCCTTTAAGCAGCACCGCGCAGCCAAAATCCCGGCTTATCATCCGCGCCGCGCGTTCCATATCCTGTTTCGTTTGAATCGCTATGCCGCTCAGCACCTGTGCCTCGGGAATATTCGGCGTTACCACTTCGGCCAGGGGAAACAGCTCTTTTTGCAGCGTTTCCACCGCTTCATCGGCAAGGAGCTTAGAGCCGCTCGTTGCCACCATAACCGGATCCACCACCACATGGGACTGCTTTCTTTCCCGCAGCGTCTGCGCGATTACGCGAATGAGCGCCGCCGAAGAAACCATACCAATTTTCACTGCCTGCGGCGGAATATCGTCAAACACCGCATTCAGCTGCTCCTGCAAAAATTCGGGCGTAACCTCCATAACGGCGCGCACCCCCATGGTATTTTGCGCCGTCAGCGCCGTAATCACGCTCATGGCATACACCCCGTGCATCGTCATAGTTTTTAAATCGGCCTGAATGCCCGCGCCGCCGCTGCAATCACTGCCTGCAATCGATAATGCCGTATTCATGCGTCCTCCTTTACTGGGAGACATTAGTCAAAAGCTGCTCAAAATAGGCGGCCGGATCCGCGCAGCGCATAGCGCCGCTCATTACGCAGGCCCCCGCTGCCCCGGCCTCTTTTACCGCGGCCACCGTTTCCGGGCCTATGCCGCCAATCGCGTATACCGGCAGCGTCACCGCCTGACAAACCTCTCGTAAAAACGAAAGCCCGCGCCCCGGCAGCCCACGCTTACAATCCGTTTCAAAAATATGGCCCGCTGTTATGTAACGGCAGCCCAGCGCCGCCGCCCGTTTGGCCTCGTCTGCCGAATGACACGAAGCCCCCAGCACCGAAAAATGGCGCCGCTCTTCTTCGCTCATGCGCTCCAGCTCAGCCAGCGGCATGTGAAGGCGATCGCAGCCCAGGTTTCGCGCCACGCGCGCAAAATGATGCAGGGTGCAGGATGTGCCATACCGCCTGCAGATCGCCAGCACCTCCCTCGCCAGCGCTTCATAGGCGGTGGGCGTCAGGTCTTTTTCGCGCAGAATGATGGCCGCGGGCCGCTGCGCGGCGAGGCGCTCGATCTGGCGCAAAAACGCGGCCCGATCCGGGCAGAGCGCGCGGCTGGTAAAACAGAGTATGTCAAACATAGAGATAATCGTTGAGGACGGGCTGCAGGCCTTCGCGCGACATGTCGCGGTACATAGTCTTGAAGCTGCGGGCGTCGTTAATTTCAAACTGTTCGTCGCCCTGCTCGCCCTCCGTTTCCTTTCCGGTGTATTTGCTCTCGTGGTCGCCAATGCCGGTGGACACACCGGCGGAAACCTTGGTGGCGGCAATTTTTACAATGCCGTCGCGGAACTGCGCGCTTTCGCGCGAGGAAACGGTAATGCCTACAAAGGGCAGGAAAATGCGGTACGCGCAAAGAATTTGACACAGCTGCGTCTCGTGCACGTCTTGCGGGTTGATTTTATCGTTGTTAATAATGGGACGCAGCCGGGGGCACGAAAGCGACATTTCGGCGGCGGGGTATTTTCGCTGCAAATAGTAAACGTGCAGCGCGCTGGCCAAGGCGTCTTTGCGAAAATCGGCCAGCCCCAGCAGCGCGGAAAAGGCTACGCCGCGCATACCGCCGCGCAGCGCCCGCTCCTGAGCGTCAAAGCGATAGGGCCATACGCGTTTATGCCCCATGAGGTGCAGCTGCTCATAGCGATCGGCATCGTACGTTTCCTGAAATACCGTAACATAATCGGCGCCGCACTCGTGAAGATAGCGATATTCCTCGGTGTTGACGGGGTAAATTTCTAGCCCCACCATACGGAAATACTGACGCGCCAGCTTGCAGGCCTCGCCAATATACTCGATATCGCTCATGGAGCGGCTCTCTCCGGTTAAGATCAGAATTTCTTCCATGCCGCTTTCTGCAATGACCTGCATTTCGTGTTCAATTTGCTCTCTGTTTAATTTCATACGCCGGATATGGTTATAACAGTTAAAACCGCAATATACGCAGTAGTTTTCGCAGTAGTTCGCAATATACAGCGGCGTAAAAAGGTACACGGTATTGCCAAAATGGCGGCTGGTCTCCCGCTGCGCGCGCCGCGCCATCTGCTCCAAAAACGGCTCAGCCGCCGGCGACAGCAGCGCTTTAAAGTCTTCCACCGTGCAGGTCTCGTGCTGCAGCGCCCGGCGTACGTCCTGCGCTGTGTAGGCCGCCGGATCATACGCCTTCATCTGCGCCATAACCCGCTCGCAGACATCGGACTCGATCTGTTCCATGCCCGGCAAATATTCCATATGGTTTTTCCTGGAAGAAGGATCTGTCTCCAAGCGGTGCTTTTTCTCCAGCGCCGCCGGCGACAGCGTTTGATCGTCAATAAAATACTGATTATCCATGCTCATTTCCTTTCGCCTTAATCGCGCAAAAATCCGGTTAGCGGGTCTGACGCCGAAGCGCCGCGCGTCAAAACGCGGCCCAGCCCCGCCAGATACGCGCCGCGCCCTGCCTCAATGGCCTGCTTAAACGCGCGCGCCATGGTTAACAGATCGCCCGCGGTAGCCAGCGCCGTGTTGGCCATAATGGCCGCCGCGCCCATTTCCATAGCTTCACAAGCCTGCGACGGCCGGCCAATGCCCGCGTCTACAATAATGGGCAAATCCATTTCGTCAATCAGAATTTGAATAAACTCTTTCGTTGCCAGCCCCTTATTGGAGCCAATGGGCGCCGCCAGCGGCATAATCGCCGCCGCGCCGGCGTTTTCCAGATCGCGCGCTACGTTTAAATCCGGATACATATACGGCAGCACCACAAACCCTTCCTTTGCCAAAATCTCGGTGGCCCGAATGGTTTCCTGATTATCGGGCAGCAAATATTTAGAGTCTCGCATAATCTCGATTTTAACAAAGTTGCCGCAGCCCAGTTCGCGCGCCAGGCGCGCAATGCGAACGGCCTCTTCCGCCGTACGGGCGCCGGACGTGTTGGGCAAAAGCGTTACGCCCTGGGGAATATAATCCAATATGTTTTCGGTTTCTTTGGTGTTGGCGCGGCGCACCGCGAGCGTTATAATTTCGGCGCCGGCCCCTTCCACGGCTGCCTGAATCAGCTCCAGAGAATATTTGCCGGAGCCCAGAATAAAGCGGGAGTGAAATTCGTGCCCGCCAAGTATAAGAGTGTCTTTCTGATTCATGTTAACCTCCATTCCGAAGCGCTTTAGCGCGGAGATCGCGGCGCAAATTTCAAATTTGCGCCTGCGAAGAAAGCTATTTGTAACGCTTCGGCACAAATAGCCGTGTAAAAAATCAGCTATTCGAGCTGATTTTTCACACTAATCCTCCATTATGTTCGTTATGTTGAGTGGTCGCGCAAGAATACGCAGCGCAGCCAGCGCCTGATGAGCGGCGCAGAGCATGACACGGGGCGCAACCAGGCCCATGCCGCTATCAACGTCAGAAACGGTATCGCCGCAAAGATAAAAATGATCGCTGATACGGCGCGTACGAATGTGATTGGCCGGCCCCAGCCCCGCCATGCCGCTGGCCGCGACGAAATAGGCGCCGGGCAGCTTTTCTAACACGGCATTGGCCAGCATGGCTTTCTGCTGCGCTTGGTCCAAGGCTTCACAGATAACTTCCGCCCCCTGGAGCAGCGCCACTGCATTGTCTGGCGTTATTTTTTCGGTATGCGTTTCTATGGTAAGGTAAGGCGCGATTTCTTTTAGGTTATGAGCCAGCGCCTCCGTTTTGTATAAACCAACCTGGTTTGCCTTATATTGCTGGCGGTGCAAATTGGTAACGTCTACTGTGTCAAAATCAATGAGAATAAGGCGGCCCACCCCGGCCCGAGCCAGCATAACGGCAATGCCCGAGCCAAGCCCGCCTAGGCCGCACACAGCGACGCAGGCCGTTTCCAGCTTTGCTTGCAGCGCCTCGCCCTGGCGCTCTTTAAGAGCCTGCCGCATGGCCCCCCTGCTGGGAATCTGTTTCGTATTAGCCACCTCCTACAAAGCTAACAACCTCTAACGAGTCGCCCGCCTCCAGTATGGTTTCTTCATAGCGATCTTTCGGTACAATAACGCCGTTTTTTTCTACCGCGATCCGCGTTACATCGTACCCCGCGCCATGCAGATAGGCCGCTAGCGTTTGACCTTCTAACGGCTGCTCGGTTCCATTGATTTTTACCATTGATTAACCTCCATTCTATGCAAAAAGCGGAAGGCTCCGATCCGGTTTGCCTTCCGCTTCATAGCTGCTTGTTAGGGCTCCTTGCTTACAATATAAGCATGGCTGCCCAAGTACTATATCCCTCCGTTGGCATTATCCAAATCAGGTTTACGGTCGAAGGTAATACCTTCCTCTCAGCCTGTTCACAAGCTCCCGTTTTATAAAAGTAGCCGCGCCGCTTTTTCACGGCCCGCCTTTTAACTATACCGATTATACTCTTTTCGCCAATAAAAATCAATGCCCCAGAAGAGCAATTCTTACTTCATAAATTGTTTTAGCGCTCTTGCGCAATGTTATCATTTTCGCTGGAACTAAGCGAGAAGCAGGCAGTGTTTACCACTTCACCGGAACTTACCACCGGCGGTATGCTGCCCCAAGCATGGCGTTCTGCGGGATAACCATAGCGGCGACGTGATCGGATTCCGGTTCAATCGGCACAAAAGCCTAAACCTGCCAGAAAAGCACTTGCACAGGACATAAGTTGGCGCGTGTAACGCCAAACTTATAATACAACACCAGCTTCTATTGTCCCTTTATTCCTTTTTTGCTGTATAAGAGGAAGAAAAGGGATATTTTGTATCTCTATCCGGCTATACCTAGCAGGACCGCAGGGGAGAATTATATCTATTACTGAGAGAATAGAAGTATGGCAGGGGAGAAAGGCCCTGGTCAAGCCACAACCATTGAACCCACACCCGCCATATGGTATAATACCCACACAGAACGACCGTAAGAATTCCGAAGGAATTCTTACTAAGTTTGGCGTGCAACGCCAAACTTATGGTATAATACCCACACAGGACGACCGTAAGAATTCCGAAGGAATTCTTACTAAGTTTGGCGTGCAACGCCAAACTTATGGTATAATGACAATCCAGGACATAAGTTGGCGCGTTAACGCGCCAACTTATGATATACTACCTATACAAATAGACTGCAAGATCTTAACGCACAGGTGAAGGTGGGATCGTGTAGCCGGCTTGGCTCTTGTCTGAGTCAATTACTTTTTTTACCAGGAGACATAAAACTATGGATATGAAATCTCGTATGCATTCCGGCGATCTGTACCTCCCCACAGATCCCGAAATTTTTGCTCTTCAGCAGCAATGCTCGGAAAAATTGCACGAATTTAATACAACCCCGCCCAGCCAGCTAGACCGCCGGGCGACGCTTTTACAAGAAATGTTTGCGCAAATTGGCGACGGGTGCTATATTGAACCGCCGCTGCGTTCTAATTGGGGTGGTCACCATGTGCATTTTGGCAAAAAAGTGTACGCCAACTTCAATTTAACTTTAGTGGACGACACGCACATTTATGTAGGAGATTATACTATGTTAGGGCCTAACGTCACGATTGCAACGGCTGGCCACCCCATTCTCCCGGCCCTCCGCGAAAAGGCCTATCAATACAACATGCCCGTACACATTGGCCGCAACTGCTGGATTGGCGCCGGCGCCATTATTTTGCCCGGCGTGACAATCGGCGACAATACCGTTATTGGCGCCGGCAGTATTGTAACTAAAGATATACCTGCCAATGTTGTTGCCGTAGGTAATCCCTGTCATGTACTCAGGCCTATCGGCGAACACGATAAAAAGTATTACTTTAAAGATCGCCCCATTCCCTACGAAGAATTGTAAATCACGCTGCCGTATTCTTCTTTGCTTTTTCCCATAGCTCACTCAATTCTTTGAGGAGCTCGTCCATATCTGGTTTGCAATGCAGTAAGAATAAGATAAACGTTTGTGTGCTGCACATACTTTTGCCATTATCAATATTGCTGTATGAACGAATATCCATTTCTAACAGCTCAGCCATTTCGGCTTGTGTTAACTGCATTTCCTTCCTCTTTTTTCTAAAAAGCGAATGAAGATAGCTTTTCAACAATTTGTTGAATAACAATCTCATGTTTTTCCTCTCCTTTCAAAATTTTTTGTAATAATTTTACCAATATTACGACGTTTTCGCCATGATGTGTGCAGCATATTATGGTGTTTCTTGGCGTGATTTTAGACATTTTATCCCGTCTATATGGTTATTTCCTCGTGTAATCAGCGAGATATTTTTCTCAAAATACAGCAAAACCGGAGTATGTATACTACAATGAATTCTTTAGATTTACTTCGCTATGCCCTCGCTCGTCAGTATCTTTTAACGCAGGCCGGCCGAATGGAAGTTATATCCGAGCTTTGCGGGCTACAGGCCCAATTTGCTAATAATCCCCGCTATAGCTTACTTCTACGCGCTAATGACTTTAGCGAGGCCACCTGGGATACCGGCCTGATTAAAATCTGGACTCATCGCAATACAATGCATTTGATTCGCGCCGATGAGCTGGGACTTTATTTATCGGCCAAAGATGCGGCGGGGCCTTTCACCGAAAGCTTCTGGGGCATTCCGGTTGAAGTCAAACCCTTCTGGGCCCACTTCCTTTGTGAGCAAATCGCAAATGGCATTGCCGAGCGCGAAGCGCTCAAAGACGCCTGCCGCCGGCGAGGCATGGACGAGGCGCTGGTTGGCAAAGTATTCAATGGCTGGGGCGGTCTTCTTAAAGAAATGAGCGACCGCGGTATGATTGCCTATGCGCCGGGAACGCAAAAGCGATTTATCTTGCCGCCTAAGCCCCAGTGGATGGACAGAGACGAAGCTCGTACGCTTTTAATTCGCCGTTATTTTACCCATTACGGGCCGGCAACCGCAGAAGACTGCGCGGCCTTTTTCGGCTACCCCTGGCGCGAGCTTCGGCCGCTGCTCCGCCAGATTCTTCCGTCTTTACAGGAACAAGACGGCTATTACTATACCGGAGAACTCGCTCCTGTCTCCGTACCTCGTTGTCTATATTTAACCGGCTTCGATCCCCTCATTATGGGATACAAAAATCGAGATCGCCTGTTTAAACCGCGCGACCGGCGTATGGTTATCAATGAAGCCGGCATCGTATTTCCTACCATTCTGTATCGCAACCAACTACGGGCTCGCTGGAAAAAAACGCCGGGCCGCCTGACCATTACCCCCTTCTATCCTTTGTCAAACACCGCACAGGATGCCATGGCTACGACCGGTCGCCGTTTATTCAACGACAGAAGTTTACAAATTGAATTTACCAAGCCTCTTCAAGCGCTTGAGAAGGGAGAGTGAGCATGCCCGAATTACCGGAAGTAGAAACCGCTCGCCACATTTTAAATTTACAACTGGGCCACCGTACGATTGAATCGGTTCGGCTGGAAGACCCGCGGGTGGTTGCTTATCCCTCTTCTGAACGATTTTCGCAGGCCCTGATTCATTGTCCTTTTGGCGCCCGCGGCGCAGAACCTGTTAGCCGCCGGGGTAAATTTTTACTATTTCCTTTACCTGGTGACCGCCAGCTGGTTATTCATTTACGAATGACCGGGCGAATTCTGGTGGCGCCGCCGTCGTTATCGCCTCGTTATTTGCGTCTTTTGCTGACGCTGAGTGACGGTAATGAGCTTCGGTTGGAGGATCCGAGACGGCTAGGGCGCGTCTGGCTTCTTGAAGCCGACGAGGAGTGCGCCGCGGGGCTCAATCGGCTGGGAACGGAACCCTGGGATCCTGCCCTTTCCGCCGATTACTTGCAAACCTGCTGGAAAAAGCATAAAAAAAAGATCAAGCTTTGTTTGCTTGATCAGACGGTTGTTTGTGGTATTGGTAATATATACTCCGACGAAATTTTATTTGCTGCGGGCATTCGCCCGGACCGGCCTGCCGACACCCTGTCGGATACCGAGTGGCAAACGCTTGCCGCAGCGATTCCCCGGGAGCTGACGTATTTTACGGAGAAGAATGCGATTAGCCCGCAAGACTATGTGCTTGGCCATGGCCACGAGTACCGAAATACTCCTTTTTTACGCGTTTATGGCCGCGACCGGCAGCCATGCGCGCGCTGCGGCCGCCCTCTTATTAAAACGCGAATCGGCGGTCGCAGCAGCGTGTACTGTGAAACATGCCAAAGGTAAATATAGCGGTTAAGCGCCGGCGTGCAGCGTAAGAATTTTTTTCAGCGCGTTAACGGAACAGTTATGACACCGCTCAACCCGCACGTCTTGCCCCTTGATCGCGTTAATCGCTGAGCGCAGCATTTTGTGCGACATTGTATTAGTAAACAAGACCATAAGATCGGGAGAGCCTATATTTTTAAAGTCGCCCACCAACTTAGGGTATACTTTCACTTTACAGTTATACTCTTCACATAAATCTTTATATCTTCGGATCATACATTCATTTCCGCCAACAATGACAACGCTCATACACTATCCTCCTACTTTTTTAATTCAAAAACAGGTTTATTCTTAAATAACCCACGCCTGCCTTAGATTTTTTTAGAAAACAGCCCTTTCTTTTTCTTTTCATAAGGCTTCTGTTCTATCGCTTCCACAGAATATCCGGTCTGGGCGATTGCTTTCATTAACTTCTCTTCATCGATCGGTTCTTCGGCTATTATGGTACATAGGCCTTTACTGTGAGACGAAGACACTTTTTTTACTGAAAAATTTCGGCGAATCACGTCGTTGATATGCGACTCGCACATGCCGCACATCATGCCTGAAATGGTCACGGTAATAGAAACCATAGTTACTTCCTCCGTTCTTGCCATACTTGTTCCAGATCCTGCTGCGGTATCTTGGCCAGTAATAAACAGACTGCCTCCGGCAACGCGTCACATGCCGGAAAATGCTCGAGCAGCACCTGATAAACTGCGGTGTAATATCGCTCATACCGCGCTGCCATAGCCGCTCCTTCTGCTGAAAGAAAAGCGCTGCCATACGCGTCTTTGGTAATGAGTCCCATATCGCGAAACGTATTAAACATGGTATGCACGCTTGGTTTGCTGACCGTCAAGGCTTTGGCCAGCTGGACACTGCGTACGCCTTCTCCTTCTTTCGCAAGCTCCTTTAATTGCAATAGGTACCGAATCTGGACATTGGTTAATGTCTTGTGGTTAGTCATGACTTACCTCTTGAAAACGATAAAGGGGATGCCAGATGCGTACATCCCCTTTATCCCATGATATTTTATTTTACTTGTACCGTTTTAGTCAGCTTGAAAGCTTCCTGATACGGCTTAAACAACATATACAGCATAGCTGCCAGAATCAGCAGGGCTACCGCCAGTCCCAGAATATTGACCGTGCCGGTAAACAAAGATCCAATCTGGTAGATCATGAGGGCTACCGCATAGGCAAAAATACACTGATAACCAATGGCAAACCAGGTCCACTTAGCCGAGTTCATTTCCCGCTTAATCGCGCCAATCGCTGCGAAGCAGGGCGCGCACAGCAGATTGAATGCTAAGAACGAATAGCCGCTCAGCATGGAGAAGGCTCCCGCCAAATTGCTATACACAGATCCGTCGCCGCCGCTATACAGAATGCCCATAGTGCCTACAATATTCTCTTTGGCGACCAAACCGGTAATCGAGGCCACGGCTGCCTGCCAGTTGCCCCAGCCCAGCGGTGTAAAGATCCAGGCAATCAGGTTGCCCACGCTCGCCAAAAGCGAATGGCCAATCTCTTCATCGCTCAGCATGCGGAATGTACCGTCTACAAATCCGAAATACGTTAAGAACCAAATGACAATGGTGGAAAGAAGAATAATTGTACCCGCCTTTTTAATAAAGGACCAGCCGCGCTCCCACATAGAACGCAGAACATTGCCAACGGTGGGTAAATGGTAGGCCGGAAGCTCCATAACGAAAGGAGCCGGATCTCCCGCAAACATCTTGGTTTTTTTCAGCATAATACCGGAAATAATAATGCAGGCCATACCTAGGAAATACGCAGAGGTGGCAACCCAGGCCGATCCGCCGAAAATAGCGCCGGCCACCATAGAAATAAACGGAATCTTGGCGCCGCAAGGAATAAAGGTGGTTGTCATAATCGTCATGCGGCGATCGCGTTCATTTTCAATGGTACGGGAAGCCATAATGCCCGGTACGCCGCAGCCGGTTCCCACCAAAATGGGAATAAAGGATTTACCGGAAAGACCAAACTTGCGGAAAATACGATCCAGCACAAAGGCAATACGAGCCATATAACCGCAAGACTCCAAAATGGCCAGCAGTAAGAACAATACCAGCATCTGCGGTACAAAACCAAGAACCGCGCCCACGCCGGCTACAATACCGTCAAGAAGCAGTCCGGATAACCAATCCGCCGCGCCTGCCGCGGTTAGCGCATTTTCAACCAGTACCGGAATGCCGGGCACCCAGGTACCATACGCTGCCGGATCGGGCTCGGTATAGGCATACGCCGCCAGCGTTTCTGCCGCTGCCGTCAAATCTTCCCCGGTATAGGTAACGGTTTCTACCGCCAGCGTCTCTTCGTCTTCTATATCTAAAGGCGCCTCGGCATCGGCCGCAAACTGAGCCGCATATGTATCGATTAACGTACCCAGATCGTCGCTTCCTTCTTCCAGCGCCGTGGTGAGCTCGTCGGCTCCCTCCTCGCCCAGCGCCGCAAATGCGGTTACCGCATTCATGGCTTCGCCGTATTCTTCGCTAGCCGCTTCATACGCCTCCGTTCCCATGCCAAACAGATGGAAACCGTCGCCAAACAGACCGTCATTAGCCCAGTCCGTTGCCGCAGTACCTACCGTAACCATGGAAATATAATACACGAGAAACATAATGAGTGCGAAAATCGGCAGCCCCAGCCAGCGATTGGTCACAACGCGGTCAATTTTATCCGACGTCGTCATCTGCCCAACTTTATGCTTATGGTAACAAGCCTTAATCACAGAAGCAATATAAATGTAACGCTCGTTGGTAATAATACTTTCGGCGTCGTCATCCATTTCTTCTTCTACTTGTTTAATATCTTCTTCAATATGGGCGCGCACCTGCGGCGTTAGTTTAAGCTGCTCCAAGACTTTGTCGTCGCGCTCAAAAATCTTGATCGCATACCAGCGCTGCTGCTCTCCGGGCATGCTGTGCACTGTGGCTTCTTCAATATGCGCCAGCGCATGCTCCACGGCGCCCGAAAACGTATGCTGCGGTACCGTCTTAGGACCGCTGGCCGCGGCAATAGCCGATTCGGCCGCTTCCATTACGCCGGTTCCTTTAAGAGCGGAAATTTCAACTACTTGGCAGCCTAGCTGCCGGCTTAGCTCCTTAACATTGATTTTGTCGCCGTTTTTCTTGACCAAATCCATCATGTTAATGGCCACAACAACCGGAATGCCCAGCTCGGTTAGCTGCGTGGTAAGATACAGGTTGCGCTCCAAATTGGTTCCGTCAACAATATTTAAAATTACATCCGGGCGTTCCCCTACCAGATAATTACGGGCCACCACTTCTTCCAGTGTGTAGGGCGAAAGGGAATAAATACCCGGAAGGTCTGTTACGGTAACGCCGTCATGTTTTTTGAGTTTGCCTTCCTTCTTTTCTACGGTTACGCCGGGCCAGTTACCGACAAACTGATTAGAACCCGTTAGCGCATTGAATAAAGTGGTTTTTCCACTATTGGGGTTGCCCGCTAGGGCGATTTTCACATCCATACTCGACTCCTCATTTCTAGTTACTCGATTTCGATCATTTCGGCATCGCCTTTGCGAATCGACAGTTCATAACCGCGCACGGTTATTTCAATCGGATCGCCGAGCGGCGCGACTTTACGGACATACACATTTATGCCGCGCGTAATGCCCATATCCATAATACGGCGTTTCACAGCGCCCTCTCCGTGCAGTTTAACCACCTTAGCGGTGCTGCCTACACCAACGTCTCTTAATGTTTTCATACTTCCCCTCCTTATACGAATATTTTGCGCGCCATTTCCTCGCTGATCGCAACGCGCGTGTCCTTAATATTCACGATGACATTGCCGCCCAGCCGGTTCACGATGGATACATCGCCCCCAACCACCAGGCCCAAGTTAGCCAGATGCTGTTTAACCTGTGGGTTTCCTCCCACCCGTTTAATCGTGTTTACCTCTCCGATATCGGCTAATACCAATGGCATCATACGAACTCCTTTCATTTCCCGCGATTAGTATAGACTAACCTCGATTGTTAAAATATAGTTAGCCTTTGCTAACCACACTCATATTACATCCTTTTCGCAGCCTTGTCAAGAGTAGTTTTTATTTTTTTGAAATACTTTTTAAAAAAAGATAGTGTAAAATAATTGTGGAGTTTTTCCAAAAAATAAGAAGAGACCGACTCCCATGTGTTAAAATGGAATTGCCCAAAAAACCAAGACACATAAGGAGGGTCTCTATGGAGAACATTATACAGC
>CALWPV010000063.1 GCA_944383515.1 uncultured Clostridia bacterium
TACCGGAGTTTTTGGATTAGACTTGTTAACCAGCTCCGGATGTGCTAAAATAGCAAACCTAGCCTCTAATGTTATGGCAGCTGTGGTGTATCTGTTAAACGGCGAGGTGTGGCTATGGCTGGCTGCGCCGGCCATGGCTTGTTGCCTGCTTGGCAACTATCTGGGCGCGCGCTACGCCATGCGGGGCGGCAGCGCCAGCGTTAGAAAAATTATGTTTATTGTTCTGATCCTGCTATTTATCAAGTGTGGTATCGATCTGCTGCAAATGGCATTGTGACAGAGCAGAAGGAGAGTTATGGAAATTCGGTTAAATGAGAAAACGCTGCATTACAGCGTGGAAGCGTATGGTAAAACATGGACATGGGCAGCGTCGTTTGCGCCTTCTATTACCTTTGAACAAAGCGAAGAAGTGGTCTATTTTGCGCAGGCGCGCACGATTACGCATAAGCCGTGGAAAACGGGCGTTGGCAAGGGCGTGCTAAGCCATTATGAAGGGTTTGAGGGACCGGCCGAAGGGCTGAGTTTTGAAACCATTGTATGGCTAGAGGAGGCTACGGGGTATGTGCGCTTTGAATGGGTTCCGCTGAGCGAAAGCCAGGCGGCGGTGCGCGCCGTATACTGGCCGGGCCCTATGGAGTGCCAGCAAAGCGGCGGCTACACGCTGCTCAACTGGCAGCAGGGCATTCGCATTCCTAACGACTGGCCGGTAGCGACCACGAAAACGCCGTTTAACGGCATGCTGGGAACCGCCGGCGCGTATATGCCCTGGTTTGCGCAGGTAGAGCCGGATGGCGCCTATCTTGCGATTGCTGAAACGCCGAGCAATGCGGGATACGATATTGACCATCCCGCCGGCGGTCCGTATACCCATATGAACATTCGCTGGGAGCCCAGTTTAGGGCGTATGGCCTATCGCCGCGTGCTGCAATACCGCTTTTTTGCTAAGGCCGATCATAACACCATTTGCAAGTCTTACCGCGCCTATGCGCTGGAAGCCGGCCGCTTGCGGACGCTGCGCGAAAAAGCCGTGCAGGCGCCCGGCGTAGCCAACTTGGTAGGAACCGCCTTTGTGCATACCGGTATTAAAACCAAAGTGCAGCCTAACTCAGAATTTTATGATCCGGCAGAGCCGGCAAAAAATGATCACGTGACGCCTTTCAGCCAGCGTACAGAAGAGATGAAAGCGTTTCATGAGGCGGGCGTGAAAAAGCTGTATTTGCATCTGGACGGCTGGGCGGAGCCCGGGTACGACAACCGCCACCCGGATTACGGCCCCATTGGAGAAGAGGCTGGAGGCGCGGCGGCTATGAAGGAGCTGGTGGATACCGTCCATGCGCTGGGGTATCATTTTGGCATTCATGATCAGTACCGCGATTACTACCGCTCAGCGCCCAGCTTTGACGAGAATTTTGCCTGCCGTCTGCCAGGTGGCGGCATTCCGGAGCATGCTCGCTGGGCCGGCGGTCCGCAGTCGTATCTTTGCGCGACGCAGGCGCCATACTATGTAAAACGAAATTTTAAGGCGCTGGAAGAAGCGGGCATTGCGCTAGATGGCGCGTATTTAGACGTTTTTACCTGTAATGAGGGCGACGAATGCGATCATCCGTGGCACCGCATGACCCGGGAAGAGTGCTATGCGTATCGTCAGGCGTGTTTTCGGTATCTGCTGAGCAAGCAGATTTTGCCCAGTTCGGAGGAAGTGAATGACTGGGCGATGCCAAGTCTGGTCTTTTGCCATTATGCGCCGTACGACTTCATGATGACGGAGCCGGGCAGTGAGCGGCACGGTATTCCGGTTCCCCTGTTTAACCTAGTATATCATGACTGCGTCATTGAGCCGTGGATGATGGACCGCGTATCGGAGCAGGAAGATTATATGCTCTATGCGCTGCTGAATGGCGGCGCGCCGTATCTGCGCCGCGATGCGGCTTACCCGAATATTGACGGGGCTTTTGGCGGGCTGAGCGTAGATCTTATGCAGGTGGTAGAGCGCTGCCGCGTAGTATCGGAGCTGCATGAAAAAGTGGCGCTGTGTGAAATGGTGCGCTGCGATCTGCTAACAGAAGACGGCAGCGTACAGCAAACGGTATTTAGTGACGGCACTACCGTAACGGTTGATTTTAATCAGCAGACGTATCGAATCGATTAAAAGGAGACATGTATGGGTAAATGGTATTGTTTCTTTTCTGCGCAGTATCTTCCTACCATGGGAGGCGTGGAGCGCTATACGAATAATTTAGCGCGCTATTTAACGGCTAAGGGTAACCGGGTAACCGTAGTGACTTCAAAAACCGGCGCCCTGCCGGAGCATGAAGTGCTAGATGGCATTGAAATTTACCGTTTACCCTCGTATAGCCTTATGAAAGGGCGGTTTCCCGTTTTGCGGCCCAGCCGCCAGTTAAGAAAGCTAAGGCAGGAGCTGCGGCCCGATATAGTGATTGTGCAAACGAGGTTTTATCTGTTGTCACTGTGGGGAGCGCGATGGGCACGGAAAATACATCGTCCTTGTCTGGTATTGGATCATAGTACAGGTCACTTAACCTTTGGCCCCGGCATTTTAAATCGCATGGGTGAGTGGTATGAACATGGGATAACCTGGCAGCTGCGTAGGACAGGGGCAGAGTTCCGGGGAGTTTCTAAAGCGTGCAACAAATGGCTTACCCATTTTCGAATTCAGGCTAAGGCCCCGCTGTATAATGCCATTGATTTACCGACGATTGATGCGTTACAACAGGAAAGCGGGCAAGAAAATTATCGGCTTCTTTGCGGGGTGCATGCTGGTGAAACGCTGGTGGCTTTCGCAGGGCGCCTGGTAGCAGAGAAAGGGGTCTTAAAGTGTATCGATGCAGTCAATCGTCTAAGACAAGAAGGGGAAAAGCTGCATTTAATCGTAGTTGGTACCGGTCCGTTAGAAGAAGCGGTGCGGGCGAAGGAAAAGGAAGGCATTCACTTTTTGGGTCAGTTCGCATTTTCGCAGGTGGTTGCACTGATGCGGCAAAGCGATGTATTTTGTTTGCCTACGGAGTATGCAGAAGGGTTCCCAACTACGGTTTTAGAGGCCGCCGCTTGCCGCTGTTTTACCATTGCAACCAATCGAGGCGGATCCGCGGAGCTGATTGCAGACGATTCCTATGGCATTATTTTGCCGGATAATGAGGTAGACCGTTTGTGCGCGGCTTTGCGCCGGGCGCTGCGGGATGAAGCATATAGAAAAAGCGCTGCCGAAAAAGCACGGCAGCGCCTGGAAGCCTATTTTACGTGGGACAAAGTTTCGGATCACCTGATCGAGATTACGGATCAGAGAATAGACTCTAAAACGGAAGGATAAATGGCCTCCTCTAGTTGCAGTTCTTTAATTAAATGCGCAATGGTAACGCGCGGACGGCCATCGGTCATATGCTGAAAACCGTATACCGCGGCCTGACGGCTGATGCCGAGGGCCGAAAGGGTGACCGGACCGCCGGCCTTGGCAATACGCTCTCGAATGAGCGGTTTCAGCGCGTAAAGCGCATCAGCCTTTTCCGTTAGTTCATTCCAGTGCCGCACAAGAGGCGCATAGCGTTCTTGCTGCGGCATTTTGACGGTGTGGAAAAAGGCATGATAGACGTCGCAGGCAATCAGCGTGCCCAGGCCCACTTTATCCCCATGCAGATGAGGAGAGAGACCCTGGCGAATGGCATAGTTTTCCCACGCATGGGAAATGAGGTGTTCCATGCCGGAGGCCGGGCGCGAGGTAACATTGAGCTGCATAGCTAGGCTGGTGAGTAATAGCGAGGTAGCCAGTGCCCGAACCGCCTGGGGCTCCCGTGCGGCGAGGCCGTCGCAGTACTGCTCACAGAGGGCCACGCTAGCCATGGTTAGATCGCGTATGGGCTCGCAATACGCTTCGCCGGTCACCAAGTGCCCTATATACCAATCCAGCGTAGCGACGTGTTTGCCCTCAATATCGGCCAGGCCGGCCGCCAGCATAGGGGCAGGGGCCGCAGCCATAATGTCCAGATCAAAATAAATGGCGTAGGGAGCCGCAGCCGGGTAGGTTGTTTTGAACTGATGGTGAATCAGGGGCGAATGCTGCGAAGCAGCGCCGTCCATGGAAGGGGCGGTGCAGATATTGACAAAGGGTTTATGGAGCGTGCTTGCTAGAAAACGGACGCTGTCTCCTATGGTACCCGAGCCAAGCGCAATTAAGTAATCGACGGATTGGACGCTAGCTTCAATGAGTAAATCTCCTAAGGTATATTCATCGGCCAGAATGGGATCATGGCTTAGAATATAATGGGGAAGAGAATGGAACGAGGCCGGCGCGTAAGCCCAGGTATGGGTGTCGGCAATAATCAGCGGTGTGCCGCTCAGGCCGCTTTCCAGGCTCTGGTGTATGGCGCCGGGAGCCAGAACAATTTTTTGCGTATGAATGGTATGGGTAAGGCCACAGGAGCAATGAATGGTTTGGCCTGCCAGCGCCTGTGGCTCATGAACATAATCGGGTAAATGCTGCATAAAGACCTCCAGATTGCCATTGATTTTTATTGATAATCAGAGTATAGTATGAGAGAGCGTTAAAGTCAATTGTATCTTCCGGCCTATCGGTATGGCCTTCAGAGTAAAAAAAGAGGCGCGGACCGGAGGGGGTCTGCGCCTAAGCGGCCAATAAGGCCTTATCTTTAAGAAGGCGCCTTGCCAGTAACAAGGCAGTGGCAATGTTAAAAAAACATAGCCAATAGGCAACGTCAGACTGGCAACGTAAATACTGGCATGGCCAGCAGTGCGTCGCCAAATGCGTCAGGTATTAAAACAGATTTTAAAACTATTTTAATATGACTATATTGTAACCGCAGACAAGGAGTTTGTCAAGATGTATTCTGAAGATTTTCGCGAAATTTTGCGCAGCTGCACCGTATGTCCCAGACAATGCGGCGTAGATCGTAGCCGTCAGAGAGGATATTGCAGGGCGGGCATGGTTGTGCGGGCCGCCAAAGCGATGCTTCATACGGGAGAGGAGCCGTGCCTTGTGGGAAGCGGCGGGGCAGGCGCCATTTTTTTCACAGGATGCAACCTGGGCTGTGTGTATTGTCAAAATTATGAGATCAGTCAAGACGGGCTCGGCTGGGAAGTAGATCAGCAGCGGCTGGCGCAGATTATGCTGGAGCTACAGCAGAAGGGGGCTTCATGCCTAGATTTAGTAACGCCAACTCCCTATCTGGCGCAGATTGCCGAGGTTTTGCAAAGCATTAAGCCCAGACTCAAAATTCCGGTGGTGTATAATTGTGGCGGCTATGAAAGAACAGAGACGCTTTCCTGGCTTAGCGGTCTGGTCGATATTTATTTGCCGGATCTGAAATACAAGGACAGCGCGCTGGCGGCATCCTATTCCGGCTGCGCCGATTATTTTGAGGTTGCCTGCGCGGCGCTGCAGGAGATGTTTCGGCAGGTAGGGCCGGTGCAGTTTACTGCAGATGGAAGGCTAAAGAAAGGACTCCTGGTACGCCACCTGGTGCTGCCGGGAGCGTATCATGACAGCTTGGAGCTGATGCGCTGGCTGGCGGCAGCGTTTCCGCCGGGAGCCATTCGGGTGAGTCTAATGAGCCAGTATACGCCGACAGAGCGTGTGGCCCAGACCGCCTCGCTGCGCCGCCGGGTGACAACCTATGAGTATGAGAAGGTAGTGGAAGAGGCACTGGCGCTGGGGCTGCAGGGGTATAGCCAAAAACGAAGCTCGTCGACTATGGCGCTGCGGCCGGAGTTTGACGGGCAGGGAATATAAAAGGAGAGAAAACTATGGCAAAACGAAAAAATGTGCTGCTTATTTTATCGGATCAGCAGCGGCTGGATACAGTGGGCGCGTATGGCGCCGGACTGGGCACCATGATCCAGACGCCGCATATCGATGAACTAGCAAAAGACGGTATGAAATTTACGAATGCGTATACGACGTCGGCTATTTGCGCGCCGGCGAGAGCCAGCGTCATGACGGGCCTGTATCCGCATAAGCATGGCGTTATTGATAATTTTACGGATATTGTTCCCGGCACGCCGCTTTTGGGTGAGTGCATGCGTGATGCGGGATACTACTGCGGATATGCCGGAAAATGGCATGTATCTCCCACGCGCACTCCGGAGCAGTGCGGGTTTCATGAAGGCAAACCGTTTATGGGCTACGCGTTTCCGGGCAGCGGCGTGTTTCCGCATTTGATCTTTAATCAGCCGCCGGATAACGAGCCCAATTACTATGAAGAGTATTTAAAAGAAAACGGATTTACCGATGTTGACGTGTCTCACGGCTTTTTAGGCAATAACCCGGCGCTGCAGATTCAGGAAATGTTCTGTAAACACGAAGGGCCGATTGAAAGTACCATTGAATACTTTGTGGCCCACGAGACGCGGCGCATTATTGATCTGGCGAAAAATCAAGACAAACCCTTCTTTATTTGGGCCAATTTCTGGGGGCCGCATAGCCCCAGCATAGTTCCGGAGCCGTATTACTCCATGTATGATCCGGCTATGATTCCGGAGCATCCCAGCTACTGCGATACGTTTGAGGATAAGCCCTATGGTTATTATCTGTCAGAAAAGATGTGGGGGCTTGGCGATTATGGCTGGAAGGGCTTTCAAGAGATTATTGCCCGCTATATGGGGCACTGCACCATGATTGACGACATGGTGGGGCTCATTGTAGACAAGCTTAAACAAGAAGGCTTGTTTGAAGATACCATTATTATTTACAGCGCGGATCATGGCGATTGTCTGGGAGCGCATAAGCTCATTGAAAAAGGAGCGTTTACGTTTGAAGAAATCTACCATATTCCCATGGTAGTGCATGGCGCCGGCCATGAAGATAACGATAGCTTTGTACTTCTTCAGGAGCTGATGCCAACCATTTTGGACGTAGCGGGCAGCAAGCCGCCGCGGCCGGTAGACGGGCAGAGCATTTTGCCGCTTATGCAGGGTACGCAGCAAGATAATGGACGCCGCGAGGTGTATGGCGAGTACCATAACCATTTTTATATCGCGCGGCAGCGCATGGTGCGCGATCACGACTACCAGCTTACCTTTAATGAAAGCGAGCGGGGCGAGCTGTACGATTTGAAGAAGGATCCGTATCAGCTGCACAATGTTTGCTATGACCCGGCGTATGCCGCTGTGAAGAAAGAGTATTTGGAAAAGATGTCGCGGTATATGAAAGAGACAGAGGATCCGGCAGGTGTCTGGTTCCATAGAATTAAAGAGTTTTATTAAATGAAGTAAGGCCCTTAACGCCGGGCGGAATGATTCCCGGTGGCAAGGGCCTTGCTCATTTTTTATTGCTACGTGATTAGCTGTTTTCAGCAGCTGCCGACAGAATGGCGCTGACTAAAGCCTGTACGTCTTCGGGGCGCGTAGCCCAGCTTGTACAAAACCGCACAGCGCTGCATTGCGCGTCGATCCGCTGGTGATATTCAAATGAAAAGCGGTCGGCTAAGCGGCTCAAAACGGTATCGGGCAAAATAACAAACTGCTGATTGGTGGGACTGTCCACTAAAAACGAGAAACCGGCACTGCGTAGTGCAGATTGAAGCTGCATGGCCATGCGCACACCGTGCCGTCCCAGTTCGAAATAAAGGCCGTCTTGCAGCAGCTCTTCAAACTGTATGCCCAGCAGAAAGCCTTTGGCCAACAGGGCGCCGCGTTGCTTCATGAGGTAGCGAAAATCCCGCTGTAAATCGGGGTGTGAAATCACAACGGCTTCGCCAAACAGGGCGCCGGCCTTGGTACCGCCCATATAAAATACATCACAGAGCCGGGCCAGGTCGGGCAGGGTAACGTCACAACCTTCGGCAGCCAGCGCGTAGGCAAGCCGGGCGCCGTCAACAAATAGATAGAGGCCCAGACAGTGGCAAACGTCTGCAATAGCCGTGAGCTCGGCCAGATTATAGACCGTGCCCAGCTCTGTGGGCTGCGACAGGTAGACCATACCGGGCTGCACCGTATGCTCTGCCGTGCTCGACTGATAATGGACTAAAAGGTAGCTCTCAATTTGGGCTGCCGTAATTTTGCCATCGGCGGCGGGAAGCGGCAGTACGGCATGGCCGGTAGCTTCAATCGAGCCGGTTTCATGCGTATGAATATGGCCCGTCGCGGCGCAAAGTACGCCCTGGTGAGGGCGCAGCGCAGCGCTGATAACCGTCAGATTGGTTTGGGTGCCGCCCGATATAAAGTGTACCGCAACGCCGGGATCTTCGCAAAGCCGCCGAATCCATGCGGCCGCCGCCTGCGAATGGGAATCTTGTCCATAGCCGGCATTTTGTTCAGAACCCATAGCCAAAAGGCGCCGTAGCAAACGCGGGTGCCCCACCTCGCTATAATCATTATTGAACCGGATCATGCGGAGCCTCCTAGTACACAATTTTATCTAAAATATGGTTTAAATGCGCAATGACAATGCCATAGTTACACATAGGGGTACCGGCGGCCTGGGCTTTTTCCAGGCGGTCAAGGACATACCGCCGATTAAACATACAGGCGCCGCAGTGAATAATTAAATCGTATTGGTCAAGATCGGCCGGAAAATCGCTGCCGCGGACAAATTCAATGGTGAGCCCTTCGCCCACCTTTTTACGCAGCAGCGCCGGAATCTTCACCCGGCCGATATCCTCGGTCAAAGGCGCATGCGTACAGGCCTCGGCAATTAAAACGCGAGAAGAGGGAGTCAGGCGGTCAATCGCGGCCGCGCCGCGAATAAACTGATCGATATCGCCTTTGTAGCGTGCGAAAAGAACGGAAAAAGAGGTTAACTGACTTTCTTTTGGCGTGCGCTCGTAGACGTAGGCAAAGGCCTGAGAATCGGTAATAATGAGTTTGGGCGGCTTAGCCAAAGCGTGCAGCGCTTGCTCCATGGTTTCTGTGGTGCAGCTGATAATCACGCACTTGTGATCCAAAAGGTCGCGGGTTGTTTGTACCTGAGGTAAAATGAGGCGCCCCTTGGGTGCTTGAATATCTTGCGGCATAACCAGCAGCACGGTGTCGCCGGGCCGCACCAGATGCCCCACAATAGAGTCGGCCTGGTAGTCTTCCGGAAGCAGACGCACAAGGCGCTCACGCACTTCGCGCAGGCCCTGGCCAGTAGAAGCGCTTACCAGCAGCGGCGCTTCGCCGCATAGCTGCTGGATCTTGGCAGAAAGAGAGGTAACAGCGGAAGCGGATTTTAAATCGGCTTTGCTGATTATGGGGATAATGGGGATTTTTTTGGCTTGTAAACGCTGCAGCCAGCTCTGCTCTATAGCGTCGCCGTCGGTGAAAAGAAGCAGGGCTATGTCGGTACGGTCCATGGCGTCTTCTGATTTTTGAATACGAAGCTCGCCGAGCGCACCCTCGTCGTCAAAGCCGGCCGTATCGATCCAGACTACAGGGCCAACGCCGTGCAGTTCCATAGCCTTATAGACGGGATCGGTTGTGGTTCCGGCAACGTCGGAAACAACCGCGTAGTTATGGCCGGTTAGCGCATTTAAAAGAGAAGATTTACCACTGTTTCGTTTTCCGAAAATGCCAATATGAAGCCGATTGGCGCGGGGAGTCGATTGTAAACTCATATAGGTCCTCCGTAAATTAGGTTGATATTGTTTAGGATTGAGCCGTAGGCTTGGTATCATGGAGCCTGGGCCAGACAGTTAGCATCATGGTTACAAAGCAGGCGCCGCCGCCTAAAAGATCGCTGATTGGTTCTGAAAGGAATACGCCGTTAACGCCTAAGCCAAAGAGGTGAGGCAGAATGAGAACCAGCGGAACCACCAGAACTACTTTGCGGAATAAAGAGAAGAAGACGGCCTGTTTAGATTTGCCCAGAGCCACAAAGGTGGACTGGCCAATAAACTGCATGCTCATTAAGAAAAATCCCATATAATACAGCCGCATGCTGGACTGACCAATAGCGAGCATTTGCGGATCTTGGTTGAAAATACGAATGAATAACGAAGGAAAGAGCATAACCAAGGCCCAGACAAACAGGGAATAGCCAACGCAGACAATAGTCATAAAGCGAATGCCTTCTTTGACGCGGCGTCCTTTTCCGGCGCCATAATTATACCCCAGCACCGGTTGCGCGCCGCTGGTGACGCCGCTAATGGGCATGGAAATGATTTCGCGTACCGAGTTAATGACTGTCATAATGCCAACATATAGATCGCCGCCGAATTGCTGCAGGCTGGCGTTACAAGCAATTTGTACGAGACTGTTGGTACAGGACATAGTAAACCCGGAAAGCCCTAAGCCAGTGATCCGCTTTACAATCGGAGCTTCCAGACGCATGTTTTTTAGGCGCAGGCGCAAAATGGCGCGTGAACTACAAAGAAAACGCAAAACCCATAGCGCGGATAACGCCTGAGACAAAATGGTAGCCAAGGCCGCGCCGCGCACGCCCATGTCAAAAAGGAAAATAAAAATGGGGTCTAAAATAATGTTGGCAATCGCGCCTAATAACACGGTGCTCATACCGACACGGGCAAATCCCTGCGAATTAATGTAATAGTTCATGCCCAGTCCAATCATTACAAAAATACTTCCAATTAAATACACGGTAATATAATCATTCGCGTAAGGGAAGGTTGCGTCGCTGGCGCCAAACATGTATAATAGTGGACGTTTGAGAAGAAGTCCTAGTATGCTCAGAACCACCCCGGAAATGAGAAGCAGCGTAAACGAATTTCCCATAATCCGTTCGGCGCGGTCAATATCTCCTTCGCCGCGGGCGATCGAACATAGCGGAGCGCCGCCCTGTCCAAATAAATTGGTGAAGGCGGAAACAATCATAATGAGTGGAAAGGTAACGCCCAGTCCAGTTAAGGAGATCATGCCAGTTTCGGGAATATGCCCTATGTACATTCGATCCACAACGTTGTATAATACATTAATGAGCTGAGCCAGCGTCATGGGAATCGCCAGTTGTAACATGTTGCGGGGCATGCTGCCCTGTGAGAAATCATTGTTTTGAACTTTCATAGTTAAACTCCATTGAAATAATATAAGACGCAGCGCGAACACTTGAGACTGCGAGCAGCGTGAGGCTGCGTTTATTATACAGCAATTTAATAATTTTGCCAAGACGAGGAGGTACAAATGAGAAAACTAATAGGAGATAAGGCTTTTTACAAAATGGTACTGCTGGTTGCGGTACCCATTATGGTGCAAAACGGAATTACCAATTTCGTGAGTCTGTTAGACAATATTATGGTGGGACGAGTTGGCACCGAGCAAATGTCGGGAGTGGCCATTGCTAACCAGCTGTTATTTGTCTTTAATCTGGCCGTTTTTGGCGCAATATCCGGAGCGGGCATTTTTGGCGCGCAGTTTTATGGCTCGCAAGATTACGAAGGCGTGCGCCAAGCTATGCGATATAAACTGTATATCTGTATTTTGCTGCTGGCTATTTGCTACATATTGATTTTCTTAAAAGGCGAGGCGCTGATTTCACTCTTCCTCACGGATACGGATGCCAGCGGAAATATAGCGCTAACCCTGCAAGAAGGGCAAAAGTATTTACGCGTTATGTTAATTGGTCTGGTTCCTTTCATTATTTCGCAGTGTTATTCGTCAACGCTGCGGGAGAGCGGAGAAACCATGCTCCCCATGAAGGCCGGTATTATTGCCGTTTTTGTCAATCTGGTATTCAATTATATTTTAATTTTCGGAAACTTCGGCGCGCCGGCCTTGGGCGTAGAAGGAGCCGCTATTGCTACGGTTATCTCCCGGTTTGTCGAAACCGGCGTGATTGTGGTAGTAGCGCATCGTCGTCAGGATCAATATCGTTTTCTTACAGGGCTGTATTCCAGTCCCAAAATTTCTTGGCAACTGGTTAAACGCATAACCATGAAGGGAACGCCTCTTATGCTCAATGAACTGCTATGGTCTTTGGGGCTGTCAACCATTATGCAGAGTTATTCGCTGCGTGGTCTTAGCGCAATTGCCGCTCTGAATATCAACAGCACGGTTTTTAATCTATTTAATACCGTATATATGGCTTTGGGCAATTCCATTTCTATTATTGTCGGACAGCAGCTAGGAGCAGGAGAACGGGAAAAAGCGCGGGATACCGACTACAAACTCATTTTTTTCGCCGTTTGCCTCACGGCTGTGGTTGGTGTGGTGGCCGCGTTAATTGCGCCGCTGATCCCCATGATTTACAATACGTCTGATGAAGTGCGCGATTTGGCGGCGAGTTTAATTCGGGTATCGGCGCTCTGTATGCCGCTGGCCTGTTTTGTGCAAACCAGTTACTTTACGCTGCGATCGGGCGGCAAGACGGTTCTTACCTTTTTATTTGATTGTGCCTACGTTTGGGTCATTAGTATTCCGGTTGCATTTGTTTTGGCCCGTTATACTCAGCTTCCCATTGTTTCCCTGTATTTGACAATTCAGCTGTTAGACGCCATTAAAGCTATTGTTGGGTTTATTTTGGTTAAAAAAGGAATATGGATTCATAACATTGTAGGAAAAGAAGACTAAGGAAAATCGGCATAAAATGCGAATAAGCTATACGGTTAGTTTGCATGAAAGCGCTACTCGCAGCGCTTCGGAACGGAGGTTAGTGTGAAAAATCAGCTCGAATAGCTGATTTTTCACACGGCTATTTGTGCCGAAGCGTCACAAATAGCTTCCTTCGCAGGCGCAAATTTGAAATTTGCGCCGCGACCTTCGCGCTAAAACGCTTCGGAATGGAGGATTATCATG
>CALWPV010000064.1 GCA_944383515.1 uncultured Clostridia bacterium
CCGTTTGGGTAAATTCAAATCGCCGTCATACTGCAGCATGCCGGCGTATACGACATCCGGCATTTCGCCACGGTCGAAATACGGGAACTGCTCATCGTCAAACGCCATGCTCAGCTCGATCGCGCGGTCGCCACGGAAATTGAATAAGATTACGCTATCTCCGCTCACGATTTTGCCAACGGGCTCACCGCCTTCTGCAATGACAAACGGAGGCAGGTCCTGATCAATGACGCCTTCGTTTTCAGCGCGGTAGGTCTCGATTGCTTCTTTAGCGCTGGCAAACTGCCGTCCTTTCCCATGGACATGCGTATTCCAGCCAAGCTCTACCATGGGCCAGTCAGCCTGATACCGATCCATGGTAATCTTCATACGGCCGCCGCCGCTAGCGATCCGGCCGTCGAATGTCTCGTCATTAAGCTCTGCCAAGGTTTGTTCCAGCTGATCTACATAGGTAAGCGCCGAAGTAGCCGGCACATCGCGGCCGTCCAGCAGAATATGCACTCTGGCCCGGTTAATCCCGCACGCTTTCGCTTCTTTCAGCAAGCTCATTAAGTGAGTGATATTCGAATGAACGTTACCGTCGGACAGCAAACCGATTAAGTGCAGCGTCGAATGCTTAGATACACAGTTTTCGGCTACTTCCTTCCAGGCCGCAGAGTCATAAATTTTACCGCTTTCAATAGATTCGTTTACCAGTTTGGCTCCTTGCGAATAAATCTGGCCGCAGCCCAGAGCATTATGCCCTACTTCACTATTGCCCATATCATCGTCACTCGGCAGACCTACAGCGTCGCCATGCGCCTTAAGACGCGTATTAGGGCAGGTGCTGAGCAAATGGTCTAAAGTCGGGGTGTTCGCTGCCGACACGGCATCGCCGAGGCCGGTTTTGCTATAGCCAACACCATCCATAACGACTAATAAAACCTTCTTGTTCATCGTTTGTTAAACCCTCCAGAAAAAAATTAAATCTATGATAAAGCCATGTCTACAGACAAACGGCTTAATCACGCAGCGCTTAGTTCCCGCATAAGGGGAATGGTTTTTGAGAATTTAGGAAGCGCTTCCGGCGCAAAATAGTAATCCAATAAAATTGCCGTCATATAAGAAGCATCTTCCGATTTCATAATAGTACTAAAATAGATTCTGTCATTGAGAGAGAATGCTGACGCCAAGCAGCTTTGCGCCTTAGAAGTATATCCGGTTTTGCCGGCTACATATTCCATAGTAGGAACTTCATACAATCCCCTGACAAAAAAGCTAGCATTTTCAATTTCCTGTGTCAGTTGTTCCTCGCCCCGAAGAATTTGAATTGTCGCGCTTTCCATAAGCATAATCCGTGTCAGCACTTCTTCTTGATAAACGGCCTGCAAAATTAAATTTAAATCGTAAGCCGTGGTATAGTGGTTCTCATCGTGTAGTCCGTGCGGCGTCACAAAATGCGTATCGAGCGCGCCCAGCTCTTTTGCTTGCTCATTCATAAGAGCAGCAAAATTTTCCAGGCTGCCTCCCACTTCCATAGCAATGGCGGTCGCCGCATCATTATACGAATATAGCAAAAGCGCCGTAATCAGATCGCGCATGGAGATCTGATCCCCTTCTTCCAAATACAGTAAAATGCTGTCTTCCTCATAACAGCCGGTAAGCTCGGCTACCGTAATTAACGCATCCAGATCTTCTGTGTGCTGCATTGCCAGATACGCTGTCATTAGCTTAGTTGTTGAAGCCGGATACAATCGCTCATGCTCATTTTGCGCAAAAAGTACGCGACCGATTTCGTCTACCACATAGGCCGCTTCTGTTTGAAAGCTGGTCTTGAAATTGTCTTCATAATTCTTTTCGATTGCCGCATCAATTTGAGGCGCGCTAATTTCATTTTCTGCTGTTTGTAGTGCAGAAGAAGCAAGCTTAGCCGGAGCCATGACGGCGGTCCAAAGCGGATCCTCCTTCAGCCAAAATACGCCAACCCCGATGAGAGCAACCACAAAAAGAAGCAGTATGATAGCGGCGATCGGAAAATGGATTCGTCTTTTCATCTGCTTCCCTCCTGTTTTCTTATATTTTAGCTCCACACTGACTACAGAACTTAGCGCCCGCTTCCAGCTTAGCGCCGCACTGCGAACAGAACCGCTTAACGGCCGTATTCTCTGCCGGCGGCTCGGCAGCGCCAGTAGTATTTTGCGTAGTATTCTGACTCATATGCTGTGTCATGCCTTGAGCCATACTCTGAGCGTAGCTCTGAGCCATGCTCTGAGCTATGCTCATGCCCATAGCCATACCCATCATGGAGCCCGCCATATCCTGCGTAGATCCATTGTTTTCAAGGGCATCTACCATTTTCACTTTTTGATACTGATCCAGATTGCCTACCATTTGTACGGAAGCCGCCTGATTGATCTTCTCCTGAACCTCCGCCGGATAGCTAAAGCTGGAAATGTAAAAATGAGAAATCGAAAGACCGCTCTTTTGCATTTCCATATCCAGATCTTCCCGGATTCCATCGGCAATAGAAGAGGCGCTGGCCTGCAAATTAAACAGATCCTTCCCTTCCGCCGCAATCCATTTCATGAGATAGCCGTCTAAAACGTGCAGTACCCGTTCTTTAACGTCTTCCGTTGTAAATGTATCGCGAACGCCGGCAATTTGGTCCATAAGCGCAATATAATCGCTAACCTTCAACGTTAACGTTCCGTAGCAGCGGATCGGCAATCCGCCGGGCAAACCGGGCGCTTGCAGCATAATAGCGTTTCGGGTGCCCCATTTAATTAAAAACTCTTTGGTATTGACAAATAAAACCTCAGCCCGAAGACCGCTGTTAAAGCCAAACTTAAAACCCTTCAAAGAACTTAAGAAAGGAATAATTTGACTGGCAATTTCATAATTACCTTCTTCTTTAAAAATACCCTCAATGCGGCCATTATATAAGAAAATTGCATCCTGGCCCGGACGAATAATTAACCGAGAATCTTTTTTAATTTCATCCTGATGCCATTTCCAGAAAATCGTATCGCCATCGGTCTCCTGCCACTCAACAACATTGGCAAATTGGCTTCCAAATAATCCCATACACTGCCTCCGCTTTTATTTTCCCAGCTTCTTCTTTAAAGCCGCCAGTTCGTCCTCTACTTCCGTTTGCGGGCTGTCGTACTGACTCATTAGAGCTTCGAGCGACGCGTCCTGATCCTGTGCGTTCAAAGAAGCCATGGCATTCGCGCGGTCCAGCATCTGATCCGCCTTTTGCTCCATGCGCTCAAATTCCGAAAGGCTGCCGGCCGCGTTTTTAACGCTGGCTCCCATTTCATTGATCTTCTGCTGTGTTTTCGCTACAGCCATCTTCGCTTTAATAGAGCTGCGTTTAGCCTCCATTTCATCAATCTGCTGCGTCAGACGCTGATACATCTGTTGCATTTTAGCCGCATTATCGGCCGCCAGCTGATAAGCCTGCTGCATCTGAGCCACTTCTTCTTCCTTGGCCTGTTTCTTTTGTAAAAACAGCCGCGCGTCGTCATCATTGCCTGCTACAATAGCCTTTTCTGCATACGATTGCAGCTTGGAGGCCTCGCTTTTCGCTTCATCCAGTTCGCGCTTGGCGCGGGCTTCATCGGCCATAATGCCGGCCGTTTCTGCCTTAACTTCTCCCAGCTCCTCTTGTAAATCCCGCAAAATCTGATCTACCATTTTCTCGGGATCTTCTGCTTTATCCAGCAGCGCGTTAATATTGGCCGACATAATGTTTTTAAACCGTGCTAAAATTCCCATTTTGATTCCTCCTTGGATCTCATTTGGTTGTTTCTTATCTCGCCGCAGCGAGCGATAACTCGTTTATACCCCTGCGCCGCAGGGCGAAAAGCGATTTGATTGGCCGCTTTGACGGCGGCTTCGTGATACTGCTTACTTTGTCGCACACCGGAAATGCCTGTTAACGACCAAGCGTATAGACAGCGCAGACTTTCCGGCGTAGCCTGCGTTTCGTAGCGCTGCGCTTTTTCTTTGGTTAGAAAACCGGCGGGAAGATTTTCTGCCAGTCCCTGTGTGCCAAGGAAAAAAATGCACTCTTGCTCAATGCGCTGCCGCCACTCTTCAGGGCAATTTTCTTTCGCTGTCACTAGTTTTTGCAAACATTGCTCTGCTTCGTCCCACCGATTCAGCCATAAGAACCAATCATATTGCCTGAGTAACAAAGCAGTGCTAAATACGGTGTCTGCCGCTTCCGGCTGTTTCAAATAGGCCACCGGAACCTTTTCAACCGGTGTTTCTTCTTCCGATAATACCGAAAGCATACCCGTAAGCAAGCTCCAGCAGGCGCGCTGCCCTGGATCCTGATACAGCCGCCACGCTTTCATGGCGTCATTGGGCACATGAGAGCGTTCTAGCGGAAGAGCGCGAAAGCAAAACAAGCCAATGCCTGTAATAAAAAAACAAAAAGCAAGGCAGCCCCCTAATGAAGCGAGAGAAAGCCGGCAAACCATGAGTAAAAGAAGAGCCAGAAGCCCTATTAAAAGATTAAAAATAGCGCCTCCTAACCAAAACAGCGTATACACGCCCTCAGAATCTGGGGGCGGCGCCATGAGGCAGCTGCAAAGAAGGGATTCCGGCAGATACTGCCGCGTACGAAAATGTGCTTTTTCCTTTACATGCACTTGCCGAAAAAGAGAAAGGGCGATCACACGCATTCCCAAAAGTTTGCCGAATAACAGATGGCCAAGGGAATGCAGTGCATTTTGTAAAAAGAATGCCACAATAAGACAAATCACAAAAGGAAGTGTCCGAAGCGCGCCTCCAGTTTGCTCCTCTAGCATAACGGCTACACCATATCCTATGAGAAAGCAAACCAAGAAATACAAAGCAGAAAGTAATACAGACCCTGTCATGTGTCTTTGTTCTTTCCGCTCTGATCTATACTGTTTCATTTGTGTGTGTTTAAACTCCAAAAGAAATTCCGATATCTTTGGCCGTTTGAATCAGAGGAAGGTCCGGCGTAACAAATTTAGTTTTGCCCGCTACCTCTTGGAGAGGATTATGACCTATTTTCCCCTGAATCATGGCTACGGTTTGTCCGTAATTTTCTTCCTGAATCAAATGCGCGGCGTAAGCTCCGAACTGCGTTGCCAAAATTCTGTCATACGGCGAAGGACTGCCGCCTCTTAAATAATGTCCGGGATTCACTACGCGAGACTCCAAACCGGTTCTCGATTCGATCAGATCCGCCAGCTGATAGGCTACCGAAACGTATCCTTTCTCCTGCCGCGCTTTCAGACGGTCTTTCCGTTTCATTTTGCTCTCTTCCTGACTGAAAGCACCTTCTGCCACCGCGATAATAGTAAAATTGCGCTTTTGCGTTTTAGCGCGATATTCAATCGAATCCACAACCGTCTCAGGGTCATAGGGCATCTCCGGCAGCAAAATAACATCCGCTCCGCCAGCCACACCACAGTAAAGCGTTAGCCAGCCAGCCTTGTTACCCATAATTTCAATTACCATAATGCGGCCATGACTGTTCGCCGTTGTATGAATGCGATCAACCACGTCGGTTCCGATATCGACTGCGGTATGAAATCCAAACGTAACATCGGTAGCCCAAATATCGTTGTCGATAGTTTTGGGAAGCCCAATCACATTGAGCCCTTCTTCCGATAATAGATTGGCTGTTTTATGTGTGCCGTTGCCTCCTAAGGTCACCAGACAGTCTAATCCCATTTTTTTGTAGTTTTTCTTCATATTCTCGACTTTGTCGATATTATCTTCTTCAATAACGCGCATATTGCGATAGGGACGGCGGGATGTTCCTAAAATTGTTCCTCCCAGCGTTAAGATTCCTTTAAAATCTCCCGGCTTCATGAGTTTATAATCTCCCTCAATTAAGCCTTTATAGCCATCGGCAATGCCAATAATCTCAGCATCGAACAGATTGTAAGAAGCCCTGGCTACACCGCGAATTGCCGCATTTAAGCCGGGACAGTCTCCTCCGCTGGTTAATATTCCAATTCTACGTTTCATGGTGATCCTCCAATGTACCAAAAGTTCTGCTTTGTCCGCTCTTATTATACTCTATTTTTCTTTCATTTACCAGTACTTTCCACGATTTTAGCGAAAATACATATAGAGCTGGCACTTTAACATACCATTATACAGCTTCCGTTTTTTATCTGCTTTACGTCCAAATAATGACTCAAAGTCTTCATGCGGGGTAATAATATAGTAGCCATGATCCCGCATGGGTTTCAATACAATTCCCATTTTCTGGTACAGCTTTTCCGCTTCTGCCGCGTCAAGAAGGCGCTCGCCATAGGGCGGATTGCAAAGTACAATCGCTTTTTTATGAATTCCCTTTTCATGATACGCCACCAGCGAATGCGATAAGGTTTCTGCTTTAAAACGGATAATATCTTGCTGTTTAAAATGGAGCCGCTTCGCAACATGGGCTTTTAAAGCATTTTCCTGGCTTAGGGAAATGGCTGCGGGATCTATATCGTATCCAATTCCTTCAAATGTGGCTTTGGTTTTGATCTTCTCTTTCGCTTCTTCACGTACGTCTTTCATCAGAGACGTGGGAAAACACCCCCAGCGCTCCATGGCAAAACGGCGCGTTAATCCCGGCGCAATGTTGAGAGCTTTCATGGCGGCTTCAATGAGTAATGTACCCGAGCCGCACATGGGGTCGCATACGAGGCTATCGCTATGTACGCGGGCCAGATTGACAATGCCAGCCGCCAGCGTCTCCCGAATCGGAGCTTCATTAGCGTTTCTTCGGTAGCCGCGTTTATGCAGTCCCGTTCCACTGGTATCTAGCATAAGCGTAACTTCGTCTTTCATAATAGAAAATTGAATTTGCATGGTAGGGCCCGATTCTTCAAACCAGGGATTGCCATAGCAATCCTTCAAGCGCTCGACTACTGCTTTTTTAATAATTTTCTGGCAGTCTGGCACGCTATGAAGCTGTGAGTTTAGGCACCATCCCTTTACGGGAAAGGCATCTAAAGACCCAATAAAATTTTCCCATGGAGACTCTAAGGTTCCTTGGAACAGCTCCTCAAACGTAGTCGCTCGAAACTGCGCTAAAACTAGCAAAACTCGTTCTCCACAGCGTACCGTTACATTCGCGCGCGCTACGTCTCGCCAGTCTCCTTCTAAAAACACACGGCCATTCTCCGCCCGCACTTCTTCAAAACCCTCGTAACGAAGCTCGTCGGCCACCAGACCTTCCAGCCCAAACAGGGTCGGAATCACCATTTTCATTCTTTGCTTTTTCATATCTATTCGTTACCTCGACGATATGTAATGAATTCGTAAGGAATATTTTGTTCTTTCGATATTCGAAGCGGACTGATTTGTTCTATGCTCCATTTCTTCCAATCAACCTGTGGGAAAAACGTATCGGCCAAAGGAAATGATTGGTGAATGCGTGTCAAGTAAATTCTATTCACATAAGGAAGCGCCTGCCGATATATTTGCCCTCCGCCAATGACACAGACTTCTTCCTCCAGCATTTGCGCCTGCACTAACCAAGAAGACAAATCATGAATGATTTTCACGCGCTTATGCTGTTTTTGAAACGAATCATCTTGCGTTGCAACTATGTGCATTCTTCCTGGCAATACGCCGGGAAGAGATGCAAAGGTTTTCCGCCCCATGAGCATGGTTTTTCCCATCGTCACTTCTTTGAAATGCTGCAAATCTTCCGGCACATGCCAGGGCATGGTTCCCTTACAGCCTATCTCACCGTTTTCTCCTGTGGCTACAACAATGGAAAGCATTATACCGCAACCTCCATATGAATTTTATCGTGATACTGATAATCGATCAGCTTAATGTCTTTCATTGTAAATTCGTAAAAATCATGAATTTCTGGGTTGATCCAGAGTTTGGGCGCAGGATACGCCTGCTCTTTACGGGTGAGCTGAAGCTTTAACGCCTCCACCTGATTCTCGTAGATATGGGCGTTGTTGATTACATGCGTTAAAAGTCCCGGGCGATATCCGGTGGCCTGCGCAATCAAATGCGTAAGTACCGCATATTGTGTTGTATTAAATGGTACGCCCAGGCCCATATCGCCGCTCCGCTGCACCAGCATACAGTTTAACCTTCCATCGGTTACGTCCCACATGGACAGGAAGCAGCAAGGCGCTAACGCGCCGGTTTCCAAGTACGGAATTTGCCAGAGGTTTACCATCATTCTTCGGTCTTGCGGATTGTTTTTGAGCTGCTCTAACAGCTTGTCTACCTGATGAAACTGTTTAATGACCCAGCCATACGCCGTTCCAATGGTACCATCTTCCATCATCCATTCGTCCCAAATATGGACTTTTTGCTTCTGCAGTTCTTTGACATCGTTAGACTGTTTTTGATAAATCCATAAAATTTCTCTGACCGCCGTTCGAAAAGCTACCTTTTTAGTAGTTAAAATGGGCAGTTCCTGCTGTAAATCAAACTGCATGGTCTGGTGGGGCAATTTATAGGTAGCAATGCCCGTTCTGTTTTGATCGTAATAACCATGGTCCAGAATATTTTGAACGATCGCAAGATACTGTTGATCATAAAGACTCATACCGACAACCTCTTTTCTACTTCTTCTTCACTGAGAACTTCGATTCCAGCACTTTGCAATAAAGCGGCGGCGCTTTGGTTCTCATCGGTTTTTAAAATAATCATTGCATGGGACTTGGCCTTGGATCCGAAGGCATACATATACTGCACATTGATCTGCTGGCAATTTAAAACCTGCAGTGCCTCCAGCAGGCCGCCGGGTACATCATGGACATCGATAGCCAGAACCTGCGTTACTTTAACAATAAATCCCTGTTCTTTCAGGACAGCCTGGCCCTGCTCAGGATTGGAAAGAATCATACGAAAAACGCCAAAATCGGCACTTTCTGCAATGGAAATACCGTTTAAATCGATCTGATGCTCTGCCAGAACCTGTAAAATTTTAACTAGCCGCCCCGGTCTATTTTCTACGATAGCCGTAACCTGCTGCATACTGCCGCCCTCCTATATGTGCCAAAATTACTTTTCAGTATACTACATTCCGGTTGAAAAATCAATTCTGCCGTTTTATAATAGAGATATCCAAATTGCGATTAGGAGGAAATGATACTATGATTCAACTGGGTCCTCAACTTTTTACCGTCAGAGAGTATACTCAGACGCTGGAAGGCATTGAAAAAACGTTTCGCGAGTGTCATGAGCAAAGCTATGAAACTGTGCAAATTTCCGGTTTTGGCCCTGTTCCCTTTGCCGATCTCTTGGCGCTTATTGAAACCTACCAAATTCATGTTTGCTGCACTCATTCTCCGTTCGAGCGGATGCAGGAGGATTTGCCGGCGTTAATTGAAGAACACAAGGCAATGCATTGTCCTGTTATCGGTTTGGGCGCCATGCCTGGTGAATACCGCGATGCTCCCGACGGGATTGACCGTTTTATTCATGATTTGACACCGATTGCGGCTCAAATTAAAGAAGCGGGGCTGCAATTTGCCTACCACAACCATAATTTTGAGTTTCAAAAACAGAATGGAACTACCCTTATGGATCGTCTGATTGAGGAAACAGATCCGGACCTATTTCATTTTATTCCCGATACTTACTGGCTTCAAATGGGCGGTGTCAACCCGGCCGCTTATATTCGCCGCCTGAAAGGGCGCGTAGAGGTTTGCCACTTCAAAGATTTTGCCGTTGATTTTATGACACCGGTATTTGCCGAGGTCGGCTGTGGCAATCTTGATTTGCAGGAATGCTTCCGCGCCTGTCAGGAAGCTGGAGTTACCTCGATTGTTATTGAACAAGACGTTTGCCCGCGCGATCCTTTTGATTGTTTGCGCAATAGCTATCGAAATCTCATGCAGATTGCCCATGCGGCAGGTGACCGCTAATGTTTTATCTTTCCGGCTTCGCGGACGAAATCTGCGATCATTTTCAAACGCAATTAGAAGTTTTAGCCGATTTAAACATACATGCCATTGAACTTCGGGGCGTGAACGGACAGAACCTTTCGCAGCTCTCTCTAGAAGAAACAAAGCAGATACACGAAATGCTAACGCAGTACCATATTCGAGTTTCCGCGCTTGGCTCGCCGCTGGGCAAAATCTCTTTGCAAGACGATTTTGCGCCTCATTTAGATCTGTTTCGGCATATGATGCAGCAAGCGCAAATTTTAGAAACCTCGTATGTGCGTATTTTTAGTTTCTATGACGCTAATGCAGAAGGAGCCCGCGCCCAGGTAATGGATCGTCTGGAACAATTTTTACGCTGTACGCCCGGTGGCATTACGCTGCTGCACGAGAATGAAAAAGGAATTTATGGGGATACGGCCGAGCGCTGCCTGGATATCCTTTCCTATTTCGAGGGAACCCCTTTATTGGCTACGTTTGATCCGGCTAATTTGATACAGGTGGGCGAGCCTTCAGTGCCCGGCGCCTTTAACTTATTAAAACCCTATATTGCATATGTTCATGTCAAAGACGCGCTATACCAAACCGGCGAAGTGGTTCCCGCCGGAATGGGAGACGCCGCCTGGCCGCAGCTGATTGAGGCGCTGCGCCAAATGCAGTACAAAGGATACTTGTCCTTGGAACCGCACCTGGCTGATTTTACCGGCTTTCAGGGGCTGGAGCTTGCAGAAGATATAGCCAAAACTCCGCAAAAGGCCGACAAATCGAGGGGTGAATCACTTTTCCGCCTTGCGGCGGAAAAACTTCGCCAGCTCTTAAAGGAGGAAGAAATACAGTGAATGCAGTACGTTTTGGAATTATAGGCATTGGTAATATGGGCTCTGTGCATGCTAAGAGCCTGATGGAGGGAAAGATTGACGGTGCCGTATTAAGTGCAGTATGCGATATTAGGGAAGAACGTCGCCGCTGGGCTAAGGAGGAGCTGCATGTATCGGAAGACGCAATTTTTGCTGATGCCGACGTTTTTTTTGAGAACGCGACTATCGATGCTGTTTTGATTGCTACGCCTCATTATTTTCACCCGCCGTACGCGGAGCGCGCCTTCGCTAAGGGCCTGCATGTACTCACGGAGAAGCCGGCCGGTGTCTATACCAAGGCCGTTCGGCAAATGAACGAGGCGGCTAAGCAAAGCGGCAAAGTTTTTGGAATTATGTATAATCAGCGAACCAATCCGGTATACGCCAAGGTGCGCGAATTGATTCGCTCCGGACAGCTGGGCGAATTGAAACGGGTGATTTGGGTTATTACGGATTGGTATCGTTCGCAAAGCTATTACGACAGCAGCAGCTGGCGTGCTACTTGGGAAGGTGAAGGCGGTGGCGTGCTGCTCAATCAGTGTCCGCACCAATTAGATTTATGGCAGTGGATGTGCGGCATGCCCTGTGAAATTCGCTCCTTTATGCAATATGGAAAGGGACGTAATATCGAGGTTGAAAATGATGTCACCACGTATGCGCGGTATCCCAATGGCGCGGTCGGCATTTTCACTTCTTCTACTCACGACACGCCAGGAACGAATCGGCTGGAAATTACCGGAGATCTGGGCAAATTGGTGGTTGAACGCTCGGCGATTACTTTCTATAAAAATAAAATGGGAGAAGCCGAATTTAACCGCACCTATACCCAAGGTTTCGGAGAACCCGGCTATGAAGAAATTGCGATCCCGATTACCGAAAAAGAGACAGGGCATAATGGTATTTTGCAGAATTTTACAAATGCTATTTTACACGGGGAGCCGCTGCTTGCTCCCGGCGAAGAAGGAATTTTGGGGCTTTCTATTTCTAATGCCATGCATCTGTCCGATTGGACCGGTAAGCCGGTAGATCCTATGGCGATAGACGAAGACCTTTTCTATCAGCTTTTGCAAGAAAAAATTCAGCATTCCACATTTCATAAGGAAACAAAGGCGCAGACGCTCAATACGGAAAATACGTATTAAATATTGAAGCATTAAAAAAAGGACTATTCACATTTTACATAGTCCTTTTTTTATATCTAATTCAGAGTAAGAAGACGCTGCACTTCTTCCAAAGAAGCGGCTTTATACGTTGGTTTTAAAGACGCGGTTGCCTTCCCTGGATTATACCATAAAGTATCGATACCGGCATGAATGCCCCCTTGAATATCACTGCTTAAAGAATCGCCAATAATCAGCGCTTCTTCTTTCACAAAGCCGGGTATCTTCTGCGCAACATAATCGAAATAAGCTTTTTCCGGTTTCGCCGCACCGGCTTCTTCCGAAACAAAAACTTGTTTAAAATAAGGCGCCAGTCCGGAAGAAACAATCCGCCCCGCCTGAACCATAGCAATCCCATTGGTAATGGCATATAATTCATAGCGCTTTGCTAACTGCCGCACCAAAGAAAGCGCGCCGGGAAATACAATGCCATACCGCGATAGAGCCTTGGCATAGCGCTGTCCGGCGTCAACCGGATCTAGCGGCAAGTGGTAATGGGCAAGAAAATCTTCAAACCGTTTCGTTTGAAGACGTTCTTTAGTAATTTCTCCGCGTTCCAGCGCCTTCCAGCATCGATCATTATACATATGGTAGGTGCTTATAACCTCTTCGTCACACGCAACCTGCCATTGGTGCAGCAAATCCGATAATGCATGGGCTTCTGCCTGTTTAAAATCTAATAAAGTATCGTCTAGATCCATTAAAAGAAAGCGATAGGCTTTCATGCTATGAGTCCTCCTATAAGCCGAGTTCTGTCGTGGACGATCATCTTTCTTGGACGTTTGTTACCAAACGCCTCACGCGACCTACCCGAAAACACGACGAGCAGCCGTATGGTTTTCTATTCGGTCTTGCTCCGGGTGGGGTTTACAGGGACCCTACCTGTCACCAGGCAGGCGGTGAGCTCTTACCTCGCCTTTGCACCCTTACCGCCCATCTGGGCGGCGGTATATTTCTGTTGCACTTTCCTGGGAGTCGCCTCCACTGGACGTTATCCAGCACCCTGCTCTATGGAGCTCGGACTTTCCTCACAGACGGCCTTTCGGCCGGATGGCGGCTGGGCCGCCCCTGTCTGCGCGATCGCCCGGAGAACTCATAGCGCTATCGATTATACAACGGATACGCCCTTTTTGTCAACGATCACAAAAAGGCCGCACCGATAATTCCGGCGTCGTTGCCTAGGGTTGCGGTTACCATTTTCGGTACGGAAACCTGCTTACAAAAAACCGCTTGCGCTACCTGAGCCCGGATCGGCTGCAAAATCTTTTCTCCCTGTGCACAGATGCCGCCGCCAATTACAATAACCTCTGGCTGAAAAATATTAACGACATTCGTAATGCCTTCCGCTACATAAAACAGATACTGCTGAATCACTGCCTTGGCAGCCGAATCGCCCGCTTCCGCCGCCTGAAAGATCACAAGCCCGTTTAACGTCTCCTGGCTTGCCAGCATGCTTTCCGGATGCTCCCGCGCCGCTTCGCACGCCATTCGAATTAAAGCGGTGGCCGAAGCATAAGACTCTAAACATCCCTTTCGGCCGCAGGTACAAAGCTCTCCGCCGCTTACAATAACCATATGGCCAATTTCGGCTCCTGCATGATTAACGCCGTCATAAATTTGACCATCCAGAACAATACCGCCGCCAACTCCGGTGCCCAGCGTAATCATAATGGCATAGCGGCTGCCCCTGGCAGCTCCGGCTAAAACCTCGCCAAGCGCAGCGCAGTTCGCGTCATTATCCAGCTTCCAATGAATGCCGGACGGCAATTTTTCAGCCAGAGCCGCCAACAGCGGTACATTATGCCAGTGAAGATTATTGGAAAAAAGAATATCCCCGGTTTCCTTCTTCGGTGTACCAGGACATCCGATCCCTACCTGCCGTACGTCGGACAAGGAAATATTGCCCATATTTACCAGCCCTTTAACCAAAGTTACCATATCTTCTACAATAGCTTGATACGGTCTTTCACTTTGCGTCGGCAAGCTCATTTTACAAAGTATATTCATCTGCTCGTCCACTAAACCAGCAGCGATATTGGTGCCTCCTAAATCAATACCAATTCTCATTCGCTATTGCTCCTTTTACTCTGGAATCACTTGTAAATATTGTGCATTTCCCTCTAGGAAAACTTCTTCCAAAGCAGCCGGCAGTAAAATACTGTCGCCAGCTTTGAACGGCCGCCCGGAAAGGCTGCCGCTTCCTTCTAATACCATAAGAATTTCAAAACGATCTGCTTCTAGCTGTAAGCGGTACTCGCCCTGGAGCGTATGCCGCCATGTTTTAAAATATGGACAAAGAATTCCTGTTTCCAAATTGGCATATTCCCTTCCCTGACTCGAATGCAGATCGGTAACTTGCAGAGCCTTTTCCACGTGTAACTCTCTGGGCTTGCCGTCTAAGCCAAGTCTGCCAAAGTCGTAGACGCGATACGTGGTGTCTGAATTCTGCTGAATTTCTGCCAGCAGAATGCCGGCGCCAATGGCGTGAAGGGTTCCCGCCGGAATAAAAAAGGCATCGCCCTTTTGAACCGGTACCCAATTCACCAAGTCCTCTAGCTTCTGCTCCTCAATGGCCTTAGCAAACGCCTGGGGCGTTACCTCTTTTTTAAAGCCGTATAATAGCTTGGCATCCGGTTTTGCCTCCAGCACAACCCACATTTCGGTTTTGCCACTCTCGCCCGCACCTTCCAGTTTAGCCGCCATGGCGTCGCTGGGGTGAACCTGTACAGAAAGATTATCATTCGCATCAATCAGTTTTATGAGCAGAGGAAAATGGGTGCCGTATTTTTGCCAAATATACGTGCCTAAAATTTCCTGAGGCGCTATTTCAATCGCTTCTTGCATGGTTTTACCTGCTAAAGGACCTGTTACAATGCGGCTTTGTCCATTTCTATGAGCCGCAATTTCCCAGGATTCTCCCGTGTGATCAGAAGGAATGGTTTTTCCCATGACCGAACGAAGCTTACTTCCTCCCCATACGGTTTCTTTCATGACAGGTTCCATCCACATGGCCGTGTGATTCATGGCTTGTTCCTTTCTCAATATGTAATAATTGAATTCACCGTGTAATTGCTTAATAGCTGACGTCCTTTCAGGGCTTCCAGTTCAATAAAGAAATTGAGGCTTACAATGTGGGCTCCCAACTGCTCTACCAGCTCGCAAATGGCCTTCGTTGTGCCTCCGGTAGCAATCAAATCGTCGACAACAACAACGCGGTCGCCCGGCTTTAACGCATCGGCATGCATTTCCAAACTATTGGAACCATATTCCAAGTCATAACTTTGAGTAATAACTTTACCGGGTAGTTTTCCCGGTTTTCTAACAGGAATAAATCCTTTATGCATGGCATAGGCTACCGGAACGCCAAAAATAAACCCTCGCGATTCCGGACCCAAAACGTAATCAAAAGTTTCTTTTTTTAATATATCACAAAACCGGTCCACGGCGGCATGCAGCGCCTCCGCATTTTGAAGTACCGGCGTTATATCCCGAAACAAAACCCCTTCTTGCGGAAAATCCGGAATATCACGAACAAATTGCATGAAATCCATTGTATAAACCCCTTTCTCATTCTTATTCTTGCGGTCGTTCTATGAGGGTATTATACCATAGTTGAATGGATTTGAAAATACGGTTTACCGCTCAGACCGCCGTATATGCTTAATTTGCCATTTGACTTTAACTCTTCCCATGTATGTGTCGATTTGCGGCTGGTAAACCACATCGACGGCAATCGGCTTAGAAAAATATTTCCCGTCATAAAATTCTTGCATCTGCTTTGCATCGCCTTCCATTATGCGCTCAACCATGGACACTGTAAAGCAAACGGCCTCGACCGCTTCATGCTCATATTCTAAAAGCAGCTTCAGCGCGTTTCGCTTGGCTCCTAAAAACCGACACCGGCGAAGCTTCAAATCTTTCTGAGCCAAAAGTGGTCTCGGATTCCCGGTACCAAAAGGCCCCAGGTCTTCTATTTGCTGCATTAGCTCAAGCGTTACCCGCGATAAAGGCATGGTTGCGTCAATATACACTCGCTTAGCCATTTCCTCTTCTGTTAGCGTCACCTGTTCATTCAGCGCCTTACGAAAAAGCTGTACCACTTCTTCTTCCTGTCCTGGCTCGGCTACTAAGGAAAAACCAGCGGCAGCGGCGTGTCCTCCGTATTTACTATATAGCTGGGGATAGCGCTCGGCTACCTTGGCCATTTCATGAAACATATGATACACGCTAATGGACCGTCCCGACCCTTTTAAGCCGTGTTCTGCTTTAGTAATAACAAAAGTAGGCTTATGGTACTTCTCTTTAATTTTACCGGCAACTAAACCGGCAATGCTTTCATGTACCGTGGGTAAATAAACAACCAATACTTTGTCGTTTTTTAGGGAATCTTCTACTTGCTCGTCCCCTTGTCGAATTCCGTCTTCTGTCAAATTTTGTCGTTCCCGATTGAGGTCGAATAATTCTTTCGCCAGCGTTTGACAGCACTCGGGATCTTCTGACAACAGAACTTCCATAAAGTGGTTCTGCGACCCCAAGCGTCCGCCGGCATTTAACATGGGGCCAATCACATAGCCTGCCGCATAGGTATCCACTGTATCAATACTGCCAGCTTCCATAAGAGCAGCAATCCCTGGTGTCGGCTGGTGGTTCATCTGTTCCAGCCCTTGCGTGACTAAGCGCCTGTTTTCTTCTACTAATGGCATAACGTCGCAAATCGTTCCCAGCGCGGCATAGCCAATCAGTTCGCTAGGCGGCGTCTTTTCGTATAAAGAGTACAGGGCCCGAATCACTTGAAACGCTACCGCTGCTCCACAAATCAGCTTTTGCGGGCTCTGATCCGACTGCCGGTGCGGGTTGATCACAGCACTTGCCGGCGGCAGAATATCTGCTCCCTCTATTGTCTGCTGAATTTCATGATGGTCCGTAACAATGAAATCAATTCCTTGTTCTTGTAGGTACCCGGCGCTTTCCATTTCCCGAATGCCATTGTCGCACGTAATCACTAGTTCAACGGACTGCTGTACTAATTCTTTAGCAATCGAGAGACTAAAACCATATCCTTCTCCAATTCGTTCCGGAATCCGGTAGTTGAGATTGCCCCCGGACTTAAGCAATGGTTTAAGACCTCGATATAAAATAGCGGTAGACGTTAGCCCGTCAACGTCATAATCTCCTACAATAGTAATCGAAGATCCCTTTTCCAAATGGTACTGCAACAAATCCACGGCTTTTTTCATATCGGCCATCAGCCACGGGTCAAAAAAGGGTTTAGATTTATTTAGAAAATCAGCCGTTTGCTCCAGCGGAATTCTTCCCGCCAAAATTCTAGCCACAAGCGGATGCAAATGGAACCGTTCCATATAGGGGATGGACCGTCCGCCTCGCACTATCCATTTTTCCATATATACTCCTATCTGTTTCTTCCATAAAGAGGCCCCCAACCAGCGTTAGGGGCCCCGTCGATATGGATTGTTATCGATGAATCTTTCTTTCTAATAGATACCAAATTGGGCTGGCAATAAATAAGGAAGAATACGTACCCGCTAAAATTCCCACCAGCAACGGTAATGCAAACCATTGTAAAGACTGAACGCCCAATATAAAAAGCAAAAACACCGTAATTATCGTTGTAAATGAAGTGGCCAAAGAACGCCCCAACGTCTGTTTAATGCTGACATCGGCTACTGATGCCAGTTCACTTTTTTTATAGAATTTACGATTTTCACGAATTCGGTCGAACACGACAATGGTATTATTGATCGAATAGCCGACAATCGTAAGGATCGCTACAATAAATGTATTATTCAAGGGAATTTGAAAAATCGTATACACAGCAACAACAATCAGTACGTCATGAATTAGCGGAATTAACGCTCCCAGTCCAAAACAGATATCTCGGAATCGGAAGGTAATGTACAAAAGTATAAGAACACCGGCAATGGCCGTAGAAAGAATGGCCGAGCGCTGCATTTCCGAGCTTATAGTCGGACTAATGCTAGAGGTCTGAATCAAATCCGCATTGGTCTCCGTGTCCAGGTTGTATGCCTGTGCAATCGCCTGATACAAAGCGTCAATCTGATCCGGAGACTGTTCTGTCACTTTAATAGAAAACTGTGTTTCGCTGCCACTTCCCGAGACAGCCTGAATCTGCGGGTTGGAATCTCCGGTTGCTTCCTGAATTACTGCTTCCAGCTCTTCCGTATCTTCAAGAACGGTATGCATATCAATTTGCAGCATTGTGCCCCCGGCAAATTCAATGTCAAAGTTAAACCCCTGCACAATAAACGAAATCACGCCGGCAGCGAATACGATTAAAGAGATAGCAAACCAAATATTTCTTCTTTCAATGACTTTCATTTTGCCACCTCCTCTTTTTCTTTTGTTCTTCTTCTGCTGGCGCAGTATAGGCTAGTTTTATTCGGTAGCAACACCAAGAACTGACTGACAATAACCCGGGTCACAACTAAAGCCGTAAACATGGAAATCACAATTCCCAGTGCCAGTGTCTGCGCAAAACCGCGTACCGTGCCGCTTCCAAAGAAATACAGAACCACCGCTGCAATCAGCGTTGTAATGTTTCCGTCTAAAATAGCCGAAAGTGCTTTTTTAAACCCATCTCGCATAGCAACCCGTAACGTGCGGCCCGCCAAAACTTCTTCGCGCACGCGCGAAAAAATGATAATATTGGCATCTACGGCCATACCTATGGAGAGAACAATACCGGCAATACCGGGGAGCGTCAGCGTTAGATCCAAAATATTGATCAGAAGTAGCTCCATGGTAATGTAAAAGATTAAAGCCAGCGAAGCGGCTACCCCTGGAAGGCGGTACACCGCAATCATAAATACAATAATAATGACAAAGCCAATAATGCCGGCCAGTAGGCTAGTGTCTAACGCATCTTGTCCTAAAGAAGCGCCCACACTGCTGTGCTCAATGTCTTCCAGCTGAACCGGTAGCGCGCCGCCAACAATATCGGCAGCTAAATTTCTAGCCTCGTCGTCGTTTTCCATACCAGTAATCATGGCCGTACCCTCTGTAATCACAGAGTTCACCCCCGGCATGCTGCATACGGAATCGTCTAACATAATCGCAATATATTTATTTAAGTATTTTTCTGTTCCTTGCGCAAAAAGCTCTTGTCCTTCGCTGTCAAATTCCAGACGAACGTAGGGCTCAATCATGCCATTTTCCGAAATTTGACCCTTTTGATACGACGCATTAGCTACATTGGTACCCGTTAACAGTACTTCGGCATACCCTTCTTCCTTGGCCCGCTCTAGCAGCTGCGGAAAATTCTCAATGGCATCTGCCGGGTAATTGGCAAAAAAGGATTCTGCATCCGCTTCAATTTGCTCGTCCGTATATTGATCCTGAACGCCTTCCTGCTCCATGCGCTCTTTAATCAGCGTCACGTAGTCGTCGTAAAACTCTTCTACCAGGCCGCTGGACAAAATACTGCTATAGTCAATTCCCACAAAAGAAAGCATGGCTGTTCGGCCAATTTCATCCACTGCCTCGCTTGCGTCGTCGATACCCGGAATTTCAACCCGAATCCGATCCGTTCCATCCAGGTAAGCGCTGGCTTCTGTATACCCCTTGGTATCCAGTCTGCGCTGAATAACGGCCAGTGCGCCTTCCATTTCAGAGGAAGTGGGATTGCTTCCTTCTGCTGCCTGATAGGTAATACTCACGCCCCCAGCTAAATCCAGACCCAAATTAATATTCGCTACACCCAGATGTTCGTTGCTTCCAATCCCTACATAGGACAATAGGGCGGATACAGCGATAATCAATACAACCAGAAGCAGGATAAAAACGCTCTTTAGTTTTTTCATCCTTATATAGTCCTCCTCTACTTCGAGTCCTTATGGGACTCCAATAACCTCAATATTATAGTTGATTTTGTCTCTTTTTGTCAAGTTTTCAATGCTCCCTGCCTAAGGAGGCTTCTATGTCACACTATGAAAGGTTAAGAAGACTTTATCCTAAGGGAAAAATTAAAGTTAATATCCACCGGATTACCCAATAGCCAATGGGAACCAGCAGGGCCCAGACGCGGTCCTTCCCCTTGGTTTTTCGCAAAGTATACACAGCGCCAATGAGCACAGAAAGAGCCATAATCAAATACGCGGCTATTGAATAGGAAAGGGCGCCTGCACTGACCCATTCCATATAAAAGATTCCTGCTATTAAAATTGTCATGATTATACTAACTACGACCGATAGTAATAAACCTATCACCGCCTCTTGCCATGGAAGACGTGTGCTTACCTGCGGCTGTCTCCGCCCTCGTTTTTGATTTCTTTGCATGGATTTTACTCCTTCAAGGTTTTGCCCTATCTTATGAGTGTTTAAAAGAAAATATGAAAGAGGAGCTGCGCCATGGCTCAACTCCTCTTTCGTATCTGAACTTCTCCGGGAAGGTACTCTTAGTGTTCCTTTTTTTATTATCAATTATACGCCATCCTGCTACAATCTACCAAAAAAATTCAAAAAAAGCATCTCTATTAGACAAGATCTTGTCTAATAGAGATGCTTTGAACGATTCTGTGATTAGATCGTTATATAAAACGGCTTAGTCGTTTATGCCTCTACTGTGACTACGTGGCTAGCCTGAGGACCTTTAGGTCCTTCTTCTACTTCGAATTCTACCGCCTGCCCTTCATTGAGCGTACGGTACCCTTCTCCTTGAATCGCGCTAAAATGGACAAAAATATCTTTCTGACCTTCGACTGTAATAAAGCCGTATCCTTTTTTAGCATCGAACCATTTAACGTTGCCTTGTACCATAAAAATCTCCTCCTAAAAATGTACTACCAGTTGCCTTCTAAGACTGGTTTCCTTGATTATAGCAGTTTTGTATAATAATGTCAATCACCACATTTACTTTTATAGGAGCTTTGCATAATATTTTTTTCTTCCCTTTCGCAAAGATTTTTGATATCATGGTATATAGACTTGAATAGTTACAGGATAATAAGTGCAGCAAACGCAAGGCCTGCCTTATGTTAAATAAAGGAGACATACCCATGATATTGTCGACAACAGGAATTCAAAAGAGTTTTGACACGCATGAAGTACTGAAAAATATAACTTTCCATTTGGAAGCCAAAGAAAAAATGGCTTTAATTGGCATTAACGGAGCGGGTAAATCGACATTATTCCATATTTTGCTAGGAGAATACGAGGCGGATGACGGCCAAATTTTTATGCAAAAAAATTTGAAATTAGGCTATTTACCTCAAACAGCCGACTACCAAAGCGATTATCGAATTGAAGAAGAATTGCTAACCGTTTTTAAGCCCTTACAAGAAATGGAAGCCGAAATGCATAGTTTAGAACAATCTATGCAAAGCGATTCCACAGGCGAACAAATGGAACGATACTCTGTTCTTCTCCATCGCTACGAAGAGCAAGGAGGCTATACGTATCGCAGTTTAGTACGTGGCGTTTTGCATGGATTAGGATTTCAGGAGGCTGAATATACCCTTCCTATCAATCTGTTATCTGGCGGACAAAAAACTCGTATTATGCTTGGTAAACTCCTGCTGCAGCAGCCGGATCTACTTTTGTTAGACGAGCCCACCAACCACCTGGATATTGAATCCATTGCCTGGCTGGAATCCTACCTCTCTTCTTTTCCGGGCGCTGCGATTATTATTTCTCACGATCGCTATTTTCTGGACCGGCTTTGTACTAAAACTATGGAGATTGAACGCGGCGTTTCCTTTGTATATGCCGGAAATTACACGGCCTTCATGGCCGACAAGCAGCAGCGGCAAAAAATTGCGCTTAGGGAATATGAAGCGCAGCAGGCAGAAATAAAGCGGCAAGAACAGATTATTTCGCAGCTAAGAAGCTTTGGACAAGAGAAATTTATTAAGCGGGCGCAGAGCCGCGAAAAGGTTCTCGATAAAATGGAGCGCTTAGACCGTCCCGTGCAGCTCAATGCTTCTATGAATCTTCATTTTACACCGAACATTCAAAGCGGCGAGGTTGTTCTCACCGTACAGGACGCTGCTAAACAATTCGATCATCGCTTGTTATTTGAGCATGCTGAGTTTCAAATTCGCCGCGGTGAAAAGGTAGCGCTGATTGGCTCTAACGGGATTGGAAAAACAACACTGTTTAAAATGATTTTGGGTGAAACCGGTGTAACGAGCGGTGACTTACAGCTAGGCGTCAAGGTGTATCCCGGTTATTATGATCAGACGCAAGAAAATCTGTCGGCTGAAAAAACGATTCTGAATGAGATTTACGACACATATCCCCAGTTAACCATTCCCCAGATTCGCAATATTTTAGGGTCTTTCTTATTTAGAGGAGACGATGTATTTAAACCGATTGGGCAGCTAAGCGGCGGCGAACGCGCCAGAGTATCGCTGTGCAAAATTATGCTGAGTAAAGCCAATTTCCTTTTGCTGGACGAGCCCACCAACCATTTGGATATTATTTCCAGGGAAATATTAGAGAATAACCTACGCGCTTATGAAGGAACTCTATTCTTTATTTCCCATGATCGCTATTTTATCAATCAGGTAGCTACGAGAATTTTAGAACTTACCCCTTCGGGCGTTCATTCCTATCTGGGCAATTACGACTTCTATCTGGAACATCGCCGCGTGGCAGAAGAAACTACGGTTGAGGTAAAAAAAGCTTCGGACAGCAAAGAAGCATACGCGCAGCAAAAAACAGCCGCAAGCGAACTTCGAAAAAAGAAGAATCGTTTGCAAAAGCTGGAGCAATGCATTGAACAGTCAGAACAAGAACTACAAACGGTAAAAGAAAAAATGTTACTGCCTCAATACTACTCTTCCGCTCGGGCATACCATGAACTGGAAGAAGAAGCGCAGCAGCTGGAAAACCGTATTATGGAAGCTATGGAAGAATGGAGCGTTCTGTCCGAAGAGCTAAGCGAATAAATTGCACTGCTTCTCTTTTAAAAAGAGACCGTGTTTTATACACTCATTCTTGCATCCCGGCTCAAAACTATGTATAATAATGTATAATATCTATAATGCTTTTTCTGAAATACTAGGAGGTAATACACCAATGAATCCATCACGGAAACGGATTTTAACAGGGGATCGTACAACAGGAAAACTCCATTTAGGACACTATGTTGGCAGTTTAAAAACTCGTGTTGAACTTCAGCATGAATACGATTCTTTTATTTTGCTGGCCGATGTGCAGGCCTTAACCACGCATTTCGAGAATCCTTCTTTGATTCACAACAGTATTTACGACGTAGCGATTGACTATTTGTCTGTTGGGCTTGATCCGGAAATTGTTACTATCTTCCAGCAATCTCAAATTAAAGCGATTGCGGAATTAACCGTTTTTTATTCTATGTTAGTGTCGGTTAATACGCTTCGCCATAATCCGACAATTAAAACAGAAGCACAAAATTATGGGTATAACGATATGACTTATGGCTTTTTGGGATATCCGGTAAGTCAAACGGCAGATATTACATTCTGTAATGCCGATTTGGTACCCGTAGGAGACGATCAGCTTCCTCATATTGAACTCTGTCGTAAAATTGTTCGCCGTTTCAATGATTTATACGGTACGCATATTACAGAGCCTGAGGCTAAACTGAGCCCCTGCCCCCGGTTACCCGGTTTAGACGGCAATCAGAAAATGGGTAAAAGCCTAGGCAATGCTATTTACTTAGCCGACGACGCGGAAAGCGTTAATAAAAAAGTGCGTTCCGCTGTTACAGATACTAACCGTACTTCTGTTAAAATTCCTGGAAATCCTGATATCTGTGTTGTCAATCAGTATCACAAAATTTTCAACCCAGAAGAACATGGAAATATCTGCTCTATGTGTAAAAACGCCAGTATCGGCTGCGTGGCCTGCAAAAAGTTGCTTGCCGAAAAACTGAATCAAATGATGGAGCCTTTCCGCGAAAAACGCGCGTATTACGAGCAGCACAAAAATGAAGTGCGTGAAATTGTTAATGCAGGGTCTAAAAAAGCAAACCAGATTGGCGACGAGCATGTAGCCCAGCTGAAAGAAAGCATGAATATTATTCTATAAGTCAGATCTGCTGTCTTTCCATTATGTAGAAAAAGAAAAAAGAGGAACTGCTTCTATACGACTATACGAAGCATTCCTCTTTCTTTTTTTTGTATTATTCTGCAACATAGACGCGGCAAAACTTTTTCTTGCCTCGCTTAACGATTAATCCTTCTCCGCTAAGCTGCTCCAGCGTATACGTTTGACCAATGTCCATAACCTTCTGACCGGCAACTTCTACGCCGCCCTGCTCCACATTGCGTCTGCCGTCGGAACGAGAAGAAGCGAGTCCCGCTTTTTGTAGCAGTGTAATGACATCGATTGCACCGTCTTTAAAGTCTTCCTTTGCTATAGACACCGAGGGCATATGGCTCAGATCTTGTCCGCCACTAAAAAGGGCTTTGGAAGCTGCCTGCGCTTTCTCCGCTTCTTCTTCGCCATGCACCAATTTGGTAAGTTCATAAGCCAGAATTTCTTTAGCCGTATTCAGCTTCTGCCCTTCCCAATGCTCCATCTCTTCAATTTCCTCTAACGGTAAAAACGTAAGCATACGAATGCATTTCAGAACATCGCCATCGGCCACGTTGCGCCAGTACTGATAAAAATCGAAGGGGGATGTTTTATTCGGATCCAGCCACACAGCGCCTCCTGCCGTTTTACCCATTTTCTTTCCTTCACTGGTCAAAAGCAGGTTAATTGTCATGGCATAGGCATCTTTTCCCAGTTTACGGCGAATCAGCTCGGTTCCTCCCAGCATATTCGACCATTGATCATCGCCGCCAAACTGCATATTACATCCGTATTTTTGATACAGCATATAAAAATCATAGCTTTGCATGATCATGTAATTAAACTCCAGGAAGCTAAGCCCTTTTTCCATACGCTGCTTATAGCATTCTGCTGTTAGCATGCGGTTAACCGAAAAATGAGCGCCTACCTCCCGCAGCAGATTCACGTAGTTCAGATCTAAAAGCCAGTCGGCGTTGTTTACCATAATGGCTTTTCCTTCTGAAAAATCGATAAACCGGCTCATTTGCTTTTTAAAGCATTCAATATTGTGTTGGATGTCCTCGGGCGTAAGCATTTTGCGCATGTCTGTTCTGCCTGACGGATCGCCAATCATGCCTGTTCCGCCGCCCAGAAGCGCAATGGGCTTATTGCCAGCCATTTGTAACCGTTTCATCAGGCAAAGCGCCATAAAGTGGCCTACATGAAGACTATCGGCCGTGGGATCAAATCCAATATAAAAAACAGCCTTCCCTTCGTCAATCAGCTCACAGATTTCTTTTTCGTCTGTCATTTGTGCAATTAGGCCTCTTGCCTTCAGTTCTTCTGAAATTTTCATTGTTTTTCATCCCTCTCCATTTTCTTAAGATACGCAAGCAGCGTCAGTAAAGATTCTTCTTTTCTTGCGCACAGCGCTAACAGCTCCGGCGTTGGCGGAACCAGATCCGGCACCATAACGGTTTGCATGCCCGCGCGGGCCGCTGATCGAATCCCATTAGGCGAATCTTCTACAGCCATGCAGTCTTGCGGCTGCATACCCAAGGCCTCGCAGGCTTTCCAGTAGATATCCGGCTCCGGCTTGCTATGCTCCACTAAATTGCCTCCAATAATCACCTGAAAATACCCGGTTAGTTCTGTTCTTTCCAAATGACTCTGAATAGTTTTTACATTGGTAGAACTGCAAATCGCCACCGGCATCTGCCTCTCTTGTAAATAATGAAGAATTTCCCGTACTCCAGGTTTTAATGGCAATCCCTGTTCATCAATCACGCGCGCATTCTCACGCCGCGCTTCTTCAATAAAAGCCCCTGCGTCAAAAGACTGGCCATACATCCGGCGAAGCAGCGCCTCTCCATCGTTGCGATTGAGCCCGATACAACCGGTATGGGCCTCGTCGATCCGCTCCATATGCCTTTTTTGCCCAATCTTTCTCCAGGTTTCCTCACTAATGCGCTCTGTATCGAACAAAACACCGTCCATATCAAATACTACTGCTTTAATCACAAATATTCTTCCCTACCATAATTTCAATAATTTCTTTGTCGGTTTCCCGCATTCCGTCATGCGCCAGCTTGCCTACGTTCGCAATCGTTTCTTCCACGCCTTTGGTAATAATCCCTTCACCGCTCTTAAATTGCTGTCCGTTTTTAAACATATAATACCCTAAAATTCCTGCTTCTACTGCCATAGCAATTTTAGCGGCGCACGAAGCCTTCGCGCCGTCGCAGATCATGCCAGAATCAATGGCCAGCGCATTGACCAGCGTATGCGCAATCTCGCGGTAACGCCCTCCATGCAAAAAGCAAATCCCGGCGCCACTGGCGCACCCTGCGCTTACTGCACCGCAATAGGCGGAAAGCCGTCCAATGCCTGTTTTTAAATGAACAGCCAACAGATCGGAAAGCGTAACGGCCCGCAGCATTTCTTCTTTAGAAACGCCCAAATACTCCGCGTACGTAACAACCGGAATGCTAGCCGTAATGCCTTGATTACCGCTCCCCGATACAATCACTACCGGCAGCTCACAGCCGTTCATTCTCGCGTCGGATCCGGCTGCCGCCCTTGCTTTGGCCAGAATTTTTACATCCTCTGTGCCATACATTTGCAGCAGTACTTTGCCGATATTGGCGCCATAATCCCCACGGAGACCCTCTTCGGAAATCGCCTTATTATACGCAATTTGGCGCTCGATCATAGGAGCAATGTCGCTAATCTCGCAGGTAAGAGCAAAGTCTAAAATATGCTCCACGCTTAAACAGCTGCGATCCGTAAGCGCCGGCATAACATCCTGCTTTTCTGCGCAGCGCTGCACCACTTCTCCATTTTTTTCAATGAGAACAATATTCGTGTGGAAGTCGGCGATACGGACCTTGGCCGAATTCTCGCCGGCCCAAACCGTGACTACAATATCAAAAATCTTGTCTGAGGAAGCCGGCAAAACTTCAATGTTATTCCGCTCCAAATAGCTGGCAATCTGCTCTTGCTGCTCCGGCGTTACCTCTGAAATAACCTGAAGCTCTTTGCCGGCGTTGCCGGCAACAATACCGGCGGCCGCTGCTGCCTCAATCCCCTTTAAATGCCCTGTATGTGGCACAATCACACTTTTTACGTTTTTAATAATGTTGCCACTGGCCTCGACACGTACCCGCTCGGGCAGCATTCCCAGCGTTTCCCGGGCTTTGGCCGCCGCGTAAGCCAGTGCGATTGGCTCGGTACACCCCATGGCCGGTAAAAGTTCTTCTTTTAAAATGGCTATGTATTGTTGATACCGTTTTTCGTTTCGCTCCATTTTACATGTCCTTCCCTTCTCTGACGTAGCATGTCCTAATCATACCGTATTTTTTTCCATTTGAAAAGGCTTTTCTTGAATTATTTTCGTGAAAGTTCTTCTAGCAGATCTATCATGCTATCGGTATCGGCCTGTTTGGCAACGGCAACGCGCATGTGATATTGCCGCGCCCGCTGCGCTGTCTTTTCTCCAATACAGACGGCCTGAATCTGACTAAAATCAGACTGCCTATGCGGATCCAGCATCTGCACAAACCCTTCCACGCAAGAACCACTGGTAAATAAAACGTAGGTGTCTGGCCTCCTTAGCTCCGCAGATACCAGAGGCGCCGCGGCCCTCTCCGAAACGGAACGCGTTGTATAAAGCAGCAATTCTTCGCAGCAGATACCATGCGCTGTTAATGCCTGAGAAATCGCTGCAGAGGATCGATTTCCTTTAAAAACATAGGCAAACGCTGCCGGCTCCACTATCTTTAGCAGCGCCTCAGCAAGCGCTTCCGCCGTAAACACCGGCGGCACCAAATCCGCACGCACGCCATACTGATGCAAACTCGCCGCCGTTTTGGAACCAACTACCGCAAAACGTACGCTGGCTAACGTTCGTATATCCCGCTGGCTGCGCTGCAAAAGTGTAAAAAAAGCGTCTACATCCGTTTGGCTGGTCAGAATCACCCATTGTTCCTGCCCGGTTCGTTCTATCATCTTTTCTACTATGTCTTCAAAAGGCTTTTGCTGCTTCTCGTCTACCGCCGTTTCCATTGTTTCGAGTAGCAGCACCCTAGCGCCTCTGGCCTTGAGCTTGCGCCACAAAGCCGCCTGTTTCTCCTTAGAACGCGTTAAAACACAAGTCTTACCTTGTAGCGGTAGAAACTGCTTCCAAGACAAACTTTCCATAAAAGAAGCCACGTCTCCCACTACAATAACCGCAGGCGACTGCAGCCCGGCCTGCTGCGCCTTTTTCGGCAGTGATTCCACCGTTGCCAATACCTCGCGCTGCTCCGGCAGCGTCCCATTTTCAATCATGGCCGCCGGCGTATGAGCATCCATACCGGCCTTGATCAGCTGCTCGCAAATATATGACAGCGTGCCTGCGCCCATTAAAAAAATCAGCGTCGCATGCAAATGAACCAGCGCTTCGTAGTCTATGGTATCCGGCCCCGCCGCATGCCCCGTGATTACATGAAAAGAAGAGCTACTACCCCTATGCGTCACCGGAATGCCTGCATAGGCCGGCACCGCCACCGCCGATGTAATGCCCGGCACCACCTCAAAGGCCACTCCCTGCTCCGCCAAAAGCATTAGCTCTTCTCCGCCGCGTCCAAATACAAAAGGATCGCCGCCTTTAAGACGTACCACCTTATGACCCGCCTTGGCTTCTTGCAGCAAAATTTGATTAATTTCCGATTGCCCGGCCGCGTGGCGGCCAGAACGTTTGCCAACATAAATTCTTCGCACTTCTTCCGGAAGCAGGCAAAGAATTTCTTTACTCACTAACGCGTCATAGACAATGACGTCGGCCTCCTGCAAAATACGCAGCGCCTTTAGCGTTAACAGCTCTGCATCGCCCGGTCCGGCGCCAACCAGCCAAACTTTTCCCTGTGTCATTTCTATCCTTTCAGTGCCCTGGCCAGCTGTATCCCCATGGCTTCGGCCTCGTCCGGCTTTCCTTGCAGCTCGCCTTTAACCATGCCCTGGCCGCCTAGCTCCGCGTATAAAGCGCGAAGCCATAATGTTTCCCCTTCGTGCCAAGCATACGCGGCAATGGGAGAGCTGCAGCTTCCTCCCGCTGCACGCACAAAGCTTCGCTCTGCCTGCGCAGCGATTTGCGCCTTCCTGTCATTTAAAAACTGCAAATCCCATTCGCCTTCTCGTCCCTGCACCGCCAAAATGCCCTGACCGGCTGCCGTAATCATTTCTTCAGTAGAAAACAACCGATACATAACCTGTGTTTGTTCCAGCCGAATTAACCCGGCCGCTGCCAGAATGGTTGCCGAAAAATTCTCTTTTTCCAAGCGCTGCAATCGGGTTTGGACATTGCCTCGTATTAGCGCAAAAGAGCACCGAGGATACAACTGCTTAAGCTGCAGCATACGGCGCGGACTCGCGGTTCCAATGAGTCCGCCGTCATAAATCAAATTTTCTTCTGTAATACCCTGTTTTAGAATTAACGCGTCTCTGGGATCCTCTCGCTGACTGTAAGCTAAAATCGGCAGCGCCGGCGGCTGTTCTAATGGCATATCTTTTAGGCTATGTACCGCTAAATCAATGCGTCCCTCGTACAGCGCACGGTCCAGCTCTTTTACAAATAATCCTTTCCCGCCCTGCGACTGTAGCGCCCCCTGATAGCGGTCGCCCGCTGTAGAGAACGTAACAATTTCAAACTGATCTTCCGGGTAAT
>CALWPV010000065.1 GCA_944383515.1 uncultured Clostridia bacterium
CCGCCTTACGGCTGGATGAGAACTTGCCTCTGCGCATGACCGAACACACCGTTCTTCTCCAGTACTACCAGTACCAGAACGGTGTGCAGCAGGACGGTCAGCAGCATGGTCGTCATTCGTAAATGCCTCCGGTCAATTTACCCGCTAAACGGGTATTTTCTTTATTATACACACTGCAAGGGGTACGTGCAATGAAAAACCAGGCCGCCTCCCTCATTTTTGTCATCTTCAACAGTTTCGTCCTGGCCTCGCGCAGAGAAGGCCGTGCTTTTGTCTCGCGCGATTGCATGCAGCGACCGCATCCGGGACGCAAGGGCATGGACACCGCCCCTCGGTTCTACAGATGCTTGGCTTGAAAATCTGCGTCTGCATGTAAATCGCCGCCTGTCCCACAGTGTCTGCCCGCAGAACACCGCTCTCACGTATAACAAAGCGATATGCGGGGATTCCTCACATCCGCAGAATGAGAAAGACCTATTCAAGCGAGCAAGCGCCAAACAAGCCAAACGGGACCGCCTGACGTTCTTTGGGCCCGTGGCTGCCATTGGTTATTTCCCGTGTCCATCGAGAGTGTCGTCTCCAGGGCGGCCCCCAACTGCGGTCCCAGCACAGCGGGCCGCGCTTGAGATGCGAAGAAAAAGCCATCCGGCGCATGGAAAAAGCCCTGAGGCTTTTCACGTCGCCTCAGGGCTTTTTCTGAGCTGGAAGAGACGGTTAAAATCGATATTTCCGCCACTGCGAAAATACCGCCCGCAGGGCGGCACACCAACTGCGAGCCCAGCGGAGCGGATCGCAGCTGGAAGCGAAGAAATTCCTCGTCCGGCATCGAGTCTCGCCGCAAGGCGGGGATTCGTGCCAAACAGGGAATTTCTGAGCTGTCTTGTGTCGATGAAAAAGATGCAGGCGCGGGATGGGGCCCCGCAGAGCGGGGCGGCGCGTTTGCGCCGCACAAGCGTTTTCGCCATAGGCGAAAACCTTGACGGAGGGGAAATTCATTTGCTCCGAGCATCTGGAATTCCCACGGCTACCATAAAAATAGCCACACCCGTCAGGTGTGGCTATTTTTATGGTAGGGACGGTTAAAATCAATATTTTTGACACAGGACAAAACCCGCCGCGAAATGGCAGCCCCAAGCCGTAGCCCAGCAAAAGCGGGTGCGGCTTGGAAGCGAGGAGCAGCAGAACAAGCGCGCGATGAGCTTTGCAATGAGATGAAAAAGCTCGTCGCAAGCGATATGCCGCTTACGACGAGCTAGAATGGGTGGTTAAAATCGATATTTGGATGGACGGGACCGTTGCAGAAGAACCGCCAAACGGCCCTTCTGGGCCGCGGCGCCAGTGCGCCGTACGAGCGTTTTGCCGCAGGCAAAACCTCGACGCAGGCGGAATTCATTCCCGCCGAGCATTTGAATTGCCGAAGGGCGGAGACCGCCTTCGGCGGTCGGAGCCCAAAACGAAAGGACATCCTTTCGGATGTCCTTTCGTTTTGAAACATCGCAACACTATAGATGCCAAGCAAATCCGGATATCACGATGGTACACATCTGCAAAAGATCGTTTCGTTTAAACATATCTTTCTCTTGAACCTATGTACAATAAAAGCGACGAAGAGTGAGGATTTTAGATATCAGGTAAATCAAGCGTAATTACGCGGTGTGGTTTAGGCCCGGTTTTAATTGCGTCAATTACATCTCCGTTACAATATGCCGCATATTTGATAAGCAGACTATTGTATGAGTTTGGTTCGACATCTTTTAAAAACGCTAAATTTCCTAAAATAGTGTCTGGATCTCCCCGACCATGCATAATGCGCTCATATACCATTTTCTTTATGGCTAATCGCTTTTCCAGACCGACCGAAACTTTTCCGGTTTCTGTTAATATCAGGCCAGTAATCTCTCTCCGGCATTTTTTTGAACAGAACCATGATTTATACGCATTAGAAGAAAAACCTATCTCGTGTAATTTTTCATCAACTTCACTCTTCAAAGAAGAAGGCAGATATTCTTGCGCAGATATGTAAATGTCATCCGCGTATCTTGAATACTTCCAATTACGAAGATTGCAATAATTGGTAAAATGTTCATCAAATGCATACATCACGATATTACATATGATAGGAGAACTTACTGTGCCAATACATAAATGATTGCACCGGAAACAAATACTTGACACCACATCGAGTATGTCGTCATCCCATAGATTTGCTGCTTCGATTATGCCGCGGTTTGCAGCAAGCTCAGCGATCAGGTGTTCTGAGGTTATGCTGGGAAAGAAATCTTTTATGTCAGTATGAAAAATAAAGTAAGACTCTTTATGAAATGTGGCGTGTTTTTTGATGCTGTTTCCTTTGTTGTAAGCGAAAGCTGCTTTAGAAATTGGCAGCAGAGAAAGTATATTAGTCTTGACCCAATACTGCAGTGTTTTTAATTCAGGACTTGCCTGAGATATTTTTCTCCGTCCGCCGTTCCTTTTGGGAATATAATAATCTTTATAATAGCAATTGCTACGACGAATAATGGAACGAATGTAATCGTCTTTTAATTGTAGATCTGAGGAAATTCGAGTAATCAATGAACTCATACTTTCTCACCATAACGATATTTTCTGCATAGAATCCTATTACGCTCACGATCCATAGCATTTCCTGAATATCTCAGCATGAAATTTTGCGTTTTTGAATAATTCAGCAAAGATAGGTATCCTTCATCTATACGAACTATCTGTGCAACTTCAAGCATTTTCCATATATAGGTCACTTGTATCTCGCGTGAAAAAGCTTCACCATTACGCTTAATAAATGTAAATGTGTCAATATCCTTGATGTCCTTATAAAGTTGAATTAAGTCAGCACTCAATATTGGTTGTGCCAATCTGATAATCTCAAGTACTTCAGGAATAAATGAACTAATGAATACATTAGTATCTTTATTGATTATTCGTTTATTAATAGATGAAATTTTTGTTTTCATTCTGCTTGTTAAGTCAAGCACAACCGATCTTAGTTCTTCACTTGCCAATAGCGCCCCGTCTTTTATTTCGGCATATACAACTTTTGAACCGTTATCTGAGGCTTTTAAAACGGGACCTGTTGAGATAAAAGATCGGCTATTGCGATATGCCTCATCCAATACAACAATCATTTTGTCACTAAAAAGTGAATCTGCGTAAGCAAATGCTCCAAGTTCACAAAATGATCCGGGGCTTTCCACAAAAAGAATAATTGCGTCACTAACTTCAGCAAGGAACTCTTCAAATGTCAAGAGATCGATTTTACTATCAAATCCATCTTCCCACAATTGTTCTGATAATACAACATTTATATCCGGCAACAATTTTTCCATATATCGGTGAATTATTCCACGGTTGGTATTCCAATAAGAGTCCTCAACGCTTTTATCAAAACCTTTTCCACAAAGAAAGATAAATTTAGGGTAGGTGATATATTTTGCATCTCTTGTATCAAGATGGTTGCGAATGCTTTTAATTTGATTCTCTCCAAATGCCTTCGCCTTCAAAAATATCACCTACCCTGTTAGAATGGAAATACTTACAACTAAGCAGTTGCTGCGGCGCGCTTGTAATGAGAAATTACAAGCGTGACGCAGCAACTGCTTGTAATCCTCACAATTCTTCTGGCTCTGTTTAACACAAAGCACAATACGACTTTCTAAGCCATATAATTTACTAAGCATTTCCTCCTATATATTAGCAAAAAAAGCCGCTATTTGCAAGAATAGGACGGATAATATCTGCCCAATAACCCTACATTATCTAATCCTTTATAATGGAGTTGAATATCTACATTTTAACTACACCATTAGGAAGGAATAATAAGGATGAAAAACAGAAACTATTCGGAATCTGAAAAATCTGCAGTGGTTAAACGCTTCTTGGTCGGTGGCGAACCCGTATCGACAATTGCTGCTGACACTGGTATCTCCAGAAGTACTCTTTATGCTTGGATCAAGTCCGCACGGATTGAGCCGGATATGTTAGATTTTACCCTCAAAAATTTTCGGATGCTGGAAGCAAAGGTCAAACGCCTGGAAGGAATCGTGGAGATATTACAAATCGCAAACTGTACTGCCAACGCACCTCTCAATGAAAAACTCCAAGCGTTAGAAGAGCTCCATGGCCAATACAATGTGCATATGCTCTGCGATGCGCTGAGAGTTCCCCGCGGAACATTCTACAATTATATCTTCCGGAACAAACGGGATAATACTTGGTATGCAAAGCGAAGAGAGGAACTTCGGATCAGAATTCAACAAATCTATGATGAAAGTAAGCAAATCTTT
>CALWPV010000066.1 GCA_944383515.1 uncultured Clostridia bacterium
TTCCGCATCTTGTTCGTACCATATTTCCCAAACTACTGTTAGCCAAAGCCCTTTCCATCTCCGTTCGTCATACTTCCCGCCACGCGGGGGAAAAACTTATCCCCATTGGAACAAAAAGTTTTTGTTACGCAGAGACGGTGCTATCTCCGTCTCAACAAAAAATATCGAACAGAGGCAGAAATCTGTCTCTGTTTGACTTGATATTTTCCGGCTCTATTTGCTACACACAGATAATTTCATATCAAAGACATTTCCGCATCTTGTTCGTACCATATTTCCCAAACTACTGTTAGCCAAAGCCCTTTCCATCTCCGTTCGTCATACTTCCCGCCACGCGGGGGAAAAACTTATCCCCATTGGAACAAAAAGTTTTCGTTACGCAGAGACGGTGCTATCTCCATCGGTTCCAAAAGAAACCCCTCATAAATTTTCACTTCTTCTATTGCATATTATTCATATTTGATGTATAATAATGCAATCAAGATCTTATAAAGGAGCTATATATAATTATGATAAAAGCAGGAATTATCGGCGCTACCGGCTATGCCGGCAATGAAATTGTCCGGCTGCTCATGCAGCATAAAGATGCAGAAATATGTTGGTACGGATCCCACAGCTATGTGGAAGAACCCTATGCCAAAGTCTACCCCAATTTTTTTCAGCTCACGGAGGCGCTCTGTGCCGATGACAATATAGAAAAAATGGCCGAGGAGGTTGACGTTATTTTTACCGCCACGCCGCAGGGGCTCTGCGCCGGCTTGGTTAACGAATCTATTTTACAGAAAGTCAAAATTATCGACCTGAGCGCCGACTTCCGTATTCAAGACGTTCAAAAATACGAAACTTGGTATGGTATCTCGCATAAGAGCCCGCAGTTCATTCCGGAAGCCGTTTATGGCCTGTGTGAAATCAACCGCGAAGCGATTGCCGGGGCGCGGCTGGTCGCCAATCCCGGCTGCTACCCCACTTGCTCCGTGCTCAGCCTGTACCCGTTGGTTAAAGAGGGCCTCATTGACCCGCAAAGCATCATTATTGACGCAAAATCCGGCACCTCGGGCGCCGGCCGCTCTGCCAAAATAGACAACCTTTTCTGCGAGGTTAATGAAAACATGAAGGCGTATGGCGTAGCTTCTCACCGGCATACGCCGGAAATTGAAGACCAGCTAAGCCTTGCCGCCGGAACGCCGCTCACCCTGACCTTTACCCCGCATTTGGTTCCTATGAACCGCGGGATTTTAGTGACGGCCTACGCCACGCTCATGCCGCAGGTGACGCAGGAAGATATTAGCGCAGCGTATGAAAAATACTACGCCAACGAATTTTTTGTACGCGTACTGCCCCCAGGCACTTGTCCTCAAACCCGTTTTGTAGAGGGCAGCAACTTTGCCGATATCAGTTTCAAGGTAGATTCTCGCACCGGGCGCATCGTGGTAATGGGCGCCATTGACAATCTGGTCAAGGGCGCTGCCGGGCAGGCCGTTCAAAACATGAATCTGCTGTTCGGGCTTCCGGAAACCGAGGGGCTAACCATGCCTCCCCTTTTCCCGTAAGCTTACCTGCTGCGCGGAAAGGAGTATACAATGCAACCAGATCTTTCGTTTACCATTCGCCTGATGACGCCGCAGGATTTTGACGCCGTTCATGCGCTCTGGATGACCATTCACGGCTTTGGCATCCGCAGCCTCGACGACTCCCGCGAAGGCGTAGAACGGTTTTTGCGCCGCAACCCTACTACAAGCATGGTAGCCGAGCTGCACGGTGAAATCATTGGCGCCATTCTTTGCGGCCACGATGGCCGCCGCGGCTGCTTATACCATGTCTGCGTTGCCGAAGGCTACCGCTGCCATGGCGTTGGGCAGAAAATGGTGCTTGCCTGTTTAGAAGCCCTAAAAGCGGAACATATCCATAAGGTAAATTTAATTGCCTATAAAAGTAATGCTGTGGGCAACCGTTTCTGGCAAGGAATGGGCTGGACGTTTAAAGAAGATGTCAATTATTATGAATGCGTTTTAAACGCGGAAAATGTAACCACCTTTAACCCCTAAGCAGAGAGGAGAACTAACCAATGAATCATATACAAGGCGGCGTAACCGCCGCTAAAGGATTTAAGGCAGCCGCTACCGCTGCCGGTATTAAATACCAAAACCGTACCGATATGGCCTTGCTCTACTGTGAGGTACCCTGCCGCGCCGCGGGCACCTTTACGACCAATCTTGTGAAAGCCGCCCCGGTCCTCTGGGATCAGAAGCTTTTGCATGCCGCGCATGCGGTGCAGGCGGTGGTTGTTAATTCGGGCATTGCCAATGCGTGTACCGGTGCGGAAGGGCTTGCTTTCTGCCGTGAAACGGCGGACGCGGCGGCCGAGGCGCTGTCGATTGCTCCGGAGCAGGTATTCGTAGTTTCTACGGGGGTCATTGGCATGCCGCTGCCAATGGACCGAATAACTGCGGGGGTGCACGCGATGGCGCCGCTGCTCTCCCCGTCGCCGGAGAGCGGTCACGCAGCGGCCGAGGCCATTATGACAACGGATACGCACCCTAAGGAAGTGGCGGTGCAACTTGAACTGGGCGGCCATACCGTAACCATTGGCGGCATGTGCAAGGGGTCCGGCATGATTCACCCCAATATGTGTACCATGCTGAGCTTTGTCACAACCGATGCGGCAATTAGCCGGGACATGCTGCAAAAGGCGCTGTCGGCCGATGTCCAAGATACGTACAATATGATTTCTGTCGACGGCGACACCTCAACGAACGATACCTGCCTGCTGCTGGCCAGCGGACTGGCGGGCAACCCGGAAATTACCGCGCCGGGCGAAGATTTTACGGCATTTTGCGAAGCACTGCACACCGTGAACGAAGCGCTAGCCAAAATGATGGCCGGCGACGGAGAAGGGGCCACCGCCCTTTTTGAAGTCAAAATTGTGGGAGCGGCCAATAAAGAACAGGCCCGCATACTCAGCAAAGCCGTAATTACTTCTAATTTAACTAAGGCGGCGATTTTTGGTCACGACGCCAACTGGGGCCGCGTGCTCTGCGCCATGGGCTATTCCGGCGCCTCTTTTGATCCGAATCAGGTGGATCTGTATTTTGAAAGCGCCGCCGGCCGCCTGCAGCTGGTGCAAAACGGCGTGGCTCTGCCCTATAGCGAGGAAGAAGCCACACGCATTCTGTCTCAGCCGGCCGTAACCGCGATTGCCGACCTGAAAATGGGCTGCGAAACCGCGACGGCCTGGGGCTGCGACTTAACGTATGACTATGTAAAAATTAACGCGGATTACCGCTCATAATGGAGGCATATATGATTAATCAGGAATATGTCAATAAAGCCGAGGTGCTGATTGAAGCCCTCCCCTATATTCAGCGCTTTAATCGCAAGATTGTTGTTGTAAAATATGGCGGCAGCGCCATGATCGATCCCGATCTCAAAAGAAACGTAATTAAAGACGTGGTTCTGCTCAAATTAACAGGATTTAAGCCCATTATTGTCCATGGCGGCGGTAAAGAAATCAGCCGCTGGATTGAAAAAGTAGGCAAAAAGCCGCAGTTTATCGGCGGCCTGCGGGTAACCGACGCCGAAACCATGGAAATTGCCGAAATGGTGCTGAATAAGGTCAACAAAGAGCTGGTCACGCTCGTGGAATCTTTGGGCGTGCGCGCTGTGGGCATTAGCGGCAAGGACGGCGGCCTTCTCACGGTAAAAAAGAAATACGCCGGCGGCCAGGATATTGGCTTTGTCGGCGAAATCACCCAGGTGAACGGGCAGGTGCTGCTCGATCTTCTGGCCGACGACTTTCTGCCCATCGTCTGCCCCATTGGGCTGGATGCCGATTTTCAAACCTATAACATTAACGCCGATGACGCCGCCTGCGCGGTGGCCCAGGCGCTGCACGCCGAAAAGCTCACCTTCTTAACCGATATTGAAGGCGTATACCGGGATAAAGACGATCCGTCCACTCTGATTTCCGAGCTCTATGTCTCCGACGCCAAGGCGCTTATTGCAAACGGCTATGTAGGCGGCGGTATGATTCCCAAACTAGGCGGCTGCATAGAAGCCATTGAAAACGGAGTAAGCCGCGTGCATATTCTGGACGGCCGCATCCCGCACAGCCTTCTGCTGGAAATCTTCACAAATAAAGGAATCGGCACCGCTATTTTGCGAAAGGAGGACGCCCTATGTCCGCTATAAGCGACCAGATGCAGCATGTAGAAAACGCCTTGCTGCATACGTATAACCGCTTCCCCGTTGTACTCGACCATGGCGAAGGCGTGTATCTGTACGACACCGAGGGGAAACGCTACCTCGACTTTGCCGCCGGCATCGCCGTCTGCGCGCTGGGCTACCACTACCCCGGCTATGACGAAGCGCTCAAGGCGCAAATCGATAAGCTGCTCCACACCTCTAATTTATATTACCATACGCCGGCCGCGCTGGCCGGCGAGCGGCTGCTCTCTCTTTGCCAGCTGCCAGGCGGCCGCGTCTTCTTTACCAACAGCGGCACCGAGGCCATTGAGGGCGCGCTCAAAGCCGCCAAAAAATACGCTTATACTAGGCGCGGGCACGCCGGCTCCGAAATCATTGCCATGCAGCATTCCTTCCATGGCCGTACCATTGGCGCGCTTTCCGTTACCGGCACGGCGCATTACCGCACCCCCTTCGAGCCCCTCATGGGCGGCGTTAAATTCGCCGTATTCAACGATCTTGAAAGCGTCAAAGCCCAGATCACCGATCAAACCTGCGCAATTATTGCCGAAACCGTTCAGGGAGAGGGCGGCATTTATCCTGCCACGCCCGCCTTTCTGCAAGGCCTGCGCCAGCTCTGCGACGAGCACGACCTAGTCCTGATCTTAGACGAAATCCAGTGCGGCCTGGGCCGTACCGGCTATCCCTTCGCCTATCAGGCCTATGGCGTACAGCCCGACATTGTCACCACGGCCAAGGCACTGGGCGCCGGCATTCCCGTTGGCGCTTTTGTGGTTAACGAAAAACTGGCCGCGTCTTCGCTGGGCCCCGGCGACCACGGTACCACCTATGGTGGCAACCCCTTCGCGTGCGCTGCCGTGGCCAAAGTTCTCGAGATTTTTGAGCACGATCATATTTTCGAGCACGTCAGAGAATTGACGCCGTATTTCACGCAGCGGCTGGACGAACTGGCCGCAGCGCACCCCAGTATTTACGCCCGCCGCGGCATGGGCTTTATGCAAGGACTGGAACTAACCGCAGATCATCCGGTTGGCCAGGTCATTCAACGCGCGCTGCCAAAAGGGTTAATCGTAATTTCGGCCGGCACCAACGTGCTTCGGCTGGTGCCGCCTCTCATTATTACAAAAGATCATATCGATACCATGGTCTCCATTCTTTCTCAATGCTTGTCAGAATCATAACTAAGCAGGGGGTAAGGCACTGCCCTGTTTCACATTTTTCGATCCAACAGAGGTAACACTACCCCTGCATAACCAAAACTTTGGGCTGTGCAGGGGTAGTTTCTCTCCTGCGTAGCAGGAACCATGACGAATAGAGGTAGGAGAAGCCCTACTTTTTCTCCGCCGAGTAGCATCTTCGGAACTGCAGTACAAGCAAGTCATGAAATTATCTTTGATACAAAGTAAAATGTATACCAACAATAGATTCGGAAAAATTTCAAGCCAAACAGAGGCGCTACCCTGCCTCTGTTCTACATTTTTTTAATCCGAACAGAGCTAGCGTTACCCCTGCGCTGCATTATTCTTTCTCAAACAGAGATTTTTCTTGCAGCGCAGGGGTAACATATCGAGCCAAAAAATACTGCCGCATCCATGATCAGAAAATCATGGATGCGGCAGCTCCAATTTTTACGCATGAGTCAGCTCAACAATCTCAATTTGGTTGGTTAAGACATCGGCATAGAGCAAGGTATGGCACTGTGGGTAACCGCTGCTATATTCCTCAATACGGAAAATATTAGGATATATTCCTTTAATCACAGCCGGATCATTTTCTAAGTGAGTCTTGGGGTGGGACATAGATATATTGATATGAATGGCCGGATTCGTTTCATATAATGTTTTTTTTTGAAAATTTCAAGAAAGCAACATCGCCTTTTCTTTACGCAAGAAAGGGATTATTGCTTGCCCCACCGCTCAAAGTTTTCTATTATATACTGACAGGCTTCCGAATTGATCCAATAATAGTTGGTTTTTCCCTGCGAACGACTGCTTAATAGTTTAGCCCTTTTCATAACGTCTAAATGATACGACGCTGTATTGAGCGCAATATTTAACTTCTTGGCAACATCATTACAGTTTTTTTCGCCCTCTTCTTTAATAAAATCCAGAATCACGGCCCGATTATGGTCGCCTGCCGCGTTACACAGGTTTTCAATTACATACGAGACACTTTGCCGGCTTTTCATCGCCTTGGTGTAATCCAGCCCTAACACAAACCAGGAGAACACGCCCGCGTCCATAAGCAGTGTATTTTTCATAATCACACTGGCGCTAAAAACCGCACTTTCCATAGCAGGAGTCTTTTTCTGTTTCTTCTTATTTTTTTCTTTTTCAAAGAAGTAAAAGCATTGCATCAGCTCCTCTTCACCAATAGATTCCTGAAAATTGAGAATAGACTCTAAAACGTGGTCGTAAATCTCTTTAGTTTTCTGGTGGTACTCACGCGCCATTTGTAAAAGGCAAACTAAAAACACCTCGGGATCAATGAAGAACTCTAAAACATACGCGCGAATTTCTTCCGGAAGATCGGATTCTCTGACTTTTTGCGCTATTTCTTTTAAATTGTCCGTTCCGCAGGCATCTTTAAAATAGTACTTGGCCACCATCTCTTTCATCCACTGCACGTCGGACAGCCTTTTCCAAACTTCTTCTGTTTCAATCGCGCCCCGGCATTCACGCATCATTTGAGTAAAAAATTCCATAAAACAGCTGGGCGTCGAACGGTCAGGCAAATAAAAGAAAATTTTGAGCGAATCATCGGGTGCCTCATAGCGCTCCATCCAGTACGCGATATGGTTGTAGTCCTCTGGTTCATTGCCAATAGTTGTCACACTGTTAATCCATTTGCTGCGCTCATTCAGCTTTAAACTGGCCATAGAGATCCAATCATACAGGAGGCCAGGCATTTTTCTAAAGTATGTTTTCATATTTTCTCCTTCTACTAAATATATAGTAATATGAATGTTTTTACGTTCATTCTTATTATGTATTATACACCATATTGCTACAAAAATCTACTCTTTTTGATTATTCACAGCATGTTTATCATATTTTACATTTCTCTTTGCTGCCCTACTCAAAAAGAATGAGAAAATAGATAATACAATCGATGGCGAAATGCAAACCCTTATACAACCACTTCGTTTTCGGCATATAAAAACCCTGGAAGGCAATGCCTTTCCAGGGTTTTGAACTCTTGTAATGCTCTGATTATCGTTTGCTGAACTGCGGAGCTCTTCTGGCCGATTTCAAGCCATATTTCTTCCGTTCTTTCATTCTGGGGTCACGGGTCAAATACCCTGCCTTTTTCAGAATCGGACGATACTCCTCGTCAACATTCAAAAGCGCACGAGCGATACCGTGCTTAATCGCGCCTGCCTGTCCGGTAAATCCACCGCCGGAAACATTAACGAAAACGTCGAATTTATCTACGGTTTCCGTAGCGCTCAGAGGCTGGCGAACGATCGTTTTGAGCGTCTCCAGACCAAAATACTCATCCAGATCTCTTTTATTAATCGTAATCTTACCGGTGCCGGGTCTTAAATACACTCTAGCAACGCTGGATTTTCTTCTGCCGGTACCATAAAACTGTGTAACAGCCATGACTTATGTCTCCTCTCTTTCCTTATGCCTTGATCGTCAATACTTCCGGTTTCTGTGCCTGATGTCCGTGCTCAGGACCAGCATATACCTTCAGCTTCTTGATCATATCGCGGCCTAATGAATTCTTGGGCAGCATGCCCTTAACGGCAGTTTTAATTGCCAGTTCCGGCTTGGTCTGTAAAAGCTGTTTGTAAGGAACTTCCTTCAAGCCGCCAGGCTGACCGGTATGGGTACTGTAAACCTTCTGGTTTAACTTTTTGCCTGTGAGATGAATCTTTTCGGCATTGATAACAATGACATAATCTCCCATGTCTAAAAAGGGAGTAAACTCGGGTTTGTTCTTTCCTCTAAGAATGGCAGCAACCTGAGAAGCAAGACGTCCCAGAGTCTGACCCTCGGCGTCGACTACATACCACTTTCTCTCGATTGCTTTACCGCTTGGCATATAAGTCTTCATGAAACTTGACACTCCTTATAATCTCACTGCAGCTTGAAATTGGAATCCGGGGCTAGTGGATTAATTCCACTACAGCGCTCTCGACTCTATGAGTCGCACTTTCTAATTATACTCATCCGGCCTGCCTTTGTCAAGCATTTTTTGCCGAATCAGCTCTCATATTCAATCTTCATGAGCATGAGCCCCTGCGGCGGGGCCGTGGGCCCCAAAACAGACCGCTTGCCCGTTTCTAACGCGCGCAAAAACGCTTCCGGAGGCAGCTTTCCCTTGCCGACCTCAAAAGCCGTTCCGGCGATAATCCGCACCATATTATACAGAAATCCATTTCCTGTTATGTCGATCCGCCAGCCCTCTCCGTCGACAAGCAGCTCTGCGCGATCAATACGGCGCACGGTCGACAAATTCTGTCCGCCCGCAGCGCGAAACGCGGCAAAATCATGCTCGCCCACCAAATATGCCAGCCCTGCCCGCATGGCCTCCTCCTGCAAAGGGCCGCGCACCGGCGCGAAATACCGTCTCAGCTCCGGAGGCATCACCGGTCCGGTAAAAAAACGGTACCCATAGGTCTTGCGTTTGGCTTGAAAACGCGGGTGAAACGTCTTTTCCGCTTCCCACACGCGGTAAATTCTGATATCGGGCGGCAAATTACTATTTAACGCCAGCAGCAGCCTATCTGTCGCAATCGGGTGCACAAGATCCAGCGCCGCCACCTGCCCTCTGGCGTGCACGCCGGCATCGGTGCGGCCGGCTCCCATAACGTGAACCGTTTCATGAAATAACCGCGCCAGCGTCTCTTCTAAAACCTGCTGAATCCCCAGTCCATTCTGCTGGCGCTGCCAGCCGGCGTACTGCGTTCCTTCATACCCTATTTCTAATCCGATTCTGCGCATTCCTTTACCACCAGCTCAACAAAAACGCGCCAATGGCGGTTACGCTCGGCAAATAGCGCGCGGCGATCAGCGCCGCGACAAACAAAACCATGAGCCCTCTGGCCACATGGTCCGCCGCCGTATACTTAAGCTCCTTCATGCGCGTCCGTCCCTCGTCGCCTCGGTAGCAGCGCGCCTCCATAGCCGTCGCCAATTCGTCCGCTCTGCGGAACGCAGAAATAAACAGCGGCACTAAAACGGGAATTAAACTTTTAGCTTTGGCCACCAGACCGCCCGATTCAAAATCGGCTCCCCTGGCGGTTTGCGCTTTCATGATTTTATCGGTTTCTTCCAGCAAAATGGGGATAAAACGCAGGGCAATGCTCATAATCATGGCAATATCATGAACCGGTACATTAATGCGTTTCAGGGGGCGCAGCAGCCGCTCAATGCCGTCGGTCAGCTCAATCGGGGTGGTGGTGAGCGTCATCATGGAGCAGCCGATAATGAGCAGCACCAGACGCAGCGCCATAAAGACCGCTGTGTAAACGCCCTGACGGCTAATAGTCAAAAAGCCCCACTGCCACAGGGGATCGCCTTTGACTAAAAAGATATTGAGAATTACGGTAAATAGCAGCAGCACCATTACCGTTTTGAGCCCGCGCAGGATAAAGGCCAGCGGGATTTTGGCCACACGCACTATGGCCAGCAGCCCCAGACCGGCCACCAGAAACCCTAATATGTTTTTGACGCAAAACAGACCGATAATATAGAGCACGGTTCCCACAATTTTGGTACGCGGATCCAGCCGGTGAACGGGCGAATTCACGTCATAATACTGTCCTATTGTAATGTCTCGTAACATAGTTACCCTTTCAAAATATGGAGAAGTTTCTCCTGCATCTCATCCAGACTCAGGATGGTCTCCGGCACGGAAAACCCTTGCTCTGCCAGTAGATTGCCCAGCTGCGTTACCTGAGGAATATCCAGACCAATGGCTTTTAAACGCTCTGCGTGGGCAAAAACCTCGCGCGGCGTTCCGTCCAGCTGCACGCGGCCTTCTCCCATGGCGATAATGCGGTCTACGTATTTGGCCACGTCTTCCATGCTATGCGAGACCAAAATAACCGTAATCCCCTGCTGTTTTTGCAGCTGCTGCACCTGGGTCAAAATCTCGTCGCGCCCCCGCGGGTCCAGCCCTGCCGTAGGCTCGTCTAAAATTAAATATTCGGGCTGCATGGCCAGTACGCCGGCAATAGCTACCCGCCTCTTCTGCCCGCCAGAAAGCTCAAACGGCGATTTTTCTTTATATTCGTCCGATAGCCCTACCATGGCCATGGCCTGATCCACCCGGCGCTCAATTTCTTCTTCGCCAAGGCCCAAGTTCTTAGGGCCAAACGCAATATCCCCCGCTACTGTCATTTCAAACAGCTGATGCTCGGGATACTGGAAAACAAGGCCAACCTTCTGACGGACGCGCTTCATTTTAGCCGCTTGCAGCGCCCGCAACTCTTTTTTCTTTTTCACGCCCGTGGGCGCCGCGAATATATCTTCTCCGTCGCAAATCACCTGGCCGCCGGTGGGGCGAATCAAGCCGTTCAAATGCTGAATCAATGTCGATTTGCCCGATCCGGTATGCCCGATAATGCCTACAAATTCGCCCTTCTGTATGGTCAAATTCACATGCGACAGCGCCGTGCTCTCACTGGGCGTTCCCTGATCATAAATATACGTTACGTCTTTGATTTCAATCGACATAGTGCACTCACCATTTCCTGCGTTGTCAAAATATCCGCCGGCACGTCCACACCGCTTTGCCGCAGCCGGTACGCGAGCTCCGTCATGGGCGGCACGTCCAGTCCGTAGCTGCGCAGCACTTCAACCTGCGGAAACACTTCGCGCGGCGTTCCTTCCAGCACCACCTGACCATGATCCATAACAATAATCCGGTCCGCATTAACGGCTTCTTCCATATAATGCGTAATATGAATCACCGTCATATGCTGCTCGCGGTTCAGTTTCCAAAGGGTATCCATAACTTCCCGCCGGCCCTTCGGGTCCAGCATAGCCGTTGGCTCGTCCAGCACAATACACTCTGGCTGCATAGCCAGCACGCCGGCAATCGCGATACGCTGCTTCTGTCCGCCGGATAAGCGGGTTGGCACGCTCTTGCGATACTTGCTCATGCCCACGGCCTCCAGCGCCTGCTGCACATTCAGCCGGATCCGTTCCGGCTGCATGCCCAAATTCTCGGGGCCAAACGCCACGTCTTCCTCTACAATAGACGCCACCATCTGGTTATCCGGATTCTGAAAAATCATGCCCGCCTTCTGGCGGATCAGCCATATTTTATCTTCCTGCGCGGTGTTCATGCCCTCAATCCACATGCTGCCGCCCGACGGCTGCAACAGCGCATTCACATGCCGGGCAAACGTAGACTTTCCCGAACCGTTATGCCCCAGCACCACAATAAACTCGCCACGGCGCACCGAAACGCTCACGCCACGCAGCGCATATACCGTCTGCACCGTAGCTCCCTCTTCTTCCTCTACCGTATAAGCAAACTCCAGATCTTCACTGCGGAGCATTTCTTCCATTTAGCTTCTTCCTTTCCCACTCGCTTAACGGCCTGTGCGGCAATGCTTCCTGCGCGGCAGGAAATAGGACGCCGCCGCTTGCTCTTTTGAAAAAAGCAGGTGAGACCAAGAGGTCCAACCTGCTTTTCTCCTATCGCTTTTATACTAACTCAATGATGGCTACTTCAGCGCCGTCACCCTTACGGGGACCCACCTTGATAATACGAGTGTAGCCGCCTTTACGATTTTCGTACTTGGGCGCAATCTCGTCAAACATTTTAGCCACCAAATCCACTTTCTTGCTAAGGCTTCTTTTCTTTACGCCGTCTGCCGGAACCTCAGTAATGGGGTTAAATACCTTCAGCATCTGACGTCTAGCATGCAGCCGAGAGGGCTGATCCTTTTTGATCGTCTTTTTCACTTCTTCATAGACGGTCACTTTCTTACCATTGACGACCTCTTTCACTCTCTTGCCGTCTTTGTCTTTTTTCGGAACCTTTGCGGTAATCTCTACCGTTTCATAATTGTCTTTTTCACGAATTGCCAAGGTGATCAGCTTTTCAGCCTCTCTGCGAATTTCTTTTGCCTTGGTTACCGTTGTCGTAATTCTGCCGTGGTAAAGCAGGTTGGTCACCTGATTACGCAGCAGCGCTTTGCGCTGAGAAGAAGTTCTTCCAAGCTTTCTGTATCCAGCCATTTAATTATCCTCCTACTATAAGCGGTCTCCCGCCACACAAGGCTCCGCCCTGTAAATTTGACGGGGCCCCCGGTCTTTCGCTCTTGGCATTACCGGACCTGCCGGCAGTGCCTACGCTGTCGGTTACAGCCTCAAAACCGTTGCTTCGCTTCCGGCTAAAGAAACGAAGTATTACTCGACAGGCGCTTTCAAAGAAAGGCCTACCTCATGCAATTTACCCAGTACTTCGTCTAAGGATTTACGTCCCAGATTCCGTACCTTCATCATTTCATCTTCTGTCTTATTCGTCAGATCTTCGATCGTATTGATACCCGCTCTCTTGAGGCAGTTGTACGAGCGAACCGAAAGGTCCATTTCCTCAATGGTCATTTCCAGAACCTTTTCTTTTTGATCCTCTTCTTTTTCTACCATAATTTCGGCATTTTTCGCGCTGTCGGACAGATCGATGAATAACGCCAAATGATCATTCAAAACTTTGGCTGCCAGGCTGACAGCCTCATCCGGTTTAATTGTTCCGTTGGTCCAAATTTCCATCGTCAGCTTGTCGTAGTCGGTAATCTGACCAACACGAGTATTTTCGACGATGAAATTTACACGCTCTACGGGAGTGTATAAAGAATCAATCGGAATCACGCCAATCGGCTGATTTTCATTCTTGTTCTTATCGGCGCCCACATAACCACGGCCCTTCGTAATTACAAGCTCCATGTACAGCTTGCTGTCGGGACCACCGCTAAGGGTTGCGATTTCCTGTTCAGGATTGATAATTTCATAATCCTGATCCATTTTAATGTCGCCCGCGCGCACTACGCCTTCGCCTTCGAACTCGATATACGCTGTTTTAGGCTCGTCGCTTTCCGTATGGGCTTTAACCGCAACGTTTTTCAGATTCAGGATCATCTCTGAAACGTCTTCTTTGATGCCATGAACCGTTGTAAACTCATGCAATACCGAATCAATCTTGATGCTGGAAATAGCAGCACCAGGAAGAGAAGATAGCATGATTCTGCGGAGAGAATTTCCGAGTGTCGTACCGTACCCTCTCTCTAAAGGCTCGACAACAAATTTGCCATAGGTACCGTCTTCGCTAATGTCCATCACGTCAATACGTGGTTTCTCAAATTCAAACACAGGGAACCTCCTTCACTCTCTAGAGCTCTTGATTATTTAGAATACAACTCGACGATCAGTGTCTCGTTGACCGGAATATCAATCTGTTCGCGGGTCGGAACGGCCTGCACGGTAATTTTACCATTTTCCGGATCGGAAAGCAGCCACTCCGGAATCACGCGGCCAGAGGTGGTATCAAAGATATCTTTGAAGCGCTGCATAGACAGAGCGCCCTCTTTAATGCTCACAACGTCGCCAGGTTTTACCTGATAAGAAGGAATGTTTACCTTTTTCCCATTTACCTGAATCAGATTGTGGCGCACTACCTGACGAGCCTCGGTGCGTGAACGGCCAAATCCGGCGCGGTACACAACGTTATCCAGTCTCTGCTCTAACAGCTTCAGCAGGTTGTCACCGGCAATACCTTTCTGAGCGTTAGCTTTTACAAAGTAGTTATGGAACTGCGTTTCCAGCACGCCATAAATTCTTTTTGCTTTCTGTTTCTCACGCAGCTGCAGACCATATTCAGAAACTTTCTTTCTGCTTTGTCCATGCATACCGGGGGCATAGGCCCGCTTTTCGACTGCGCACTTATCGCTCTTATAGCATCTTTCACCTTTCAGGAACAGTTTTTCCCCTTCCCGGCGGCAAAGTCTGCATACGGATCCAATATATCTTGCCATAGTTTTTTAATCCTCCAATTATACTCTTCTGCGTTTAGGCGGACGACATCCGTTATGCGGTACGGGTGTAACATCCCGAATTGCGGTAACTTCCAGACCGGCAGCCTGCAGCGCACGGATCGCAGCCTCACGGCCTGCTCCGGGTCCCTTAACGCTTACTTCTACCGTTTTAAGGCCATGCTCCATAGCGGCTCTGGCAGCCGTTTCCGCAGCCATCTGCGCAGCGTAGGGAGTATTTTTACGAGAACCTCTAAAACCCAGTCCGCCTGCGCTAGCCCAAGAAAGAGCATTGCCGGCCGTATCGGTTAAGGTTACAATCGTATTGTTAAATGTAGATTGAATGTGCGCCTGACCTCTGTCAACATTCTTGCGGTTACGACGGCGCGTTGTCTTTTTAAGACCTTTTTTAGGTGCCACGTTTAAACCCTCCTCAATTATTTCTTCTTATTGGCGATTGTGCGACGAGGCCCTTTACGCGTGCGGGCATTGTTCTTGGTATTTTGTCCGCGAACGGGCAGGCTTCTTCTATGACGCAGCCCTCTGTAGCAGCCAATTTCGGTTAATCTCTTAATGTTCAGGGCTACTTCTCTGCGAAGATCACCTTCTACCATCTGAGATTCATCGATCACACCACGAATTCTGTTTACTTCGTCATCGGTCAAGTCGCGAACACGAGTATCCGGATTGACACCGGCTTCTTTTAAGATCCGATTCGCACTGGCGCGACCAATACCATAAATATAAGTCAGGCCAATTTCAACTCGTTTCTCATTCGGCAAATCTACGCCTGAAATACGTGCCATTTATTTTTCCTCCTAATCAACCTTGTTTTTGCTTATGCTTGGGATTTTCGCAAATGACCATTACTTTGCCTTTGCGCTTGATGACCTTGCATTTTTCACACATAGGTTTTACTGATGAACGCACTTTCATGTCATTGCTCCTTTCTGCCTATCCGGCCGGCCCTTAGCCAGCCTGCTCGGCTTGCCGCCCTCTGGATTATTTTGCTCTCCAGACGATACGGCCCTTTGTTAGATCATAGGGAGACATTTCAATCGTAACTTTATCTCCCGGTAATATTTTAATGAAGTTCATACGAAGCTTGCCGCTGATATGAGACAGCACCCGGTGCCCGTTTTCCAGCTCAACCAGAAACATAGCATTGGGCAGCTTCTCAACAACAGTTCCTTCTACTTCTATTACGTCATTTTTTGACATGCTTAACCTCCAGCTTACGATCACGCTTTCAGCGCTGTGGTAATGGCATCCGTAACCGCTTCCACCGATTGAGTACCATCTACCGTAATCAGTTTGCCGGCCGCCTGGTAATGATCGATCAACGGCGCCGTCTGATCATGGTAAACCGCAAGGCGTTTTAATACAGTTTCCGCTTCGTCATCCTTCCGGATAATCAGCAGAGAGCCGCAGCGGTCGCACACACCCTCTTTAGCCGGTACCTTATACTCGGTATGATAAGGTTCCCCGCACTTGGGACAAACTCTACGACCCGCCATCCGCTTTACAATTTTCTCATCGGGGACTTCCACGTTGATGGCTGCATCGATGTCTACTTTGGCATCTAAGGCTGCCGCCTGTACCAGCGTTCTGGGAAATCCGTCCAGAATATAGCCGTTTGCACAGTCCGGTTTCGCCAAACGGTCCATAACCAGATCGACCGTCAGCTCATCGGGAACCAGTAAGCCTTGATCCATATATTCCTTAGCCTTTAAGCCAAGGGGTGTTTCTTCTTTCAAATTGGCTCTAAAAATATCTCCCGTTGAAATATGGGGAATGTGATACTGATCCGCCAGGCGTGTTGCCTGCGTTCCTTTTCCTGCGCCCGGAGCGCCTAATAATATGAGCTTCATTTTGAAACCTCCATGCCTTACTTGGTTAAAAATCCCTTGTAGTGACGCATAACCATCTGACCTTCAATCTGTTTCACTGTTTCAAGCGCAACGCCGATACAGATCATTAAGGAAGAACCGCCAATCGACAAATTATCGATTCCAAACACAAACGAAAGAATAATCGGTACGCTCGCAACGACTGCCAGCATAATGGCTCCAATAAACACCACATAGCGGGAAGTCTTCTTTAAATACTCCAGCGTGGGTGCGCCCGGACGAAAACCGGGAATGAAGCCGCCGTTTTTCTTCAGGTTGTTTGTGATTTCCACCGGATTATAGGTGATGGATGCATAGAAGTACGTGAAGAAAATAATCAGAACAACATATAAGCAAGCTCCGAAGGGATGCGAAGTACTCAGCCATGTGAGCACGGTCGCCCACCACCCTGTAGGAGATGCCGTAATAAAGCCGGTAATAATGCCCGGCAGACTCATAATGGATATTGCAAAGATAATCGGGATTACCCCTGCCATATTCACTCGAATCGGGATATAGGTGGAGCGGCCGCCATAGGATTTCCTTCCCTGGATTCTCTGCGCATATTGGATCGGGATTCTGCGCTCTGCCAGCTCCAGCACCACGATGAAAGCGACTACCAGCACTAACAAAACAATGATAATCGCCAGCATCCAGTAATTTTGGTAGCTGACTAGGGAACTGATTGCAGAAGGAACTCTGGACAGTACGTTCACCATGATAATAAGAGAAATTCCGTTACCGATGCCTTTTTCCGTGATGTTTTCGCCGATCCACATCACAAATACGCTACCCGCTGTAAACACAGCCATGGAAACGATAATAGACCAAGCGACGCCAAGTTCACTAATAAAGCCACTTCTAAGCCCATACGAGATACCGAAGGACTGAATCAAGGCCAAGGCCACCGTGAGCACCCGCGTATACTGCATCATCTTCTTCCGTCCGGATTCTCCGTCTTTCTGAAGCTCCTCCAGTTTAGGAATGGCCACCGTCAGCAGGTTCATAATAATGGACGCGTTGATGTATGGCTGAATTCCCATGGCAAAGAGATTCATTTGACTAAAAGCGTTACCGGACATGATGTCGAAAAGCGCCATCACGCCTCCGGCAGATGCGAAGTAGTTTTTCACAATCGTCGCATCCATCAGAGGGCTGGGAATTAACGAACCCAAGCGAACAAGGGCTAACATCATGAGAGTATAGAGGATTTTTCTGCGAAGATCCGGAATCTTAACAATATCTCTTACTGTTTTGAACAAGTGCGTTGCCCTCCTTTATCCGATCTTCCCGTTAAACGGGATGATCTTATCTTCTCATTCAGCCGTGCCACCGGCAGCCTCGATTTTCGCTTTAGCGCTCTCGCTGTAGGCACCCACTTGAACGGTTAATTTTTTAGTCAGATCACCATTTCCTAAAATTTTAACACCGTCTTTGGGATTGCGAATGATACCGGCTTCCTTTAAAGCATCTACGGTTACAACCGCACCATCTGCAAACTGATTCAGACGATCTACGTTAATGGAAACAATGGTAACAAAGTTTCTATGCGTCTTTTTCTTAATTCCACGCTTCGGCAGACGTCTGTATAAAGGCATCTGGCCGCCTTCAAAGCCCAGACGAACACCGCCGCCAGAACGAGCCTTCTGACCTTTATGGCCTCTGCCAGACGTTTTGCCATTTCCAGAGCCATGGCCACGGCCCACGCGGAAAGCATTTTTCTTAGCGCCTTCTGCCGGCTTTAAATCTGTCAAATTCATGTTCTCTGCCTCCTATTATTCCTGGATTTCTTCCACTTTAACCAGATGACTGATCTTGGCGACCATTCCGCGCATTGCCGCGTTATCCTGCTGAATCACAGACTTGTGCATCTTGGTTAATCCAAGCGCTGCCGCTGTTTTTCTATGCTTCGGAATGGCTCCGATAGTTGATTTTACAAGCGTAATTTTCAGTTTTGCCATAGTTTCTCTCCTTATCCCAAGATCTCCGCAACGGTTTTACCGCGCTTTCTTGCAATTTCTTCCGGAGTATACAGGCCGCGCAGCCCCTGGATAGTGGCTGCTACTACATTGTTTTTATTGTTGGAGCTCAGAGATTTAGTACGAATATTCTGTACGCCAGCCAGCTCCAGCACAATACGAGCGGGACCACCAGCGATAATACCGGTACCTTCTGCTGCTGTCATCAGCAGAATCTGAGCACTGCCATGAATTCCCTTGGTGCTGTACGGAATCGAATTCACATCGTTTCTGGGAACCGTGATCATGTTCTTTTTAGCAGCCTCTTCGCCTTTACGAATGGCTTCCGGAATTTCCAAAGATTTTCCCAGGCCATAGCCTACATGACCGTTTTTGTCGCCTACCACTACCAGAGCAGTAAACTTCATGTTACGACCACCTTTAACAACTTTCGTTACGCGCTTGATGGTCACAACTTTAGATTCTAATTCTCCCAATGTATTAGGATCAATTCTGTTGTTATTCATTCATCTGCCTCCGATTCTTAGAACTGTAAGCCGGCTTCTCTGGCAGCATCGGCCAATGCCTTAATCTTTCCGTGATACAGGAAACCGCCGCGATCAAATACGACCGTGCTAATTCCTTTTTCTGCTGCCCTCTTGGCTACAAGCTCACCAACTGCTTTGGCAGCCTCAATCGTGTTTGTATGCTCCAGTTTTGCTTTTACTTCTTTCTCAACCGTAGAAGCAGCTACTAAGGTAGTAGCGCTTACATCGTCGATAATCTGAGCATAAATATGCTTGTCGCTGCGGAAAACGCTAAGGCGAGGGCGCTGCATTGTTCCGTTAATATTCTTACGCATTCTGTAATGCTTCTGGGCACGATTGTTAGATGCTTTTTTAATCATGTTGGAATGTCACCCCTTTACCTTATTTACCAGTTTTTCCTTCTTTACGACGGATCACTTCATCTGCATACTTAATTCCTTTGCCCTTGTAGGGTTCCGGCGGACGTTTGAAGCGAATCTCGGCCGCAAACTGGCCAACTTTTTCCTTGCTGATACCACGTACAATAATCTTGGTCTGATCTTGTACTTCTGTCTCAATTCCTTCCGGATCAACCATGATAACCGGATGAGAATATCCCAGCGTTAAGTTCAGCTCTTTACCCTGCTTAGAAGCACGGTAACCAACGCCGTTGATCTCCAAACGTTTTTCAAAACCGGTAGTTACACCAACAACCATGTTATGGAGCAGCGTTCTGGTTAAACCATGTAAGCTTTTATTTCTTTTTAAATCGTTAGGACGAGTCACAACGATTTTACCATCTTCCTGTGTAATCGTCATTTCCTGCGCAAATTGACGGGTTAACGTACCTTTAGGACCCTTTACGGTAACGCAATTATGCTCATCAATGCTAACCTCTACTCCGGCAGGAATTTCGACAGGCATTCTCCCAATTCGAGACATGCTTATTACCTCCTCAATTTAATGCGTAACTTACCAAACAAACGCAAGCACTTCGCCGCCAACGCCCTGCTTACGAGCTTCTTTGTCGGTTAAAATGCCTTTGTTGGTAGAGATGATCGCAGTACCCAGACCGCCCAGTACTTTAGGCAAATTGTCTTTTCCTGCATAGACCCGCAAACCGGGCTTAGAGATTCTTTTTAAACCGGTAATGACCTTGTCATTTTTGTCTTTACCGTATTTTAACGTAACGCGGATGGTCTTAAAGCCGCCATCGGTCACTACGTCATATTTTTTAATATATCCTTCCTTCACTAGGATCTCAACGATCGCCAACTTTTCCTTCGAAGAAGGAATGTCAACGGTGTCATGCTTTGCTACGTTTCCGTTGCGGATGCGTGTCAGCATATCGGCAATAGGATCGCTCATCGTCATCTGGAATTACCTCCTCATTTACTATGATGCCAAGCTTACCAGCTTGCTTTTTTTACACCCGGAATTTCGCCCTTGTAAGCGAGTTCACGGAAACAAATGCGGCAGATGCCATATTTACGCAGAACCGAATGCGGCCGGCCGCAGATTTTGCAGCGGCTGTACGCTCTGGTAGAAAACTTCGGTTTCGCGTTCTGGCGCTGTTGCTTAATTTTCATGGATGTTTTAGCCATGGATAAACCTCCTAAGTTTTACACTTATTTCACAAAAGGCATTCCCATTAAAGTAAGCAATTCTTTTGCTTCTTCATCGGTTTTTGCAGTAGTAACAAAAATAATATCCATACCACGGACTTTGTCGATCTTGTCATATGAAATCTCAGGGAAAATCAGCTGCTCTTTAATGCCCAGCGCATAGTTTCCACGACCGTCGAACGAATTCGCGCTTACGCCGCGAAAATCTCGAACGCGAGGAAGAGCCAAGCTGATCAGACGATCGGCAAAATCATACATTTTTTCACCACGAAGCGTCACCTTGCAGCCAATCGACATGCCTTCACGCAGTTTGAAGTTTGCAATCGATTTCTTTGCCTTTGTGATAATGGGTTTCTGGCCGGCAATGATCGTCAGATCCGCCACGGCGCTCTCCAAAGCCTTAGGATTTTCTTTCGCTTCTCCTACGCCCATATTGATTACGATCTTATCCAGCTTCGGTACTTCCATGGGGTTCTTGTAGTTAAACTTTTTGATTAACCCCGGAACAACCTCGCTATTATAAAAATCTTTCATTCGGCTACTCACTCTAGATACCTCCTAATTAGTCGATCACTTCGCCCGTAGACTTCGCGAAGCGTACTCTCTTCACTACTTCTTTACCGTCTACGGTTTCTACTTCCGATCTTATACCTACACGAGTGGGTTTGCCCTCATGAAGATACATAACGTTAGAAATATGAATGGGTGCTTCCTGATGGATGATACCGCCCTGATTAGCGCCACTCGGCTTCTGGTGTTTAGTAACCATGTTAACGCCTTCTACGATAACGCGGCCCATCTTCTCATTGACAACCAGCACCTTACCTTCTTTGCCCTTATCTTTTCCAGTGATGACCCGTACGGTGTCACCTTTCTTAATTTTGTTCAGTCCCATGTGTGACACCTCCAATTATAATACTTCGGGAGCCAGAGACAGGATTCTCAGAAATCTCTTCTCGCGCAGTTCTCTAGCAACCGGTCCAAAGATACGAGTTCCTCTGGGATTTTGATCTTCTCTAATGATCACGGCTGCATTCTCGTCAAAACGAATATATGCGCCATTCTTACGACGAACGGGTCTTACAGTTCTTACAACTACGGCACGAACTACTTCACCCTTCTTTACAACTCCGCCGGGTGTTGCATCTTTGACCGCAGCAATAACCACATCACCCACAGAGGCATATTTACGAGTCGAACCACCTAATACGCGAATCACCAGCAGCTCTCGCGCACCGGTATTATCGGCAACTTTCAGCCTGCTTTCTTGCTGTAACATGACAGGGTAACCTCCTCAACCATTATTTTGCTTTCTCAACAATTTCTACAACGCGCCATCTCTTATCTTTAGACAACGGTCTTGTCTCCATGACGCGCACCCAATCACCGATACGGCATTCATTATTCTCATCATGCGCCTTCAGTTTGTAGGTTCTCTTGACGATTTTGCCGTACTCCGGGTGCTTTACGTTATTCTGAACTTTAACCACAACCGTCTTGTCCATCTTGTCACTGGAAACCATTCCGATCATGGTTTTTCTTAAATTTCTTTCCACGATTAAGTCCTCCTTAACTCATCCGTTACTGATGCGCCTTTTGAGTCAGCACCGTTTGAATACGAGCAATATTCTTACGAACCTCTTTAATTCTAGCAGTGTTGTTTAGCTGATTGGTGGCATTCTGAAAACGGAGATTGAACAGCTCTTTTTTCGCAGAAACCAGTTCCATTTCCAACTGCTCGCTGCTTTTTCCCTTTAAATCTTCTAAAAATTCGGTTCTCTTCACTTCTATTCACCATCCTCTTTCATTTTTCGGCATTAGTTAGCTGCGTCGAGTTCCGCATCCAACTCCTGCCGGGAGGCAATCTTACATTTTACAGGAAGCTTATGCATAGCCAGACGAAGAGCCTCGCGGGCCACTTCCTCAGACACGCCGGCAATTTCAAACATAACGCGGCCGGGCTTAACAACGGCTACCCAATACTCGGTCGATCCTTTACCAGAACCCATACGAGTTTCAGCCGGCTTTGCGGTAATCGGTTTATCGGGGAAAATCTTAATCCACACCTTACCACCACGTTTAATATAACGAGTCATGGCTACACGAGCAGCCTCAATCTGATTTGACTTAACCCAAGCAGGAGTGGTTGCAATCAAACCGAATTCACCATAAGTAATCCGATTGCCACGCAGAGCTTTACCAGCCATGCTGCCGCGGAATTGCTTACGATGCTTTACTCTCTTCGGCATTAACATTATTTATCGCTCCCTTCTTTATTAGCCTTGGTAGGCAGAACCTCACCATGGTTAATCCAAACTTTTACGCCTAATTTGCCATAAGCGGTATTCGCTTCAGCAAAACCATAATCAATGTTGGCACGCAGGGTCTGAAGCGGCAGATTACCTTCATTGTAAGACTCAGAACGTGCAATTTCGGCACCGCCAACACGACCGCCGACCATTGTCTTAACGCCTTTAGCGCCAGCCTTCATCGCGCGTCCCATCGCCTGTTTCAGTGCACGGCGGAAAGAGATACGGTTTTCCAGCTGCTGAGCAATGTTCTCAGCAACCAGCTGAGCATCTTTCTCAGGACGTTTTACTTCCATAATGTTCAAAGAAACCTTCGCGTTCGTCATCTTCTGAAGTTCGTCTTTCAGCATTTTAACGCCAACAGCTTCTTTACCAATAATAATACCAGGTTTAGCCGTTAAAATCACAACTTTAATGCGACCTGCAGCGCGCTCAATTTCAATCTTGGAAATGCCTGCCTGATACAGCTTCTCTTTCAAAAACGTACGAATCTTATGATCCTCAACCAGGAGATCGCCAAACTGTTTTGAATCCGCGTACCACTTCGCATCCCAATTCTTAATAACACCGACTCTAAGTCCATGCGGATTAACTTTCTGACCCATGAGTCTCCTCCTTATCTCTCATTTAAAATAATCGTGATATGACTGGTTCTCTTTAAAATGCGATCTGCTCTTCCCTGTGCTCTGGGCATGATACGCTTCAAAGTGGGACCTTGATTCGCATAGGCTTCCTGAACGTATAATTTGGTTACATCAATGTCCAAATCCCGTTCCGTAGCCGCATACTCTGCATTCGCTACAGCTGAATCAAGCAATTTGCTGATAATCCGCGCGCCTTCTCTGGGAGTTGCAGCCAAGATAGCAGAAGCAAGTGCCACATCTTTACCTTTAATGGTATCTAATACAATCTTCGCTTTTCTGGGGGCAATGCGAACAAACGAAACCTTTGCTCTCGGCCGCTGATCCTTCTGCGCATTGCGCTCCCGTTTAATTTGGCTTCTATGACCTTTCGCCATGATTCTTCCTCCTTATATCCATCGTAAGACTAGACCGCGCGGTCATTATCTTACAGAACCTTTTTTCTCGTCTTTACCGTGTCCACGATAGGTTCTGGTCATAACGAACTCACCCAGCTTATGACCAACCATGTCTTCCGTTACATAAACCGGAACGTGTTTTCTACCATCATGCACTGCAAACGTATGACCTACAAAAGAGGGAAAGATAGTAGAACGACGAGACCATGTTTTGATAACCTGTTTATCACCAGATGCGTTCATTGCATCGACTTTCTTTAACAAAGATGCGTCCGCGAAAGGACCTTTCTTCAAGGAACGTGCCATCTGTTATGCCTCCTTATTTATTCTTCTTCGCACGACTACGTACGATATACTGATTCGACTGTTTCTTCTTTTTGCGAGTCTTAAGACCCAGAGCAGGTTTGCCCCAAGGAGTCATTGGGCTGGGACGGCCAACCGGAGCTTTACCCTCACCACCACCATGCGGATGGTCGTTAGGATTCATAACAGAACCGCGAACGGTAGGACGAATGCCCATATGTCTTTTTCTACCGGCTTTACCGATTTTGATCAGCTCGTGATCACCATTACCTACTGTACCAATGGTTGCACGGCAGTCAATCGGAACCATTCTCATTTCGCCAGAGGGCAGACGAAGCGTCGCGAATTTTCCTTCTTTTGCCATAAGCTGCGCTGCATTACCGGCAGCACGAACCATCTGGCCGCCTTTACCGGGTTTCATTTCAATGTTATGCACATTGGAACCGGTCGGGATATTTTTCAGAGGCAGGCAGTTACCTACTTTAATTTCTACGTCTTCACCGCTGATAACGGTATCGCCATCGGTAAGGCCCTCGGGAGCCAGGATGTAACGCTTCTCACCGTCAGCGTAAGCAAGCAGAGCAATATTAGCGCTGCGATTAGGATCGTATTCAATACCAACTACTTTAGCCGGTACACCATCTTTATTTCTCTTGAAATCGACAATCCGGTACAGCTTTTTATGACCGCCGCCATGATGGCGAACTGTAATCTTACCATAGTTGTTGCGGCCAGCCGTATTCTTAACACGGACTACCAGCGACTTCTCGGGAGTGCTTTTCGTAATTTCGGTAAAAGCAGAACCGGTCATGTTTCTCCGAGAAGCGGTATAAGGCTTATAAGTTTTAATAGCCATTATCTATTTCTCCTTTCGGTATACTTCATTTCTAAGAATGGAATTACCGGGACTTGATCCGCTTCGATCAAATTCCTTCAAAAAATTCAATGTCCTTGCTTTCAGGAGTTAGAGTTACAATTGCTTTCTTAGTAGCGCTTGTGGTGCCTACGATGTAACCTCTTCTTTTCTTCTTGCCATGGCAATTCATGGTATTCACCTTTTTCACCTTGGCTCCTTCGAACATCTTCTCCACCGCTTCGCGGATCTGAATCTTATTCGCATCCGGATGAACCAGGAAGGTGTATTTCTTCTCACCCATCATCTCCATGCTTTTCTCAGTGATCACGGGTTTTAATAATACGTCATAATATTTGATATCAGCCATTATTCAAACACCTCTTCAATCTTTGCGATTGCATCCTTGGTAGCAACGAAATTCTCATATTTCAGAATATCGAAAACATTGATCTGCTCCGCCCGGATGGTTTTAATTCCAGGAATGTTACGAGCAGACAAAACAACGTTCTTGGTATCCTCGCCGCTCAAAACCACCAGCGCTTTGCTCAGCTCAAACTGATTCAAAACCTTCTGCATTGCTTTGGTTTTGATCTCCGGAAGAGCCAGCTCTTCTAATACCAACAATTTATTCTCCTGAACCCTTGAGCTAAGAGCGCTGCGAATCGCCACGCGACGCGCTTTCTTATTCATTTTCTTAGAATAATCGCGCGGTTTGGGTGCGAATACTACGCCGCCGCCAACCCACTGCGGTGCGCGAATGCTACCCTGACGAGCTCTACCGGTACCTTTCTGACGGTACGGCTTTTTGCCGCCGCCACGAACCTCTGCACGCGTAAGCGCGCTCTGTGTTCCCTGTCTCTTATTAGCCAAATGGGCAACAACGGCTTCATGCATTACGGGAACGTTTACTTCTACGTTGAAAACGCTGTCTTTTAATTCAATTTGACCGTTTTCAACGCCGTCCATTGTATAAACAGCTACTTTCGCCATGTTTTTTCCTCCTTCGGCCGGCTAGAAGCCGGCAAAATGCGATCAATGATACTTATGCCTTTACGCTGTCGATAACCGTCACGACAGATTTCTTCGGTCCGGGAACAGAACCCTTAATCAGAAGAAGATCACGTTCAGCATCTACGCGAACTACCTCCAAATTCTGAACCGTTACATGCTCATGACCCATATGGCCAGGCAACTTCTTGCCTTTAAATACACGTGCCGGATCACTGGAAGCTCCCATAGAACCTGCATGGCGATGATATTTGGAACCATGCTCCATCGGGCCGCGGCCAAAACCATGGCGATGAATCGCGCCCTGATAACCTTTACCCTTGGACATGCCGGAAACATCAACTTTATCGCCTACTTCAAACACGTCAGCCTTGATCTGCGCGCCAAGCTCGTAGCTCTCAGCGCCTTCAATTCTGAACTCTTCCAAATGTCTCTTTACCGGGACATCAGCCTTTGCGAAGTGGCCCTTCAAAGGCTTATTCACTAATTTCTCACGAATCTCGCCAAATCCAACCTGAATGGCGGCGTATCCATCGTGATCTACGGTTTTTACCTGAGTAACTACGCAGGGACCTGCTTCCAGGACCGTTACCGGAATCAGCTCGCCTGTTTCCTGATCGAAGATCTGCGTCATGCCGATCTTTCTTGCCATAATGGCCTTTTTCATGGTATTTACCTCCTAATAATCTACAGCGGACCCGTCATGGTTTTCGCCGAGACGGTTCATCCTAGGTTATTAAGCTGATATATGTCAACTGAAATAACCAACTGCATTCATACCTTTGCTTGTTTCCTGTTTTCTTTAGTTCTTAGCTGCAACCTGGATGTCTACGCCAGCCGGAAGTTCCAGGCGGCTCAGCGCATCCAATGTTTTCTTGGTGGGCTGCAGAATATCAATAAGCCGCTTATGCGTTCTCTGCTCAAACTGCTCGCGAGAATCCTTATATTTATGCACCGCTCTCAGGATTGTAATAACTTCCTTATGAGTAGGCATGGGAATCGGGCCGCTAACCTGTGCCCCATTTCTCTTTGCGGTTTCCACAATCTTCTGTGCAGACTGATCGATCAGCTGATGATCATATGCCTTTAACGTAATGCGGATTTTTGTAGATTTCTTTTCTGCCATAAAAAAACAGCCTCCTTATTCGCATAAAATTCCCGTTTTCTCTTCAACATGAAAAAACGCGGGATTTGCGACAAAAACGACTGTACACTCACCCGTGTGTTTCTTATTTGTAAACAAGCAAAACAAACTTTACACACTTTTTGATCAATTGTACAGTGACCTTGCCGTCAGTTTCTTGAACTTGACATTCGCTCCCCGGAAATTCCCACAAGCCGCTATTTATCAGCGCTTATGCAACCTTCCGGATCTTGGTTCCCAATGTCACGGATGCTAGTATACCACAGCCTCCTGGCAAAAGCAAGTAAAAGTTTCCTTTTTCTTCATGTAAATAGATAGAACTTTACTTCAAATAAAGGAAATTTATAGTGCATTTTGCACATTTGTGTGTGTTTTCTTCCTGTTTTAGTCTTCGAGTGGCATACTTTTATAAGTTTATGTCCAGTTCAACCGGACAATGATCGGAACCTAACACCTGTGTATGAATTTTAGCATCGACTAATTGATCCTGCAGGGCTTGACTCACAACAAAATAATCAATGCGCCACCCCGCATTTTTTTCCCGGGCCTTAAACTGATAACTCCACCAAGAATATACGCCCTCTTGATCGGGATAAAAATAGCGGTATGTATCAATCATGCCCGTCTCTAATACCCGAGAAAATTTTTCGCGTTCCTGATCGGTAAATCCGGCATTTTTACGATTGGTCTTTGGATTTTTTAAGTCAATCTCCTGGTGCGCCACATTTAAATCTCCGCAATAAATAACAGGCTTCGTCTCTTCCAGCTTTTTAATGTATTGTAAAAAGGCATCTTCCCATTGCATGCGATAGGAGAGCCTTGTCAGTTCTCGCTGAGAATTCGGGGTATATACTGTAATCAAATAATACGTCTCAAATTCAAGAGTAATAACCCGGCCTTCGTGATCATGTTCTTCGATTCCCAGACCATACGTTACAGCAATGGGTTTTTGCTTCGTAAATATGGCCGTGCCGGAATACCCTTTCTTTTCTGCGTAATTCCAATATGCTTCGTATCCTTCCGGAGCAAACTCAATTTGTCCTTCCTGCAATTTTGTCTCCTGCAAACAGAACGCGTCCGCATCGATCTGCTCGAAAAATTCACGAAATCCTTTTTTCATACAGGCTCGTAACCCATTTACATTCCACGATACCAATTTCATGATCGCGATCCTCCTATAGAGTCGTGCTGCCTGTTTTCGGCAGGCATACGTTAAAAAAAGGCGCCATGATGGCGCCTTTTTCAATTTCAAATTACTCGATGATCTCGGTAATGGAACCGGAACCTACGGTACGACCACCCTCACGGATAGCGAAACGAAGTCCTTTCTCCATAGCAACCGGGTAGATCAGGTCGATCGTCATTTCAACGTTATCGCCAGGCATGCACATTTCGGTGCCTTCCGGAAGCGTAATAACGCCGGTAACGTCGGTGGTTCTGAAATAGAACTGCGGACGATAGTTCGTCAGGAAAGGCGTATGACGGCCACCCTCTTCTTTCTTCAGAACGTATACCTGAGCTTTTGCTTTGTGGTGAGGAGTAACGGTACCGGGTTTAGCCAGAACCTGACCTCTCTGGATCTCGTCTCTCTGAATACCACGCAGCAGAGCACCGATGTTATCACCAGTCTGAGCCTCATCCAGCAGTTTGTGGAACATCTCAATACCCGTAACAACGTATTTCTTCTTCTCGGTGGTCAGACCAACCAGCTCAACCTCTTCAGATACATGCAGAACACCACGCTCTACACGGCCGGTAGCAACCGTACCACGACCAGTAATAGAGAATACGTCCTCAACAGGCATCAGGAAGGGTTTCTCGGTATCGCGCTCAGGAGTAGGAATGTAGGTATCAACCGCATCCATCAGCTCCAGAATTTTGTCGCCCCACGCGCTGCTCGGATCTTGCAGAGCCAGCAGAGCGGAACCGCGGATAATAGGAGTATCATCTCCCGGGAACTCATACTCAGTTAACAGCTCACGAACTTCCATATCAACCAGTTCCAGCAGCTCCTCGTCGTCAACCATATCGCATTTGTTCATGAAAACAACAATATACGGTACGCCAACCTGACGGGACAGCAGGATATGCTCACGAGTCTGAGCCATAACACCATCGGTAGCGGCAACAACCAGGATAGCACCATCCATCTGAGCAGCGCCGGTGATGATGTTTTTAACATAGTCAGCATGGCCGGGGCAGTCAACATGGGCATAGTGACGGTTTTTGGTCTCGTACTCAACGTGTGCGGTAGAAATGGTAATACCACGCTCTCTCTCTTCAGGAGCCTTATCGATCTGGTCGAAAGCAACCGCCTCACCAGTACCCAATCTCTCGTGCAGAGTCTTGGTAATAGCAGCGGTCAGAGTGGTTTTACCATGGTCAACGTGACCAATGGTACCAATGTTTACATGGGGTTTGGTTCTTTCGAACTTAGCTTTTGCCATTATAAATTCCTCCTATTAGTAGGTTTTTTTACAAACTATATCAAACTTATTATAGTGAATCAGATTGCAATTTGCAAGTGGTTTTCCAAATTTTTATCAAAAACTGTTAGGCTTGCGTTTTGTTACTCAAAATCTTCTCGCCAACGCTCTTGGGAACCGGCTCGTAATGATCAAAGAACATAGAATACGTTCCGCGTCCCTGCGTTTTAGAACGAAGGTCCGTTGCGTAACCAAACATTTCAGCCAGCGGTACGAAACCATGAATCACTTCTGTTCCGTTTACCGCATCCATGCCTTCAATACGACCGCGGCGAGAGTTAATGTCGCCAATAACGTCGCCCATATATTCTTCCGGCACGGTTACATCGACACGCATCAGAGGCTCAAGCAGCGTGGGCGCTCCCTTCTTCATTGCTTCCTTGAAGGCCATAGAACCAGCAATCTTGAAAGCCATTTCAGAAGAGTCGACCTCGTGGTAAGAACCGTCGTAGCACTCGGCTTTCACACCCAGCACCGGATAACCTGCCAGAGAGCCGCTCTGCATGGCTTCCTGAATACCCTCGTCAACCGCGGGAATATATTCCTTCGGAATAGCGCCGCCGACAATATTGTTAACAAACTCGTACAAATTCTCGCCATTGGGATCCATCGGGATAAAGCGCACGCGGCAGTGACCATACTGACCACGACCACCAGACTGACGAACGTACTTACCTTCCACGTCAACCTCTTTGGTAAGCGCTTCTTTGTAAGCAACCTGCGGCGCGCCAACATTAGCCTCTACCTTAAACTCACGAAGCAGACGGTCTACAATAATTTCCAGATGGAGCTCGCCCATACCTTCAATAATGGTCTGTCCGCTATCGGGATCGGTATGCGTACTGAATGTCGGATCTTCCTCCGCCAGCTTGCTCAGCGCAATACCCATTTTTTCCTGACCGGCTTTGGTCTTGGGCTCAATCGCAACCGAGATAACCGGCTCCGGGAACACCATCGATTCCAGAATAATCGGGTGACTCTCGTCGCACAGCGTATCACCTGTTGTTGTAACCTTTAAACCAACGGCAGCAGCGATATCGCCAGAGTATACTTTATCCAGCTCCTGTCTCTTGTTGGCATGCATCTGCAAAATACGGCCCAAACGCTCTTTTTTATTCTTGGTAGAATTCAATACGTAAGAACCGGCGCTGACAGTACCGGAATAAACCCGGAAGAATGCCAGCTTACCCACAAACGGGTCAACCATAATCTTGAAGGCCAGCGCAGAGAAGGGCTCGTCGTCGGAAGCGTGACGTACGTCTTTTTCCTCAGAATCCATTAACGTACCTTCAATAGCCGGTACGTCAGTCGGAGCGGGCATATAATCTACAACCGCATCCAGCAATTTCTGCACGCCCTTATTACGGTAAGCAGTACCGCAAAATACAGGAATGATTTCTACATTACACACCGCTTTACGCAGCGCTTTCTTTAATTCGTCTACTTCAATCTCTTCACCGTCAAGATACCGCATCATCAGCTCTTCGTCGGTTTCGCAGATCGCTTCGACCATGGCTACATGATACTCTTCAGCCTGCTCTGCCATATCGGCCGGAACATCGACTTCGGAAATATCCTCGCCAAGCTCGTCGTTATAAATATACGCTTTCATGAGCATCAAATCAATAACGCCCTTGAATTCATCTTCCTTACCAATGGGCAGCTGAAGCGGCACCGCATTGGCATTCAGACGATCCTTCATCATTTGTACGGCGTTATAGAAGTTGGCGCCCATAATATCCATTTTGTTGACAAATGCCATACGCGGTACATTGTACTGGTCGGCCTGCCGCCAAACGTTTTCTGACTGAGGCTCAACGCCGCCCTTCGCGCAGAATACGCCGATAGCGCCGTCAAGCACACGTAATGAACGCTCTACTTCTACGGTAAAATCCACGTGACCAGGCGTATCGATAATGTTAATTCGATTCCCTTTCCAGAAACAAGTGGTCGCTGCAGAAGTAATGGTAATACCACGCTCCTGCTCCTGCTCCATCCAGTCCATCTGCGCGGTACCCTCGTGGGTATCGCCGATCTTGTGGGTTTTGCCCGTATAGAACAAAATACGTTCCGTTAAAGTGGTTTTACCCGCATCGATATGCGCCATGATACCAATATTACGGGTATTTTCCAACGAATATTCTCTAGGCACGACTTGTCCTCCTTACGTTAGAACCGAAAATGCGCAAAAGCCTTATTCGCCTCTGCCATTTTATGCGTATCTTCTCTTCTTTTCACAGAAGCACCCGTGTTGTTGGCAGCGTCCATGATCTCGTTAGCGAGACGCTCCTGCATGGTTTTTTCACCACGAGCACGAGAATACATGGTCAGCCATCTCAGCCCCAGGGTCTGTCTGCGCTCTGCGCGCACTTCCATGGGAACCTGATACGTAGCTCCGCCTACACGTCTTGCTTTAACTTCCAAAACCGGCATAATATTGTTCATAGCAGACTCGAAAACCTCCAGCGGAGATTTGTCGGTCTTCTCTGCAATCCGGTCGAATGCACCGTAAACGATCTTCTGGGCAACGCCCTTCTTACCGTCCAGCATAATGCTATTAATCAGTTTCGTCACTACCTTGCTTCCGTAAACCGGATCCGGCAGCACATCTCTGTGGGCAATATGTCCTCTTCTAGGCACGATTCTTCCCTCCTTAATCAATTTTCAATTAGATCATAGGTACTCACATACATGCTAGTCCTACGTGTCTCGCGCCAATCCATCGGGCATCGCCCTCTATGATTGGCACCTTTTCCCTACTTATTATTTTTTCGGGCGTTTTGCTCCGTACTTAGAGCGAGCCTGACGGCGGTTAGCAACACCGGCTGTATCCAGCACGCCACGAACGATATGGTAACGTACACCAGGCATATCCTTAACACGACCACCGCGGATCAGCACAACGCTGTGCTCCTGCAGATTATGGCCCTCACCGGGAATATACGCGGTTACTTCCACACCATTGCTAAGACGAACACGGGCAATTTTACGAAGAGCGGAGTTAGGCTTTTTAGGCGTATCGGTTTTAACAACCGTGCAAACTCCACGTTTCTGGGGAGAAGAAGCGTCCGTTGCTTTCTTCTGCAAAGAATTCCAGCCTCTCTGCAGCGCAGGAGCGGTAGACTTTTTCACAGAAACCTGTCTTCCTTTTCTTACCAACTGGTTAAAAGTAGGCATAATGGCACCTCCTATACAAAATTTAACTGACAAAATGCGGACCTGCCATGCAGATCCGCATTTGCACAGACTAGGTAAATATAACACATTTACCGGCCTCTGTCAACTATTTATTTTTCTTCCGAAGTTTCTACGTCTTCTTCGGCGCTCTGCGCTTCGTCAGCCTCGTCCAAAATCGCTTCCGGACTGATCGGCTCTTCTTCCATGCTATCGGGCGCCGCGGTCAGATCCTGCGCGTCGTCTTCCGCCATAGCGTCCATTAACGCCCGCATTTCTTCTTCCAGCTTGCTGTCCGTAAGCTGTTCCTCGGTTTCCTCATCGGCATCCGCATAGGACACGGCCGGCGCTTCAACCTGTTTCTTTTTCGGATCCTCAATCGGCTCTCCGTTTAAAACAAACTGCGCCCTCTGGTACTGGCCCATACCGGTACCGGCAGGAATCAGCTTACCGATAATAACATTTTCTTTCAAACCAATGAGCGGATCTACCTTACCCTTAATGGCCGCCTCGGTCAGCACCCGTGTTGTCTCCTGGAACGACGCTGCCGACAGGAACGAATCGGTTGCCAAAGACGCTTTGGTAATACCCAGCAGCACTCTCTCGCCGGTAGCCGGCTCCAGCCCCGCTTCTTCCGCCGCGGCGTTCTTTTCTTCAAATTCCAGAACGTCTACCAGAGAACCCGGCAGCATATCGGTGGAACCATTATCCTCAATGCGCACTCTCCGCAGCATCTGGCGCACAATGATCTCAACATGCTTATCGTTAATATCAACGCCTTGCAGGCGGTATACCCGCTGTACTTCCTGAATCAAATAATCCTGCACAGCAAGCAGTCCCTTGATCTTCAGAATATCGTGCGGGTTTACAGAACCCTCGGTCAGTTCGTCGCCGGCTTCAATCACCTGGCCGTCTTTTACCTTCAATCTGGCGCCATACGGAATCAGGTAATTCTTGCTTTCTTTCGTTTCCGGATTGGTCACGATAATTTCTTTTTTCTTACGGGTAATATTCTCTTCTACCACGCCGCCAAACTCGGCAATGACCGCCAAACCTCTGGGCTTTCTCGCTTCAAACAGCTCCTGCACACGCGGTAAACCTTGTGTGATATCGTCGCCCGTCGCAATACCGCCCGTGTGGAAGGTACGCATGGTCAGCTGCGTACCCGGCTCGCCGATGGACTGCGCCGCGATAATACCAACCGCTTCGCCCATTCTTACCGGCTGGCCGGTACTCATATCGGCACCATAGCACTTAGCGCAAACGCCCAGCTTCTGCTTACACGTTAGCATGGTACGAATATATACCTTTTCAATGCCCGCCGCAACAATCTTTTGCGCCTGACTCGGCGTAATCATTGTATCAGCCTCGACCAGCACCTCGCCCGTTTCCGGATGCGTTACGGTGTTAATCGACCAGCGGCCGCGAATACGCTCTTCCAAAGGCTCAATGGTCTCATCGCCGTCTCTGTAGGCCGAAACCCACATGCCGCGCACCTCTTCGCCCGGCTCGCAGCAGTCTTCGGCGCGCACAATCATATTCTGCGATACGTCAACCAGACGACGGGTCAAATATCCCGAATCGGCCGTACGCAGCGCCGTATCCGCCAAACCTTTACGCGTACCATGCGCAGAAATGAAGTACTCCTGTACGTTCAGTCCCTCACGGAAACATGATTTAATCGGCAGCTCAATAATTTCACCACTCGGGCTGGCCATCAGGCCGCGCATAGCGGCAAGCTGTTTCAGCTGGTCGGTTGAACCACGGGCTCCGGAATCGATCATCATGTAGATGTTGTTATCTTCACCCAGACCCGGCAGCAGCAGATCGGTAATATCGCGAATGGTATTGGTCCATGTCTCAATAATCCGTTTATGCCGTTCTTCATTGGTAAACAGACCGCGCTTAAACATGCTTAAAATCTTGGCTACTTCTTTTTCCGCTTTCGCGATCATATCTTTTTTCGCTTCTGGAATAACTACATCGGAAGCCGATACGGTAATCGCGCCGCGGGTAGAATATTTAAAGCCCAGTGCTTTTACATTGTCCAAAACGCTAACGGTAAAGGTAATGCCGTGTACATCGATACAGTTTTGCAAAATCTTTGCCAGCTGCTTCTTGCCAACTAGGAAGTTAATCTCGTACGGCAAGAACGTTTCCGGTCTATCCGGATCTCGCTCTACATAGCCCAGATCCTGCGGCAATTTCTCATTTAAAATAATACGGCCTACCGTTGTGTCGATTAACCCCGAAACGGTCCGCGGGCCCACCGTTACCGTGCGGCGAATCTTAATGGTGCTATGCAGCGTCAGCTCGCCGTTTACCTCGGCCAAAATGGCTTCGTTTTTGTCTTTAAAGATACGTCCCGAACCCTTGTCGTTGGGCCGCTCCATGGTCAGGTAATACATACCCAAGACCATATCCTGCGACGGTACGGTAACCGGGCCGCCATCAGACGGTTTCAGCAGGTTATTCGTAGAGAGCAGCATAAAGCGGCATTCTGCCTGCGCTTCTACCGAAAGCGGAACGTGCACGGCCATCTGGTCGCCGTCAAAGTCCGCGTTAAACGCGGTACAAACCAGCGGATGCAGCTTAATCGCTTTACCCTCAACCAAAATCGGCTCAAACGCCTGAATACCCAGACGGTGCAGAGTAGGAGCACGGTTTAACATAACCGGGTGCTCGCGAATCACTTCTTCCAGTACGTCCCAAACCTCGGTTTTCAGACGCTCTACCATACGCTTGGCCGATTTAATATTATGGGCCAGCTCTTTTTCTACCAGCTTCTTCATAACAAAAGGCTTAAAGAGCTCAATTGCCATTTCCTTCGGTAAACCGCACTGATAGAATTTTAATTCAGGACCTACAACAATAACCGAACGACCGGAATAGTCAACACGTTTACCCAGCAAGTTCTGACGGAACCGTCCCTGTTTACCGCGCAGCATATCGGAAAGGGATTTCAGCGCGCGGTTGCCGGGGCCCGTTACCGGGCGGCCGCGGCGACCGTTATCGATAAGCGCGTCCACCGCTTCCTGCAGCATCCGTTTTTCGTTCCGTACAATAATATCCGGAGCGCCCAAGCTGAGCAAACGGCGCAAACGGTTGTTACGGTTAATCACGCGGCGGTACAGATCGTTCAGATCAGACGTGGCAAACCGGCCGCCGTCCAGCTGCACCATGGCGCGGATATCCGGAGGAATTACCGGAACTACGTCTAAAATCATCCACTCCGGACGATTGCCCGAAAGCAGGAAAGCCTCTAATACTTCCAGGCGCTTAATAATTCTCAGCCGCTTCTGGCCGGAGGCTCCCAGCAGCTCTTCTTTTAACTCGGCGGTTTCTTTCTCCAAGTCAATCGCCTGCAGCAGCTCCTTAATCGCTTCCGCGCCCATACCGGCACGGAAACCGTCGCCAAATTTATCCAGCGCGTCGCGGTATTCCCGCTCGGAAAGCAGCTGCTTATACAGCAGACCCGTATCGCCGCCATCCAGCACAATATAAGAAGCAAAATATAAAACCTTTTCCAGCGCGCGCGGCGGAATGTCCAAAATCAAGCCCATGCGGCTGGGAATGCCTTTGAAATACCAAATATGCGACACCGGCGCCGCCAGTTCAATATGACCCATACGCTCACGGCGGACTTTGGACTTGGTTACCTCGACACCGCAACGATCGCAGATGACGCCTTTGTAACGAATCCGTTTATACTTACCGCAGTGACATTCCCAGTCCTTCGTCGGACCAAAAATACGCTCACAGAACAGACCGTCTCTTTCCGGCTTTAAGGTTCGATAGTTGATAGTCTCCGGCTTTTTTACTTCACCATGCGACCACTCTCGGATCTTTTCCGGAGAGGCAAGGCCGATCTTGATCGCATCAAACTGAATAGATTGATGATTGGTTTTTGCAGCCATCTAGCGTACCCCTTTCTTATAGGTCGTCCCCAAACAGAGGATCGTCCAAGTCATCGATATCACCGACCGAAAAACCGCTGTCTTCCAAATCGGGCTCGAAATCCAGGTCTTCGTCGTTTTCTTCATCCGGCTCAATCGCGCTATGCTCATCGTCGGCATCCGGCTGATCGTCATAATAAACGGATCCCGTTTGAACATCCTCGCGGCCTTCCATATTGACGCCCACCGATTCGCCGTCGTCGCCAAGATCCTCATGAATCTCAACCTCCTGCGCGTCTTCGGTTAGCACTCGAATATCCAGGCCCAGAGACTGTAACTCCTTCAGCAATACCTTAAAGGACTCCGGTACGCCGGGCTCCGGAATATTTTCGCCTTTAACAATAGCTTCATAGGTCTTCACACGGCCTACGATATCGTCGGACTTCACGGTCAGGATTTCCTGCAGCGTGTACGCCGCTCCATACGCCTCCAAAGCCCAAACTTCCATTTCACCAAAACGCTGGCCGCCAAACTGAGCCTTACCGCCCAGAGGCTGCTGCGTTACCAGAGAATAAGGACCCGTGGAACGCGCATGAATTTTGTCATCGACCAGGTGGTGCAGTTTCAAATAGTACATATAGCCAACGGTAACCGCGTTGTCAAAATATTCGCCCGTACGGCCATCGCGCAGCGTAATCTTACCGTCGCGGGAAATCGGCACGCCGGCCCACTCCTGTCTGTGGTCCAGATGACTACCCAAATACTCCATAACCGACGCGTCCAGTACGTCTTCATATTTCTTCTGGAAATCTTCCCACGGCGTATTGACGTAGTCATTGGCCATTTCCAGCATATCCATAATGTCCAGCTCGCTGGCGCCGTCGAAAATAGGCGTAGCAATCTTGAAGCCAAGCGCCTTACACGCCAGACCCAAATGCACTTCCAGCACCTGTCCAATATTCATACGGCTGGGAACGCCCAGCGGATTTAAAACAATATCCAGCGGACGGCCATTCGGCAGAAACGGCATATCCTCTACCGGTAATACACGGGAAACAACACCCTTATTACCGTGACGGCCTGCCATTTTATCGCCCACAGAAATTTTTCTCTTATGCGCAATGTACACGCGCACGGTTTCATTGACGCCCGGCGACAGCTCATCGCCGTTTTCGCGCATAAACTTTTTAACGTCTACAATAATACCTTCTTCACCATGCGGCACGCGCAGCGAGGTATCCCGAACTTCTCTTGCCTTTTCGCCGAAAATAGCGCGCAGCAAGCGCTCTTCTGCCGTCAGCTCCGTTTCGCCCTTGGGCGTTACTTTACCGACCAAAATGTCGCCGGCGTGTACTTCCGCGCCGATACGAATAATACCGCGCTCGTCCAGATCTTTCAGCGCGTCGTCGCCCACATTGGGAATATCGCGCGTAATCTCTTCCGGTCCCAGCTTGGTGTCGCGCGCCTCTGTCTCATATTCCTCAATATGCACAGAAGTATATACGTCTTCCGCTACCAAACGCTCGCTGAGTAAAACGGCGTCCTCATAGTTATAACCTTCCCAGGTCATAAAACCAATCAGCGCGTTTTTACCTAACGCCAGCTCGCCCGCGTCGGTAGAAGGACCGTCGGCAATCGCCTGTCCGGCCTTAATTCTTTCGCCCTTATCCACAATGGGACGCTGATTAAAGCAGGTACTCTGATTTTGACGCTGGAACTTGAGAAGCGGATACTCCGTTACCTGGCCGTCGTCGCCGCGCACTACAATGCGATCGGAAGACACCAGTTCAACAACGCCGTCTTCCTTAGCGATTACGCAAGAGCCGGAGTCCATGGCTGTTTTATATTCCATACCGGTTCCAATCACCGGAGACTCGGTAACCAATAACGGCACCGCCTGTCTCTGCATGTTAGAACCCATCAGGGCTCTGGACGCGTCGTCATTTTCCAGGAAGGGAATCAGAGACGCCGCTACCGAGAACACCTGCCGCGGCGATACGTCCATCATGTCGATCTCGTTCGGATCCATCTCGATGTTATCATCGCGGAACCGACCCTTGATCCGTTCGTTCAGAAAATGCCCCTGCTCATCCAGCTCTTCATTTGCCTGGGCAATTTTATAGTTTTCTTCTTCATCCGCCGTGATATAGCGAATTTCATTCGTTACCACCGGCACGCCGGACGATTTGTCAATCATACGATAAGGCGCCTCAATAAAGCCATACCGGTTAATTCTTGCATAGGTAGCCAGCGAGTTAATCAGTCCAATGTTAGGACCTTCCGGTGTCTCAATGGGGCACATCCGCCCATAATGGGAATGATGTACGTCGCGGACCTCGAATCCGGCACGATCCCGAGACAAACCGCCGGGACCTAGCGCCGACAAACGACGCTTATGCGTTAGCTCGGCCAGCGGGTTATTCTGATCCATAAACTGCGACAACTGGGAGCTTCCAAAGAACTCTTTAATGGCCGCCGTAACCGGACGAATATTGATTAGACTCTGCGGCGTTACCTCTTCCAAATCCTGCGTCGTCATGCGCTCGCGCACAACCCGCTCTAGACGCGCCAAACCAATTCTAAACTGATTCTGCAGCAGCTCGCCTACGCAGCGGATACGGCGATTGCCCAAATGGTCAATATCGTCGATGCCTCCGATTTCATACTCTAGATTCAGCGTATAGTTAATCGAAGCCATAATGTCTTCAAAGGTAATATGACGGGGAACCAGCTCGTAAGAACGCTTTTTCAGCATATCCATGAGCTCCTCGCCTTCCAGCTCTTTCTCCAAAATTTCGGCCAGAACCGGATAATATACGTCTTCTGTAATGCCAAACTCGTGCAGCTTCTCGTCCGATATGTCTAAGTGCGCGTGAATATCAACCGCTAAATTGCTCAGCACCTTGATCTTCTGGTCTTCTTTTAAAACCCACACGTAGGGTACACCGGCATTTTGAATCTGCTGGCACAGCTCTTTGCTTAAAACGGTACCCTCTTCTGCCAGCACCTCGCCGGTAGAAGCGTCAACCACGCTTTCGGCCAGCGTTAAACCGCTGATCCGATTTTTAAGAGCCAGTTTTTTATTGAATTTATAACGACCTACATGCGCCAAATTATAGCGTTTGTCGTCATAAAACATAGAATAGAGCAAGCTCTTAGAGCTCTCCACCGTTGGCGGCTCACCGGGCCGAATCCGTTTATAAATCTCGATCAGGCCTTCTTCTACGCTTTTCGCATTATCGCGCTCAATTGTCGCTAACAGCTTCGGATTCTCGCCAAACAGCTCCATAATTTCCGCATCGGTACCCACGCCCAGCGCGCGAATTAACACGGTAACGGGAATTTTACGGGTCCGGTCAACGCGGACATGAAAAATATCGTTAGAATCTGTTTCATATTCTAACCAGGCGCCTCTATTGGGGATCACCGTGGAGGAAAATAGAGGCTTACCCGTTTTATCAATCGTTTTCGCATAATATATGCCTGGGGAACGCACCAGTTGGCTAACGATGACACGCTCGGCTCCGTTGAGCACAAAGGTGCCGGTTTCCGTCATGAGCGGGAAATCGCCCATGAAAATCTCATGCTCTTGCTTTTCTTTCGTCTCTTCATTCGTAAGACGAACCGTCACTTTCAGCGGCGCTGAGTAAGTAGCATCCCGTTCTTTTGCTTCTTGTATCGTATATTTGGGTTCGGAGTTTAAATTAAAATCAATAAACTCCAAAGACAAATTGCCGCCAAAGTCCGTGATCGGGTTGATATCCTCGAATACTTCCTTTAATCCTTCGCTAATAAACCACTGATAGGAATCTTTTTGCACATCCAGCAAATTAGGCATCTGCAAAACTTCTTTTTCAGTGGCAAAGGACATGCGGACACGTTCTCCGTACGGCTGCGGATGGATACGGTTTTTTTCCATATTTGCGTTCACCCCTTGGCTAATTTTATCATGTCATGTAGAGTAAGCTGTATAGGCTCATACACGCTGCCCGTACATTACCCTTTACATAAACATTGTTGCATATGCCCTGTCCTCCTACCAATACTGGGGCTTTTTCTCCTCATCCGCGAAAATAAGGCCTGCTCACGGATGCCATTTAGGCCTTCAGCACACTAGCTATTTCAGAGCATAAAATCGCAATATAATGCAATTTACAATACTAGCACAGAAGTCAAGTATTGTCAAGGCATTTTTTTGCAAAAAATAAGAGATCTGCCGGAGCAGACCTCTTATTTTTACATACGTAAGCGTACTTCTTACTTTAAGGTAACCTTTGCGCCAACTTCTTCCAGCTGCTTCTTCAGGTTCTCAGCATCTTCTTTGCTGGCAGCCTCTTTCAGCACCTTAGGAGCGGACTCAACCAGCTCTTTCGCCTCTTTCAGGCCCAGACCGGTGATCTCACGAACAACTTTGATTACTTTAATCTTCTGAGCGCCAGCCTCGGTCAGCTCAACGTCGAATTCGGTCTTCTCTTCCTCAGCAGCAGCGCCGGGAGCGGCAGCTACCATAACGCCGGCAGCAGCAGATACGCCAAATTCTTCCTCGCAAGCGGTTACTAACTCGTTCAGTTCCATAACAGAAAGCTCTTTCAGAGCATCAATGATCTCTTGTACGCTAAGTTTAGCCATTTTCGAAAACCTCCATAAAATTTAGATTAAGTGTGTTTGCATCATTGTATCCGCCCGCTTATTCAGCAGCCGGAGCCTCTCCGCCATTTTTCTTGGCAATCTCGTTAACCACACGGGCAAACGAAGACATCGGAGACTTAAAGCTTCCCAGCAAGCGGGAGAGCAGTTCATTCTTAGACGGAATCTTAGCAATCTTTTGAATGGTCGCCTCGTCATAGTAGGTTCCGCCTACTACGCCGGCCTTGAACACCAGGGGCTCAAATTTGTCTACAAATTTATCCAGCTCTCTGGCGCCAGCCGTTGCGTCGTCATAGCTGATCGCTACAGCAGTGGGACCTTCCAAATGAGGAGCCAGGGACTCGAAAGCGGTTCCTTTAATAGCGAAGTTCACCATGGTGTTCTTGTACACTTTAAAGTCTACGCCAGCTTCCCGAAGCGCTTTACGCATCTCGGTATCCTGCGCAACCGTAAGGCCGCGAGAGCTTACCAAAACAACGCCTTCTGCTTTTTCCAGTTTGCTTTTGATCTCGTCAACAACAACCTGTTTCGCTTCAATATTAGCCATGTTTTCTTTTTACCTCCTATCAGATTTTGACAAGACAGGAATTCTTTATAAAAGAAACCCCGTCTTTCCCGAAAAACCGGGGACGGGGCTGTTTATCTTCCATCAAAACTGATTTCGATACCTCGGCAGGCCACAAAGGTTACGGCTTTCGCCACCTGCTGTCTCCGGTTAATTGATCAGATCGCTGAGCCTGCTTGACTCAGCGAAGCTGATTATATCAAAAGACTTTCCATTTGTCAAGCGAGCGGGGCAACTTTTATGCAGACCTGCAGGCCAATATAAAATCCGGGCTCGCCCCCCCTGCTCTTACTCTTCGACGCGAGCAGGGCTTACTTTAACGCCGGGGCCCATGGTCGAGCTCAGCGTCAGGCTACGGATATACTGACCTTTAGCCGCAGCCGGTTTTGCTTTTATAATTGCACCAATTAAGGCTCGGAAGTTCTCTGCCAATTTCTCCTGACCAAACGAAACCTTACCAAAGCTTACATGGATAATATTCGTTTTATCCAGACGGTACTCTACTTTACCGGCTTTGATATCTTCGATCGCCTTGGTAACATCCATGGTAACCGTACCGGATTTCGGGTTCGGCATTAAGCCTTTCGGACCCAGTACACGACCCAGACGGCCAACAACCCCCATCATGTCCGGCGTTGCCACAACAACATCAAAGTCAAACCAGTTCTCGCCCTGAATCTTAGCTACCAGCTCTTCAGCGCCTACGTAATCGGCGCCAGCCGCCTCGGCCTCTTTGGCCTTGTCGCCTTTAGCGAATACCAGCACACGTACGGTTTTACCGGTTCCGTGCGGCAGAACAACCGCACCACGCACCTGCTGATCTGCATGACGTCCATCAACGCCAAGCTTAATATGCGCCTCTACCGTTTCGTCAAATTTCGCGGACGCTACTGCAATTACGTTGGCAATTGCTTCGCTCGGACCGTACTGAGCTGTTTTGTCATATTTCTTGACAGCTTCTAAATACTTCTTTCCTCGTTTCATCTTGTAAACCTCCTTGTGGTTATAGCGGGGAGTGACCCTCCCACAATGAATCACACAGTTTCGGCCTTAGCCGAATCACAAGGCTAACAGGCCAGCGGTGCCCATACAGCCATGTTTCTATACCGTACTTATTCTTCTACCGTAATACCCATGCTGCGGGCAGTACCGGCCACCATCTTCATGGCGGCTTCAACCGTAGCCGCGTTCAGATCTTTCATTTTCAGTTTGGCAATCTCTTCTACCTGAGCCTTCTTAATAGAAGCCACTTTCTGGTTCTTGGGATTACCGGAACCGCTCTGAATGCCGCATGCCTTTTTAATTAAAATAGCAGCCGGAGGAGTCTTCGTTACAAACGTAAAACTCTTATCCTGATATACGGTAATGACCACCGGAATGATCATGCCCGCGTCATTTGCGGTTCTTGCGTTAAATTCCTTGGTAAATGCCTGGATATTCACACCATGCTGACCCAGCGCCGGGCCAACCGGAGGAGCAGGCGTAGCCTTACCCGCGGGAATCTGCAGCTTAATATAGCCTGAAATTTTCTTAGCCATTTTGACTTACACCTCCATGATAATTAAACACAATTTCTCGGACTGTACTCAGATTTTCTTGATATGCTCGAAGCTAAGCTCAACCGGCGTTTCTCTCCCGAAAATGGAGAGGTCAACAACCACCATACCCTCCTGAGGACGGATCTCGGTGATTTCGCCCACAGACCCTTCAAAGGGACCGCTCATGACCTGCACGCTCTCGCCCACTTCTACGTTAATTTTGTACTGCGCTGAAGCGATGCCAAGCTTACGCACTTCTTCTTCAGAAAGAGCCACCGGTTTGGATCCGGGACCGACAAACCCCGTCACCCCTCTAGTATTACGAACGACATACCAGGTATCGTCGTTCATGATCATGTTGATCAAAACGTACCCGGGGAACACTTTCCTCTGCACAACGACCTGCTTGCCGTTTTTCTCTTCCACACTGTCTTCCAGAGGAACCTGCACCTCAAAGATCTGGTCTTGCATATTGCGGTTGCCGACCGTCTTTTCAATGCCTTCTTTTACCTTGTTTTCGTAACCGGAATACGTGTGGACTACATACCATTTAGCTTCTTCTGCCATGAAAACTCATCCTCTTCATCTTATAGGAAAAGATCTTCCAATTTTCTCATAATCCAATTAAAGAACAAATCATAGATACCGATGATGACCGACATGATTGCGCATACAAGCAGAGTTATCCCTGTTTTCTGGGCAATTTCTTTTTTACCCGGCCAGGTAATTCTTTTGAACTCACTTTTTAGCTCTTTAACACTGAACATCACTCCGCCTCCTCAAGCACTCTTATCGGGTCTCTTTGTGAAGAGTATGTCTCTGACAAAAACGACAGTATTTCTTCGTCTCCATCCGATCGGGGTGTTTCTTTTTGTCTTTCGACGTGTTGTAATTCCGCTGTTTACACTCTGTGCACTCTAAAGTAATTCTGGTTCGCACAACTTCCACCTCCATTGGTTTATTTCTTCGCCATGTCCGGGTCTTTCGGCAAAAAATGCACGCAAAAAAAAAGAACCCAAACTAGTTAGCTTTCTGAGTGTATCACACCCCGGCTGCCTTGTCAAGCTTCTGTCTTAAAATTTTGACAAACTTTGCGTCTGCGTCCCCGGCAAACGCCGCATGGAAAACACCCAAAATATCACCCGGGCCTGCGGATATCTCTCTAATAGCGCCGACCGGCAGGCTTCTACCGTAGCGCCCGTTGTATAAATATCGTCAACAATACAAATGGTGTGCCCGGCGCCCGTCCCTTTTTCTTTTAGCGGCGCGGCCGCAAAAGCCCCTTGCAGATTCTGCCTTCTCCGCAGCTTACTGAGCCCGCTCTGCGCCTTGGTGCTATATACGCGCTCCAGCAGAGGGCTGTAGGGAATCTGAAGCAGGCGGGCCAGTTCCTGCGCGATCAGCTGCGCCTGATTAAATCCGCGGCTCTTCATTTTTTCTTTTGCCAGCGGCACGGCGCAGAGCCGAGTAAAATGCTGCGCCGCCGCCCATTTTCCGCCCTCGGCGGCCATCCAGCGCGCCATATAGCGGGCGTATTGCTTAAGCTCCTTATATTTGAGGCGGTAAATCACCTGCTGCATGTCTCCTTCGTATATAAAGCTGCAGCGTCCCCCCTCCATCTGTGGCTGCGGATGCAGATAATCTTCAAACCGGCAGAGCTCACACAGGCCCCAAAAGCTGCCGGCAGGCAGAAGGCGGTGGCAAAGGACGCAGCGCGGCGGATAGATGACGCCTAGCAGGCGCTCGGTGAGTGTGGGCTTTTCGTTTTCAGGCATGCGGCATCTCCATTCCCGCGGCCAGTTCGCAGAGCCGCTTGCCAAGAGAGGAATAGCGGATCGCCTGCCTGTCGTTATCTACCATTTTATGCACAATGGCTTCGTCGCCAATAATCACGACATACCGCCTGGCCCGCGTTACCGCGGTATAGAGCAGGTTACGGCTCAGCAGCACCGGCGGACCGCTATGCAGCGGCAAAATAATAATTGGGCTTTCCGTTCCCTGCGATTTATGAATGGTAATGGCATAGGCCAGCTCCAGCTCTTCCAGCTCCATATATTCGTATTCGACCTGGCGCTTGTCGTCAAATAATACGGTTACCGTGCGCAGTTTGGGGTTGATTGTTTTAACACGGCCAACATCGCCGTTAAAGACGCCCTCTCCTTCTTCCAGCGGGTAGCCGTAAGCATTCAGCACCTTCCAAGCCAAATTATAATTGTTTTTAATCTGCATTACCTTATCGCCTTCGCGAAATACGGTGCCGCGAAATTCCAGCTCTGCTTTTTTTGACGATTTAGGGTTGAGCGCATTTTGCAGACGCGGGTTCAGGTTTTCTACGCCCAGCGTTCCTCGCTTCATGGGGGTCAGCACCTGAATATCGTCCACCGGCGAGCAATGCGCAAACCGCGGCATCCGCTTTAAAATCACTTCAATCATGGTGCGAATCACGTCTTCTTTCACTCTGCGCTTCATAAGAAAGAAGTCGGTATTGGCTTTATTAAAGACAGGGTACTGCCCCTGATTGATCTGGTGCGCGCCTACCACAATATCGCTTTGGGCGGCCTGGCGGTAAATGCGCGTCAGTTTTTTTACCGCAATGACGCCGCTTCCGATCATGTCTTTGAGCACATTACCGGGGCCCACCGACGGCAGCTGATCCTGATCGCCGGCCAGCACTAGGCGCGTTCCGGGCGCTACCGCTTTCAGCAAATGGTGCATAAGGATAACATCGATCATGGAAACCTCGTCCAGTACAATAACGTCTGCCTTCAGCGGATGTTCCTCATCGCGCTGAAAGATCTGACGCTCTCGATCGCCGGTGCCAAACTGAATTTCCAGCAGCCGGTGAATGGTCTTAGCCTCCCGGCCCGTCGCCTCTGTCATGCGCTTCGCGGCCCGTCCGGTGGGCGCCGCCAAAAGGTAACTGAGCCTTTCCGCGTCGAGCAGCTCCAGCAGTACATTGATAATCGTGGTTTTACCGGTACCTGGACCGCCGGTAATAATTAGTACGCCCTCCGTAAGCGCGGCCAACACGGCGTCCCGCTGTTTGTCAGAAAGCGTAGTGCCCACTTTGCTTTCCATTTCGGCCACCTTGGCGCTATAATCCGTTTTCGCCGCCCGGCGCGGAAACGCTGCCAGCTCCATCAATTTAGACGCCGCTCCGGCCTCGGCCAAATACAATTTCTTTAAATAAATTCTCTGCTGATTCTGTTCATTTTTCTGAATGAACTGCCCCTCCAGCACAGATTGAGTAATGGCGTTTTCCAGCTCCGTCCCCTGTACGCCTGTTAGATCAAAGACCGCATTTTCCAGCTGTTCCATAGGCAAATACGTGTGCCCTTCGCCCGACGCGTTTTGCAGCGCAAAGCGCGCCGCGCTGCGGATTCTGGCCGGAGATTCCGCGGGAATGCCCATTTGCCGGGCAATTTCATCGGCCCGGCGAAAGCCCATGCCCTGAATTTTTTCCGCTAAAATATAGGGGTTAGCGCTCACGGTTGCAATGGTTTTTTGCCCGAGCTCTTTATAAATGCGCATGGCCATAGACGGCGTTAAACCAAATTTTTGTAAAAAGACCATCGCCTGCCTCGACGCGCTTTGCGCGCTGAATTGTTCGCCAATTTCGCACGCTTTAGCGTCACTGATCCCTTTAATTTGCGCCAGACGCTCGGGTTCATTTTCCATAATCCGAAACGTATCGTCGCCGAATTCTTTTACAATGCGGCTGGCCAGCGCCGAGCCAATGCCTTTAATCACGCCGGAGGCCAGATACCGCTGCATGGCTTCTTTATCTTGCGGCAGCATACGGCTAAAGGAAGTAACCTCGAACTGCTCGCCATAGGTATTATGCTCTTTCCAGTGTCCATGCGCTACAATCCGTTCTCCCACCTGCAGATCGGCCAAAATTCCAACCACCGTCATGAGCTGCAGCCCGTCGTCTGCCTCTACCTCGACCACCTGATAGCCGGTATCTTCATTAGAAAAAATACAGCTCACTACGTAGCCTTCTATTTTTTCTTCCCCTAGCGACTCCTGCTGCCAGCGCCCTGCGTCCTGCACCGCGTATCCCCCTTTCGTATGCTTTTAGAGCGAAGAAACGGCGCTCAGTTCGCGCCGTTTTTACCGCTGTGTTCTATTGTTTCTTTTCTGTCAGCTGATCGACATAGCGTCCGGTTCCAATCGCCACGCAGGAGATCGCGTCGTCCGCCACGAATACATCCAGCTGCACGCCCTGCGCTACCACCTGATCAATGCCCCTAAGAAGGCTTCCGCCGCCGGTCATAACAATGCCGTGTTCGTAAATATCGGCAGCCAGCTCCGGAGGCGTTTCTTCCAAAATAGAGTGAACCGCTTCCACCAGCGTTTGCATAGCCTCCTGCAAGGCGTCACGTACATCGTAATTAGTAACCATGGCGCTAACGGGAAGGCCGGTAATCATATGGCGTCCCCGCACCGGCATTTCTACTTCTTCCTCGTCCGGGCTTACCGTTCCTACCTGAATTTTAATTTCTTCCGCCGTTCGCTCGCCAATGAGCAGATTATACTTTTTCTTCACATACCTGGCAATGGCGTCGTCAAAATCGTCGCCTGCCACCTTAACCGAAGTGCTGACCACAATGCCCCCCAGGGAAATCACCGCAATATCCGTGGTTCCGCCGCCAATATCGATCACCATGCATCCGCTGGGTTTGCTAATGTCCAGCCCCGCTCCCATGGCGGCCGCAATCGGCTCTTCGATCATATGTACGCTGCGGGCCCCTACCTGATAACAGGCATCGGTAAACGCTTTCCGCTCCACTTCCGTTACTTTGCAGGGAATGCATACGGCTACCACCGGTTTAATCAACCGTTTTCCAATGGTCTTCTGTACAAAATAGCGCAGCATTTTTTCCGTATAGTGATAATCGGAAATAACGCCTCCGTGCAGCGGCCGAATGGTGCGCAGCTCCCTGGGCGTACGCCCCAGCATTTCATAGGCTGCCTGTCCAACCGCCTCGATTCGCGTCGACTGCTCGCCTTTGCGAACGGCAACCACCGAAGGCTCGCGCAAGATGATCCCTTTTCCTTTTACATAAACCAGTACCGTTGAGGTACCCAGATCAATCCCAATACTCGTTGATAACAGCATGCCCCATTCCTTTCTTATCCTGCGGCTAACCGCTCGCAGGCTCGTAGAAATAATTATAAAATAGGGCCCTGCAATTGTCAATAGAGCTCATGGTGGTATTTCTTTTTTGTTGCCTGACCGCCGCGAATATGCCGCTCCGCCTTATTGATCTGCAGCACCGCCTGTGCCTGCCGGGCCAGCTCCGGCTGGATATGAATGAGCCTTGCGGTAATGTCTTTATGCACCGTGCTTTTGCTAATGCCAAAATTCTGCGCAGCCTGCCGCACTGTAGCGCCGTGCTGCACCACATATCGGCCAATTTCAATGGCCCTTTCTTCTATATAATCTTTCAAAATGCCCCTCCCCATACTTAGTAATACAATGTATGCAGGAGGGGCGCGCATTTATGACCCCGGCAAAATCAGGAAAGCGCTTCTACCTGGGCCATCCACGCCTCGGCGCTGGCATCGCTGGGCATGCGCCAATCGCCGCGGGGCGAAAGGGTTACGCTACCCACTTTGGGGCCGTCGGGCAGACACGAGCGTTTAAACTGCTGCTGGAAAAACCGGCGGTAAAATCCCTTGAGCCAGTGCAAAATGACCGCGTCTTCATAGGTTCCCGCGAACGCCGCCTTGGCCAGCCGATAAATTTTGGCCGGGCCAAAGCCAAACCGAAT
>CALWPV010000067.1 GCA_944383515.1 uncultured Clostridia bacterium
GACAGGGGGGCGGGACTTAGAGAAGCAGACAGAAATACCAACGGAAACCATAGTGCAAATTTTAGAAGTTATGCATGATTTTCTCGACCATAATTTTCAGCTCATTCCTGGTTTTGAAGAAAAAACCTTGGACGAGAATGTCAATTCTATGAATTCTATGTACGATCGATTTAATTTTGGCCCTTTGCACTCGGAAGACCCGGAGTATAAACGCGAAATGCTGGGGATCCTGCTGGAAGGAGGTTGGAGCGGTCATTTTTGCAGCAGTAGCCTGATCATGCAGGCTTATGCGCTTCAAACTTATTATAACGCCATGAATGAACATATGGTTCTCGGGGGGATTCCGACTTTGCAAGAGGCGGGAATGTATACAGCCTTTGTCACGGCGCTGGGCTTTTGTCCGGCAGGTGCTGCGAATATAGAAGGAGCTGCACAGTGTATGCAGTATTTATTAGATTACCGCTACCCGCTAGAAATTGGAATTTCCGTCAACAAAGATACGGTAGCCGAAGGGCTGGAAGCTTTAACACAAACAGAAACAGAGCTGTATATCGCACCAAGATATGATCCCTTCTCTAATGAAGAGATTAGACAGGCGACTTTTGATCAAAGCAAAGAAACATTTGAGCCGATGCAAGAAGAAGTAGCGCAAACGCTTTTAGCATTATTGGATCATATAGCAGGAGCTTCCTTACCGTATACCATTATGGAAGAATTAAAGGTATATTTGGCAGATTATTATGAAGGAAGACTAACCGCAGTGGAAACGGCAGAAGCATTGAGCGCATGGTTGAATCCATAAAGGGCAAAGATATTTGGAACTTAAAGAGACGAAAGGAGATTTAAATCATGAAAAAGAAAATGTTTTTAATTGGTATTATTGCAATATTATTTATTAATTCTTTTGTGGTTTATGCAGGATATAGTGCAAGAGGATTTGGGCCAATGAACAATTATTATGCAACTTTAAGTGTTTCATTGTCAGATGTCGTTGCCACAACACGTGCATCTGGTGCAGATATATATACAAGTGTGCATGCTACTCTTTCAGACGGTTCAACTGTTTCATCTGCAGGAGAAAGTGTAGCATCTGTTGGAAGACAGGGATCATCAAACATTTTTCTTTCGGGAAGATCTGTTCATCGATGTGGGGACTATGTAGAAGCTTTATATACAAATGTTTGATTAATTCAATAGCAAACAAATGAAAATTGTCCTTTCATTTTGAAATCCTGTTTGATTTTACTATTACGAAAGAGAGATGATTTAAATTATCACTCAATGAATCGTTATTTAAAGAAAAGGGGCGAAGGCTGTGAAACAGAAGAAACTTTTTTTTATATTGTTTCTTATTTTAGTTATAGGAACAATTTCAGCATGCTATGTTACACATTCGAATTCGGACCAGTCAGAGATGACGAATACAGAGAAACAGTCTGAGCCCCTTTCAGTTTATGTTATGGGAATTAGTAACTCGTATACCGATTCCGAAGGTGAAAAAATTGAATATGCCTCGGCTGTTACACTGGGCTTAGAAACAACCATTTACATGCCAGGATATACGCAGGGAAATGTAATGATTCAGGCACTACTAGATTATGGAAAAGAATCGAACACCGAAATAGAAATCACTGGTTTTAGTGCGTCGCCTCCCATGTTAGAAAAACTAAATGAAGCAAAACAGCAAGGCACGGCACCGGATCTAGTAATTGTTATTAAGCAATTTAGCGACGACTTTCATGCGTCATGGTTAGAGCTGCTGAAAGAATCGGCTTTTGAAGATCTAACACCCTATTTAAATTTAGCTTCTGATCAGTATTATCATACTGTACTTCGCTGTGGCCGTTTCAAGGAAAAGCAATATATTGTACCATTGTTATTTGATTTAAATGGCGTAATTACGTCGGAGGAATTTTTAGATACAATCGGACAAGATTTCCCTGATCAAGATACCAGCTTGGAGGAATGGATTCATTGGTTGCAAGAGATTTGTATTGCCTTACAAACAGATTCTGAAACCTTGGCCTTGTATGAAGCGACATCGGTCCGAGAATCTTACCTTTTAAATGTATTAGTCGCGGCGGCTGGTCTGTATGGACTGGAGGACAATAATTCTATAACACCCGAGGCTATGGCTATGGTGCTGGAAATGATGCGAGATTTTCTAGAACAAGATTTTATGACGATTCCGGGATATGAAGAAAAAAGTTATGCAGAAAATAGTAGCTCCATGCAAGCGAAATATCGGCGGCTCTCGGGCGGACCAAGTTTTGCAGAAGATCCTCTTTATAAGCGAAATATGTTAGGGGTTTTATTAAATGGAGGATGTGGTGGAACCATGATTAATAGTAGTTTCATTATGCAAGCTTATGCTATGGAAAGTCTTTATGAAGAGGAGAACCAAACAATTTGCGTAGGGGGAATTCCTTTATTGGGATCGCCACGGCAGTATGCAGCGAGCGCCAGAATTTTAGCCTTTTGTCCTGCAGGATCAGATCAGGTAGAGGAAGCTGGGGATTTAGTGCAGTATTTAATGGACTATGATTATGCTCCAGAAATAGGAATTTCTATTAATCGGCAGCAAGTAGAAAAAGATTTAGAAGAGTTAACGCATACCAGTAAAGAATTATATATTCAGCCGGTCTATGATCCTTTTGCGCAGGAGGCGGTGCAAGAAGAAATGTTTAATCAAAGCAAAGTTATGTTTGCTCCTATGAGTGAAGCAGTGGCAGAACAACTGCGCTACCTTTTAGATCATATAGAAGGAGCTTCACTTCCGTCGCATCGTTGGGAGGTAGAAGCACAAGAGCAATTAGAGGCTTACTATATGGGAAAGGTTTCTATAGAGAAGGCTGCAACGATAATCTGTGAAACACTAGAAAGGAAACCGTAATGAGAACCGAACAGCAAATGTGGCAGCTGATTCTCGGCTATGCCGAAAAAAACGATAAAATTCGCGTAGTGACGCTGGAAGGCTCGCGAACGAATGTAAACATTCCCAAAGACGATTTTCAGGATTACGACATTACGTTTTTAGTAACCGATATGGAAGCCTTTACCCGGGACGACGCTTGGCTTTCCGTGTTTGGAAACAGGATCATGATGCAAAAACCGGAGGATATGGAGCTGTTTCCAGCGGAAGAACCCGGTTTTTCGTACCTCATGTTATTTGACGACGACATTAAAATCGATTTAACGCTGCTTCCGGTCGAGCGGCTGGAGGAATATTTGACATGGGATAAACTGGTGCGGGTGCTGCTGGACAAAGACGGGCGCATTCAAAATCCGCCGGTGCCCACCGACGAAGACTATCGCCTGCGAAAACCGACGGAGCGTATGGTAGACGATTGCTGTAACGAATTTTGGAATGTGACTACGTATGTGGTCAAAGGCCTGTGCCGCCATGAAATCCTGTTTGCCATTGATCATATGCACGAAATTATGCGTAAAGAGCTGCTGCGCATGATGGGGTATTGGGTGGGCACCGAACATGGCTTTACCTTTAGCGTTGGCAAAAACTCTAAATTTCTAGATCATTACGTGCCCGCGGCGTGGTGGCAGCGCCTCATGCAGACCTACCGCATGGATTCGTATGAGCACATGTGGGAAGCGCTGCTCACCTGCATGGCTCTTTTTCGCGACGTTTCCAAGCAGGTGACGCAGCGTCTTGACTATGCGTATCCGCCGTACGACGCGGCCATTAGCGCTTACGTAGAGCGGCATAAACCGGAAAGCCTCTGCCAAAGCTGAGGCAGGCAAGCTTCAAAATGCAGTCCATGCCAGTGGCTTCCCTGCGCGTCGCCGTAGGGGGCCGTTTTTTGTATACAGAGCACCGTAAAATCAGTCGCCAGCTCCAGCGCCTGCGCAAGCGAAAGCTTTTGCAGCAGCGCCCCAATGAGCACACTGGCAAATAGATCGCCGGTGCCGTGATAATGGCCCGCCACGCGGTGGCGAAAATAGGAGCGAAGGCGGCCGCCCTCGTCTAGACACAGAGAACCGAGCCGCTCCGCGCCGTCGCTAAGGCCGGTTATGACAACGTTTTTGGCGCCGCGCGCCTTTAGCGCCTGAAGCAGAGGCTGCCAGTTATGAGCGCCGGAGGCGTAGGGCTCGTAGGGGAGGCGGAGCAGCGCGCAGGTTTCGGTTAAATTGGGAAGCAGCAAATGAGCCCGGACGCAAAGCCGGTCGTAGCCGCCAATGAAGTCGGGGGTAATGCGCCGGTGCAGCTTGCCGTTATCGCCCATGACGGGATCGACCATAACGAGGGCCTGCGGATAGCGGTCAATGAGCGAAAGAGCAAAATTAAGCTGCGCTTGGCTTCCTAAGTAGCCAATGTAAATGGCGTCAAAAGTAAGCCCCAGTGAGCTCCAGTGCCGTACAATCTGCTCCATATCGGGCAGTAGATCGTGAAAAGTAAACCCGGCAAAGGCGCTGTGCGTGGAGAGAACCGACGTGGGCAGCAGCGTGGTTTCTATGCCCATGGCCGATAAAACGGGCAGCGTAATGGAAGCGGAGCATTTTCCGTAGCAGGCTAAATCCTGCATAGCCAGTACTTTCATGGCCGTTACTCCAGCCAGGCGGTCGCGTTCCAGGTACCGTCTGCGGTAAAGACTTCTATGGTTTTGGTGTCTTCCAGAATCTGCAGAGGGGTACCGGCAGGCAGCTCATGGCTTAGAATGTGGCCGCAGGCAGGCGATTCAATGGTGAGCGTGCGCCCCGACACGCGCACAAAGGGCGAAGCCTCGGTCAGCAGGCAGGCGGCTTCGCGCACAGGACGCGCATGCAGCCGCCCTTGCTCTATGGAAAGCTCGCGGGCTAAGGAGAGCGCGCCGGCGCTGTAAGCGCCTTGAGGCAGAGGCTTGCCCCAGTGGTACATCCAGCCGATCATCAGGCGGCGGCCATCGGGCGCTAACAAGGTTTGCGGCGCGTAGAAATCGGGGCCTTCTTCTAGCTCTACATGCTGCTGCGGCGTGAAATGCTCGCCGTCAAAATCGCCGATAACAAAATGGGTGGCCGAGTATAGGCTTCCCATTTTAGAAAACATGAACACATAGTGGCCGTCCAGATAGAAAAAGTCAGGGCATTCAATTACGGTACCGTAGAAATGGTCTGAGCCTTCGGGGCCGCCAGAGAAAAGAACGCCCAGGTATTCCCAGTGGACTAAATCGTCTGTGGTAAACAGCAGCACCTTGCCTACGCCGTCTACGCCGGTGCCGCACACCATATAGTAGCGTCCCTGTATATAGGTTACTTTAGGGTCGCGAAAATCGCGATTGCCCCGGGGCTCGCCGCTGTTTACAGGGCAGGCGGGCAGTATGGGGTTGGCGGCGCACTTCGTAAAGTGCAGGCCGTCGCCGGAATAGGCCATGGACTGGGTCTGCCCTAAATGGCGACTTACCGAAGTATAAAACAGGTAAAGCTGATCGCCCAGACTCACGGCGGAGCCGGAAAAACAGCCGCCGTCATTTTCATAGACCTGATCCGGGCGCAGGGCCACCGGCAGCTCCCGCCAGTGAATCAGATCTTGGCTCACCGCATGGCCCCAGTGCATGGGGCCCCACTGCGGCGCGTAAGGAAAGTGCTGAAAAAAGGCATGGTACTGCCCGTTAAAATAGACAAGACCGTTAGGGTCATTCATCCAGCCGCAGCGCGGCTCAAAATGGTATTGTAAACGTTTCATGTCCGTTCTCCTTTTCGGGGTTTATTGGTCGTGATTTTGACTTAACTGCTGCAATTTATGGAATACCAAATCCTGCTGCAGCTGCGCCGCGGTTACCGAAGTATCTTCCAGCGTAAAGGCAATGCGGTAATCGCCGGGGCGAGCCAAATCGAAAAAGTTATCGGAAAAAATAGTATCGTAATGGTGAAAATCGATCTCGAGATCTTTGACTAAAGAATCGGCGCTAAGCGTAAGGGTAAACGTGCCGTTTTCGCCTTCTATGCGGGCATGAACAGGCAAAGATTCCTGCGGATAGGCAATTTCTTTAGGAAGGCAGAAAAGCAGGGTATGCTCGCTCATGAGCGTGTTAGTTTGCGTGTCCCAAAGCTGGTAGCAAAGGTAGCGCTCGGTTTCGCGCCCCTGGATAAAAGACTGATAGGATACCGGAGGCAGATCCCGCGCGGAAAACGCGGCCGCGGTGGCCGGCAGCGTGCCGGATGCGACTTCTTCAAAATACGGCCCATATACGGTCCAGCGCACTTCGGCCTGCACGCTATGGGGCGTTTCGTTAGCAATATTAAAGGTAACGGAAGAGGATTCGCCCTGTACCGCGGAAAGCAAAACCGGCGCGAAGAAGCGGCGGGAATGGTACATGAGGGCCTTCCAGCGTCCAAAATAGTCTACGCTGGACCAAGAAGAAACCGGCCAGCAGTCGTTTAGCTGCCAGTAAATGGCGCCCATGCAGCGGCCGCGGTGGCGGCGAAAATGCTCTACGCCGCAGCGAATGGCCTCGGCCTGCAGTAGCTGGGAAACATACACGAAATCTTCCAAAGAATACGGGTATGGATATTTTTCCGACGCATACGAGAGAATTTTAGCGTTGCCGCCCGTGCACTTTTGGTGGTGCATCATAACCGGTGAAAACGGATTACGGTCCGCAGGGCGGGTAAAGCTTTGAATGGTTTTCATGCTGGGGTACGATTCAAAGCCAAATTCCGAGCAGAAGCGGAAATAATACTGCCGGTAGCTTTCAAAGGGAATGCTGCCGTGCCAGGCGCCCCAGTAATGCGCGTCGCCGCGGTTTTCGTCCTGCGGGTTATCGAAGCCGCCGCCGGAAGAAGGCGAAGAAGGCCAGTAAAACGTATCGGGCGCGTAGGCGGCGCAGAGATCGGGCAGCAAATGCTCGTATAGCGTGAGGTAATCCATTTTGGCCAGCATGCTGTCGCGGCAGTTATCCCAGTGCATTACGGCGTCTTCCATTTCATTGTTGCCGCAGAGCAGCCCCAAAGAAGCGTGGTCGCGGATACGGATTAAGTTGTCAATCACTTCGGCCCGAATATTTTGCGTCATAGCCTCACTCATATAGACATTAACACAGGCAAACATAAAGTCTTGCCATACAATTAGGCCGGCTTCGTCGCAGGCGTCGAAAAAGGCGTCGCTAGGGTAACCGCCGCCGCCCCATACGCGAATAGAGTTAAAGTTTGCCTTGCGGCAGCTGTCAATCAGTCGCCGGGTGCGATCCGGCGTAATGCGGCCCAGCAAAGAATCTTCGGGCACGTAATCGGCGCCCATGGCGAACACTTTTACGCCGTTAACCACAAAACAGAATTCGCTTCCCCAACGATCGGCAGCGGTACTAATCGTGAGCGTGCGCAGGCCGATGCGGCGCTGCCAGGTGTCAATGACAGCGCCCTGATGCACCAGAGAAACGCACACGGTATAAAGCGGCTGCTCGCCCAGACCGTTAGGCCACCAGAGCTGCGGCTTGTCAATAAGCACTTCGGCGCAGGGCCCGGTAAGATCCGCTTCATATTGATACTCGGGACCGTGAATGGCCACATGGTACTGGAGGTTTGACGCATGGTGCCGCGTGCGGATATCCAGCAGCAGCTTAACTTGTCCACCCCTATGGTGCTGGCGCAGCCGTACCTCTTCTAGGCGGTCGGTCTGGTAGCTGAGCCAGGTAACCGGCCGGAAAATGCCAACGTCGGGAAGTTTAGGCGCCCAGTCCCAGCCAAACATGTAGCTGGCCTTGCGGATATGGGCAAAGCCTTCCATGGTATCGGACTGCCCCCAAACGGCGTGGCGGTTTTGCTGCTCCCTCATATACTGAACGGGGGAATGGAAGGTAATGCGCAGCACATTCGTGCCTGGGCGCAGCGCGCCGGCTATATCAAACTGCCAGGTGCGGTGCATATTATAGGTTTTTCCAATCGGTATTCCATTGAGAGAAAGCGTACAGAGCGTATCCACGCCTTCTAGGCGCAGCACCTGATAGGGAAGCGCCAAACGGGCGGCGTCTGCCTCAAACTGCGTTTCAAAAGAGTAGTCTTCTTCCGATAAAGCGGTTAAAGACAGTTCATTATCTCGGTCAAACGGATCTTTAATTTTGCCGGCCTCGGTCAGAACCTGGTACATAGAAAACGGTACCTGGCACGGCAATGAGCCATACAGCGGATGCTGCATAACAAAATCGCGTAATTGCATGTTAATCCTCCATTCTGAAGCGCTTTAGCGCGGAGGTCGCGGCGCAAATTTCAAATTTGCGCCTGCGAAGGAAGCTATTTGTGGCGCTTCGGCACAAATAGCCGTGTGAAAAAGCAGCTATTCGAGCTGATTTTTCACACTATCCTCCATTCTGGCATGCCAAAAGCAATTACTGTTGTTATTGTAATCGAATCGGCGCATGAAAGCAATATAAAATCATGAGGCGCCACGTTTTAACAGCATGCAGCGTGAAACACGAAAAAGCCTGTTTAATCCTGACGCCTAGTTATGCGCCGGTTTTAAACAGGCTTCGGTTTTCGGGGGCATTTTATGTAAAGCGTGTTACGGCTTTTTTGCTTTTTCCGCTGTAAGCTTCATGGCGCTCAGCAAATGTTCTGCGGTTTCATACGAGGCACTGTCCACTTCAATTGCCTCCAGATCCGTGCCCTCTGCCAGCTGCTGACCAATGGAAGAGGCTGTGGGCTGTACCAGCGGGTACACCGATTGGACAGCTTCAGGGATTTCGTAGTTAACCGATTCAATTCCGTCTTCGCTAAACGTCATTTCTACCGTGACGCTTCCTGTCGCGAGCGGTACGGTGGTGGTGTAGGTTCCCGGGTAGTAGCTAACCTGGGCCGACGATGTATCCCCTGAAAACAGCCGCACAAGCAGCAGGGCCAGAAGCACTAAAGCCAAAACAGCCATAGCCCCATATAACAGCAACCGATTTAATTTGAGCGACATAATGCGAACCGACATAACGTTTCCATCTCCTAACGGATATTCTGCTTCCAATATATGAAAAGGGCGGCGCTTCTATGCTTGCCAAGCGTAGAAAAAAAGCTTATAATCAAAGTAAAGGAATCGAAATGAAACGCAGGAGGCCCCATGGCATTACAACTGATTTTAGGTCCCGCCGCAAGCGGCAAAACGACCCAATTAGAGCAAGAGATAAAAGCGATAGCCGAGAGCAATCCGCAGCAAACGGTTCTCTATATTGTACCGGAGCAGACAACGCGCAAAGTGGAGCAGCGGCTTTTGGAAACCGTGAAGTCGGGGAGTTTGTTAAATGTAGCCGTTGTCAGTTTTAACCGGCTGGCTCACCGAGTCGTAACGGAAGTCGGTATGCCAGAGATTAAAATGCTGGATGATATGGGAAAAAGCATGGTCCTATACAAAATCGTTATGGATCACCAAAAAGAGCTGGGCTATTACGGCGCCAGCGCCGGCAAAAAAGGGTTTATCGGCCAGCTTACGCTGATGATTACCGAGCTGTTTCAGTATGCGCTGGACGAAGAGGCGCTGAGCGCTTTCATTCAGGAACAGCCAAGCGGTATTATTTTACGCGCCAAATTAGAAGATATTCGGCTGATCTGGCAGTATTTTAATGCTTATACAGAGCAGGAAATGCTGGCGTCAGAAGCCTTGCTGGATTTGCTTGCGGAGCGGATTGAACGCTCCCGGCTCATTCGGGAGGCTGTTATTTATATCGACGACTTTAGCGGTTTTACGCCGCAGCAGTACCGGATTCTTACCGGTCTTGCTATGCGTAGCCGCAGCCTGACCATAGCGATTACGCTGCCGCCTGCCGTATTTAAGCAGGTAGAAGCGGTGCAGGACTGGCGCGAGCTGCCCAGGCAGACTTTTTTTACAACGGCGAAAACCGTTTGGAAGCTTCTAGCCCTAGCTAGGCAATATCGTCTCCCTTACCAAATACGCTGGCAGTTGCAGGTATATCTTCCCCAAGAGATAGCGCACGCGGCATGGCAGCTACAAAGGGTAAAACCATTGGCGTTTGACGGCCCGGCCCGGCGGGTTCGCGGTTACGCAGCGCCTACGCAGGCGCAAGAACTCAGGCAGGTGTTTCATGAGATACTCCATTTGGTACGCGATAAGGGCTACGCATACCGTGAGATCGCGGTAGTGGTTACCGATCTGGCGTCATATGCGCATGCGCTGCGCCGACAAATGGCACTGCATCAGATTCCCGGCTTTATTGACGAAAAAGTGGATATTACATTAAACCCCTATGTGCAGTGGATGCAGAGTCTGGGAGAATGGGCCACCACCGGTTTTAGCGGCGAAGGCTTTATGAGTATATTGAAAACAGGGCTTTGCGGGATTGAGGCAGATGCCATGGACCGGCTGGAAAACGTTTGTTTAAAAGAAAACTGGCAGGGTCTTTCCCGTATTATAGCGGGCCTGCAGGCGCAGGAAATGCCAATGGAACACCAGGAGGGGCAGCTTGACCTTTGGGAAGGGCCGCTTACGCAGCTGGCCAGAGGGCTGGAGGCGTTTGCCGGGCAAACCAAAGGGCGGCAGCGCGCGCAGGAGCTGACAAAGGCCTATCAGGAGCTGGCGCGGAATCTGCAGATAGAGCAGCGGCTGGCAGAAAGAGCCGGGCAGTTAGAGGCCGACGGCATGCTGCTGCTTGCCATGGAATATGAACGCATTTACGACATGGCCTCCAAGGTGCAGGAGCAGCTTGACCAGATTATGGGAGATACTCGTATGACGCTCAAAGAGTATCGCTTGCTTTTAGAAATGGGCCTGTCGCAGACGAAGCTGGGGCAGCTGCCGCCGTCTTTGGACGAGCTGCTGATTGCAGATTTAAGCCGTTCAAAGCTGGCCGGCTATCGGGCCGTTTTTATTTTAGGTCTGCAGGAGGGCTGCTTTCCTAAAACAGCTGGCAGCGCGGGGCTGCTGAGCCAGGCAGAGCGCGCCAAGGTTCAGTTTTTAAGTACGGCTCGGCCCGCGGAGCAGAGAGAGCTGGCGCAGGGCGATAAGGAAGACGTGAGCGAACAATACTTTTTGTTCTATTTGGCCATGAGCAAGGCAAAAGAAAGGCTATATCTGTTTTGCAGTCAAAATGGCAGTGACGGTAAGGCCTATGGGGAAAGCCTCGTTTGGAAGCGCATGAAGCGGGCGCTGGGAGAGGGATATCTGATGCCGGAGGCAAACGATGTTACGGGGCCGCAGGCGCTGCTATACGAAAACCCTACCTTGGCTTTGGGCCCGGCCGGTGCCTGGTTTATGCAGCATGGTTTTGAGCATACGCTGCAGCTGATGCAAAGGGCTCGCGCCGGCGAGACGGACGAAAAGCCTTTGCCGCCGGCTATCGCGCACCGGCTTATGGATCCTTCGCAGCGTCAGCTCAGTATTACGCAGCTAGAGCAATATGCCCGCTGTCCGTTTTCTTATTATTTGCGGTACGGGCTGAGTCTGGAAGAACGCGAAGTGCCGCAGGTGCGTAGTTTGGAAGAAGGAAACGCGCTGCACGATATTTTGCAAGAGGCGGGCCGGTTTTTATCGCAGGCGTTGTCGCAGGCTCAGGCGCAGGAGATAGCTGGGAGCCTGGCAGAGCAAAAACAGGCGGAATATGCGGTGTATCAGACCAGTAGCCGGTATCGGTACTATTGGAGAAAACTACAGAAAACCGCGGCGCGGGCCTTGCTCATTTTGTCAGAGCAGGTGCAGCGCGGCGATTTTACGCCCGCGGCGTTTGAATGGCGGTTTGGCGGCGGCGCGGGCCTGGCTGGACCGGTTGAGGTACGCCTGGCTGGCGGTAACGTGGTTAGGCTTCAGGGCAAAATTGACCGGATTGATCTGTGGCAGCAGGAGGAGCAGCGATATTTTCGCATTATCGATTATAAATCGGGGCAGGTGAGTTTGGATCCGCAGCAGATGTACGCGGGCCTCCAGCTGCAGCTGCCAGTGTATATGGAAGCAGCGGAGAAGGCGTATCATGCGATACCGGCGGGCGTGTTTTACTTTCATTTGACGCCGGTGGTTCAAAGTTTGGAGCAGCCGGTGGAGGATTTTAAAAAGCTAACGCTAATGAGCGGAAGACTGGACGGGCTTTTTTTGGAGGAGATACCGGCGCTCACCCATATGGATACGGAGTGGGAAGCGGGCAGCGATTCGGTGGTGATTAAGGCGCATTTCAATAAAAAAGAAAAGGCGCTGAAAAAAACAGACCAGGCGGTGAGCCAGGAGCAGCTTGCGGCGCTGCGCCTGTTTACGCACCGCAAGATCGCCGAGGTTGCGCAGCAAATGGAAGAGGGACATATCGAGGCGCAGCCGGTCAAGCTGGGAACGGATGCCGCTTGTCAGTACTGTGAATATCGGCTGGCCTGTCCGTTTGACGACAAGCTTTCGCGCAGCGGATACCGGCGGCTTCCCAAAATGAATATGCAGGAATTTTGGG
>CALWPV010000068.1 GCA_944383515.1 uncultured Clostridia bacterium
GGAGCGTTCCTGGGACTGTCCTTGCCATGGCTCACGATTTAGCGCTGAGGGAGCCGTATTGGACTCACCGGCAAGCCGGCCCCTTGACAGGAGCAAGGTCAGCGATTAAGATAAATGCATAGTAACAAGAAAATATACCGGAGGACCTTGTGCTATGCATACTACATATTTTACCGAAACCATACAAAACTGGCAGGACTGGGCCGCGGTTTTTCAGTCTATTTCCGCGTTTGAACCGCTCATTAGGGCCATTTTACAAAAAGAAAAGCTACCGCTTGGCAAGGTAACGCAGTTAACGCCGGGCACCAACGCGGTGTTTCGCGTAGAGCAGCTTGTCATTAAAATTTACGCGCCTAAGGAATCGGGCATGGATCAGACCAGTGATCAAAAGACCGAGCTGTTTGCCGCGCGGTACGCGAAAGAGAAGGGCGTGCGCGCGCCTCAAGTGGTGGCGCATGGCAGCTTGTCCGATCGTTATGACTTTGCATATATGCTCATGCCCTATATGGAAGGGCAAGATTTAGAGAGCGTACTGCGCAGTAGCAGTAAGGCGCAGCAGGAGGCGCTGGGGCGCGCGCTGCGTGAGGCGACAGACCGCTTAAATCAGCCCATTCCAGCCTTTAATACCATTGACGTTTTGAAGGATCCTGAGCGCGAGAGCCGGTGGCGCCCCTATACAGCCGCCTTTCGAACGGCGCGGCGCGCCTATCTGGAAAGCCTGCCTGCTAGCGAACGTGTCTTTACGCATGGCGACCTGTGCGCCGATAACGTGCTCGTTACCCCGCAGGGCCTTTGCCTACTCGATTTTGCCGATGCCGTGCTCGCGCCGCGCTGCTATGAAGGCGCCCTGATCGCCTTTGAATATCGCTCGTATCCGCGGTTTTTACGGGGGTATTTTGCGCAGGACCCCGCGTCAGAGCTTACGGAGCGCCTGTTACAGGGCATTTTAATGCATGATTTTGGCGGCGATATTGTTAAAAGCGTTATGCCCACAGCACTTCAAATGGAAACCATAGAGCCACTGCGCCGCGCCATACAAACCATATTAGGAGGAAAAGCATGATTGAAATAAAAAAACTGAACGACCACACCTATGAATTATCAGACGCTGACAAAGATTCATTTTATTTAGTTATAGGAAGCCGCAAAGCGGCCGTGATTGACACCGGCATCAGCAAAGGCGAGCGGATTTTGCCACAGCTTAAGGCGTTAACCACACTGCCCATGGTGCTCGTGCTTACGCACGCGCACATCGACCATTTTTACCACATGGACGAATTTGAAACCGTGTACATGAGCCATAAGGAGCTCTCTATGCCGCGCGGCTTGCCACCAGAGCGCTCCTTCTATAATGCATCCGCAAGGCAATCCGCTGAGTTTAGGGCTGTTATGCGATATGATCGATCTGGTAGAGCAGGTTCGCAGTGGCTATGTTGCCGGAAAACCTTGCCATGGCCTGGCTCTGACTCAGGAGCCGTCGCTGCTTGCGGCCTATGGCCGCGCGGATCTGGTGTACAGGCAGGGCATTGTAGATTAAGGGCGGTCGTACTCGATGCTGTCTTCCAGAATTTGAAAGCCTACTTTTTTGTAGGTATGGTTGGAAATGGGGTTGGCCTTGTCAACGAAAAGGCTAAGGTACTTGTCGCCGGCGGCCAGGCGCAGTTTGCACATTTCTTGAATGAGCGAGCGGCAGTAGCCGTTTCCGCGCTTTTCCGGACTGGTGTATACGCCGGCCATGGAGGTGCCATGGGTAAGGAAGCGAGTGAAAATGGCCATGCAGACGGGCTGGCGTTTTGTATCTTCATATATATAGGTATGGGGAAGTTTTTCTTTTGCTTTGGTAAGAGCCTTTTCCGGCGCAAGCTCGCTGCCTACGGCTTCCTGATTAAAAGCGCGCAGCCAGCTGGTTAGCAGTGCAATGTCGGCGGGCTCTGCCTGGCGCATCTGGCCGGGGGCCAGGGGGCTTTCTTTGACACGGCGCAGCTCCATAATATCCATGCCATGGCCGCGGCGATACGTATGCTCGCGGTCGCAGGAAAGGAAGGCGCTGGCTAAAGGCTCACTGGCGAGCACGCCGGCTATATCGATTTGGTTTTCGAGTATGTACTGACAAAGGAGCGCGGCGGCCTGTTTCACGAGCGCCGCATCGGCCGTGAAACTGTGGAGCAGCAGGCGGAAGGGGGCCATGTGGCCAAAGAGAAGCAGGGGGGACTGCGCGTTTTCGGCATGGACGGCGCCGAAAAAGCAAGAAGGACAGGCCGTGGTCTGCAAATTGGCGCGGGCATTGCCTAAAATCAGTGTATATAGGGGTTCATGCGGTAGCAATAGACTTTCGTAGCGGTCTAAGAATGCCTGACCGTTTTGACAAAGAAGTAATTTCATGGTAAGAAACCTCCGATCGTTTAAAAATTTCTTGCAATGATTTTTAAACGATAGTATAGTATGGACCAAGAAAAGATGCAAGAAGAAAAATGGTGGAAGGAGAACGTAAGAATTTTTGTACTTAAATGCAAAAACTTGATTTCCTATAAAGTTTATGCTATGATTTGGGCGCAAGGAGGTGTGCACGCCTATGATAGACACGCATGAACTGAAAAAGAGAGATTTATATCTCAATAGGCTCATTGCATTTCGAGATACCGAACCCGTGAAGGTGATTACCGGTATCCGTCGTTGCGGAAAGTCCAGTCTGTTAAAGCTTATGGCAGAACATTTGAAGGAAATTGGTGTCGAAGAGGAACAGATCATAGAAATGAACTTTGAATCCTATGAGTTTAAGAAGATGTCTGCTGACGAGTTCTACCATTATGTCAAAGATCGAGTGATTCCCGACAAGCGGATGTATCTCTTCTTTGACGAATTGCAGCGCATTACAGATTGGGAAGATACAGTTAATTCGTTCCGGGTAGACTTCAACTGCGATATCTATATTACCGGATCTAATGCATATCTTTTGTCTTCTGAGTATTCAACCTATCTTTCTGGCCGCTGTGTAGAGATTAAGATGCTGCCGCTGTCCTTCAGTGAGTTTCTGTATTTCTATGATTTTGAAGTGAAAGAAAGCAGGAGCGCCTTCGGCGGAACGAGAACACATGTGTATGACAAGAACGGTGAGCGTTATGAACTGCGTGAGGTTTTTGACGCATACATGCGTTTCGGTGGTATGCCCGGTATTACGGATGTAGGCCTTGACCAGGAAAAGGCCATGGTGCTGCTGGACGGTATCTATTCTACCGTAGTCGTCCGTGATATTCTGGAGCGCGAAAAACGCAGAGGCCAGAAGCGGATCACTGATCCGGTACTGCTTCGTAAGATCATTCTGTTTTTGGCAGACAATATCGGAAGCAGTATCTCGGTATCTTCTATTGGCAATACGCTGGTCAATGAGGGGCTTTTGGAAGATAGAAAGCGAAAGGGTTCGCCCAGTGCTCATACGGTGCAAGCCTATGTAAATGCATTGCTTGAGTCGTACTTCTATTATGACATCAAGCGCTTTGACATTAAGGCCAAGGAATACCTGAGAACGCTTGGAAAGTATTATATCGTAGATATCGGCCTGAGAAACTATCTCCTAGGCTTCCGGAACAGAGATAGCGGTCACGCCATTGAAAATGTGGTGTACTTTGAACTGCTTCGCAGAGGGTATGATGTAGCTATCGGCAAGGTAGATAATGCAGAAGTGGACTTCATTGCTACTAAAACGGACGAGAAACTGTATGTGCAGGTCACGGAGTCTATGGTAAGCGAGGAAGTTCGTCGCAGAGAGTTGGCACCTCTGCAGAAGATCAATGACAACTATGAGAAGATTGTTTTGTCTCTGGATACCGGTCTAGATGCTTCCTACAATGGAATTAAATCGCTGAATCTGATCAACTGGCTGATAGAAAAGCGATAGTATAGTATGGATCAAGAAAAGATGCAAGAAGAAAAATGGTGGAAGGAGAACATAGCTATGCCAGTTCAAATGATTGTAACGGATTTAGACAGCACCTTGCTACCGAAAGATAAGAAACTAACGGCGTATACCAAACAGATCATTACTAGAGCCCGAGAAAAAGGAATTCTGTTTGTTGTGGCAACGGCCAGGTCGGTACGGACCGCGGTCCGGCTTGTGCCACGCGACATGTATGACGCAGGGATTTATCACAATGGAGCCGTCATTTGGGACGAGACGCATAGAATCGGCGGCGTAGGCATTGAAAAGCCGGTAGCGGTCATTCATAAGCTATTAGAGCAAGTTCCAGACGCTAAAATAGCGGCCGAGTGTAATAATACTTTGTATTGTAATTTTGATTCCAGTGAAGATTGGCCCGATTCAGAATATGTATTTACCCATGAGTTTCAGGAGCTTAGCGGCTGGGTGGCCGACAAATTGATTGTGGTAACCAGCGATCCAGAGGTAATCGAAACCTGTGCTTTGTGCCTGCCGCCGGAGCTTTATATTCAATCTGGCGAGGGAACCATTGGCATGATAATGAATCGCGGCGCAACTAAGCTGGAAGGAATTCGGATTTTGGCGGACATTTACCGAGTTCCTATGGAAAGTATTGCAGCGTTTGGCGACGATTATAACGATATAGAAATGCTGCGCGCCTGCGGCACCGGTGTTGCGGTGGGCAATGCGCTGCCGGAAGTGAAGCAAGCGGCCGACGAAATGACAGCAGACTGCGAGCATAATGGCGTGGCGACATGGATTGAGAAACATATATTGTCTTAATCTGTCATTAGAAGGTGCGTTTGGAAAAGAATTTCAGTTAATGAAAGTTGGGAAGGAATAGTATGGCTAAATATGAGGTAACGCTAAACCGGGACTTTTGGCAGGTTTTACGTGCGATTGAAACGGGTATTGTGAGTGGCAGCGCTTCGGCTTCCTTAGAAGAAGCCAGCGATTTTGAAAATGGCGGGGCGCGCTGTAGCGTCAGGGTGTTTGAGCGCTATAGCTGGTCGGGCGGGAATCGGCTGAGTCTGAGCGTAACCCTGTTTCAGAGCGGAGAGGGGCCTGTATATCTTTCTGCCATTAGCACAGGAGGCAGTCAGGCCATGTTTTTTAAGGTGAATACGTGGGGAGAAGAAGCATTTCTGAATAAATTGAAAGAGTTATTATGATTTTAAGGGAAAAGTTTGGCATTGAGGCCGATGCCAAGCTGAAAGGGGGAATGGAAATCATGTGTAATTTAAGTCAGGGAATTCTGGAAAAAGGGATTCGGGAGGGCCTTTCCCAGGGCCGGCAAGAAAAAACCAAGGAACTGGCCTACAAAATGTATAGTCAAAAACGGAGCCTGCATGAAATTGCCGAATTTTTGGAAGTAGAAGAATCACAGCTCAAAGAGTGGCTGGAAGAAAAGTAAGTTTCATAATTCATTGAAACATTTTGAGAAAGAGGAAATAGAAGAGCCATAGCGAATGATAAATAAAGAAAGCTTATTTTTTGAAATCTATGGATAAAGGGGAAAGGAAGGAAACATCCTTCCTTTCCGATTATTTTACTCATTGTTGCTTTAAAAATTAGAAGAAAGCATGATGCATATGAAAAAATATATTCTAATTTCCTTTATTCTTTTGTTTGCTTTAATTTCTTGCCAAGTGCCTCATACCGATAACACAACCAGTTGGGCAGAAGAAAAGCCGGAAAAACTGATCGTTTATTTAACAGGAAATGCCATGCAATCGGCCGAAAACGATACCTCTCAAAGCATTTCGTATTATTTTAGTACATATACATTAGGGCCGGCTAATCCGCTTTTTATTCAGTATGGGCAAGAAGGATTCCTGCTAAGCGACGCATTGCAAGCATTTGAAAGTGAAAGCGGCATTACGCTTGACCTTCGTTTTTTCATGACCAAGGGAGATATGGAAAAACAGATGCAAATCGATATAGAGCAAGGAGAAGCGCCCGACCTTATTTTGTTGGATCATATGACTTATGCAGGAGAAAAGGGGAGCGACAGCCTATATAGGCTCATGGCGGAGGATTGGTTTTACGATGTAACAGATTTTATGCAAGCGGAAGGCCTGTATAGCAATGGAAACTACTATACCCCCGTGCTGCGGGCTGGAATTTTCAAAGAGCGTCAGCTGCTATTACCCATTTTATTTAATGTAAGCACGCTCATGGCCGGGCAGGAGACTATGGCACAGACCGGATTCTATTTGCAGCCTGATATGGCAACGGAGGAATGGATACAAGGGCTGGAAAGCGTAATGCATGCTACGCCAGAAGGAATAGAAGGCCTTGATTTTTTGGGAGCGCATTTAGATTTATTTCAGATTATACCCGCACTTTTTCAGGCAGCCGGAGTGAAGCCTGTTGAAGAGGAAACAGGACGAATTACCTTAGAAAAAGACATATTTGAACGAATCGCTGGGTTTTACGCAGATTATCTTCGCATGCAGTATCGAGGAGAAAGCGAGATAGATTTCTCTTTTTCTGCCAAGCAGCAGTTAGATGAAAGAAAGCAAGAGTACATGCGCAGCAGGCGCATGGATATTTTACAGCAGTATAGGCCAATTGCTAGCGCACGCAACGACATAATAGATGTGTCAGAATTTGAACCGTGGAGCAAGCAAGGGTATTATTATTTAGAAGGAGGAAATACATACCAGCTGCATTTTCATTCCTTTATTACGCAGGCTATGTTTATGGATTCGCTTTTCCAGACCAGGCAGGAAGAGCTGAAGGTGGTAGGTGTTTCGAACACAGAAGGGTCCTATACGGCGCTGATTTCGCTTTGCGGCGGCGTATATAAAGAGTCGCAGCATCCGGAATATGCATATCAACTGCTATGCTACTTAATGGATCAGACTTATTTTCCTTGCTGCGGTGTTTCAGTTAACAGAGAGGTAACGGAAGATATGTTAGATACATTAGCAACTTGGGAGTTTCAGCTAGATCCTTATTATGCGGTTTTTGAAGGATATGAAAAACAAGAGGAACATACATTCACCATTGCTCCTTTGCGACCAGAGATTCGGGATCAGCTGGAAGCAGTATTAGAGCATGTTGGCACAGCGCTTTTGCCCTGCTATGCGGAATATGAACCCATTATGCATGCAATAGAATCATACGCATGGGGGATTTTGACTTTGGAAGACGCTTACCGGCAGGCGCTGCAAGAGTTAGAGGGCTTAGCTTAAAAAGTAGATTCAATTAAGAATAGTACCGCGTTCTCCGCGCTAAAGCGCTTTGGAATGGAGGTTAGTATGAAAATAAAAGTATGGTTAGTATGTGCGCTGCTGCTATGTTTGCTGGCAGCTTGTCAAAGCGGAACAGAATCGACCGAGAAAGAACCAGAGGCTCCTCAAGAAACCGTGACGCTTCGTTGGGGCGTGGTAGATCCTACAGGCGAAAAAACCATGGAAGCGCTTCGCATCAATCAGGTGAATGCGCTGCTGCGTGAAAAAGGATATGCCTTTCAGGTAGATATCGAGTACATGACAGAAGCGTCAGCTGATGTAGATATTATTACCTTTCCTGTTATGGGGGTAGGAGCGCAGTGGATGGAAGAAACACTGCTTCCTTTGGAGCCTTATTTAGAAGAAGGGCAGCCCTTATACAAAGCGGCCTCCTTGTTGCCCGAACAGTTTTGGCAGTTTGACCAGATAGAAGGGCATAATTATAACTTTGGGCAGCTGGTCGACGCGCAGTTTATCGCTTTTCTTATCTCCTATATGGGCGAAGAGACACCTCAGGAATACAACTGGCAAGCACTGCGTCAAAATGGCACGGCGCAGGTGCCGGATTTAGTTCAAACCTTGGAAGCGCCTATTAAAGTTGCTATGCCCTATGTATCGGCTTGGGGAGACGAGCTGGGCTTGCAGTGCGCGTTTCATATGGTGGCTCCCGGCGTGGGCCTGCAGATAGATGGAGGCGTGGCATTTGAGAATGTATGGGAAAGTCAATGGGTAGAAGAAGCGCTAAGCAGAGAAGAACATTGGCTTTTCAGTGGTCAAGGAGCTACCTATACGACAGAAGCCATGCAGCGGGACTGGCCGTTTTTTATTATGCGTGGTAGCACCCGTTTAGAAGAGATAAAGCAATCGGAAAGCGGCGCAGGCGTTACGGTTCCTTCTATTTACGAAGGAAATATTGTACCGTCGTTAGAAAGACGGTATACTTCGGTGCTTCGGGCTTCGGACCGCTCACAAGAAGCACTGGAATTACTTGGCGCTCTAGGGAGCGACGCGGAATTAGCGAATGCTTTGTGCGAGCCAATACAGAACCGGTATCAAAACCGCTTAACCGAGTTCTTTCCTGAACTCTGTACCATCTGGCTGCTGCGGGAAAGGGATACACAGGAATCGATGCAGACCAGATTGCAGCTGCAAGAAGAAGGGCGCATTTCTCCTATTTTAGGGTTTAGTTTTGACGCCAGTCCGGTGGCCAAAGAAATGCAAGCGGTACAGGCTGCAATGCAAGAAGGAACCCCAATGGCTGTAGGCGACGCAGTGATTAGCGCGGAAGAAAGCGGATCCGACATGACGGGCGTAGTGAGTACATGGCGGGAAGAAATAGAACAAATGAAAGCGGCCTTACAAAAAGCCGGTATAGATACAATAGTGGAAGAAGCTAACCGCCAGTTACAGGCATGGAGAGGGGAATAACCAGCGATTATAAGAAACCGGCCGCGGCGGCAACGAATTACAAAAATTGGGGGTTGACATTCAGACTATAATTGAGTACAATAGTCCGTAAAGGTTGCGATGGATTAATAAGACCGCTAAGGCATGGCAGAGAGCCGTTGGGTGGTGTAAAACGGTATGCAAGGCGGGGATAGCTCTTTTCCTGAACTTCTGCCTGAACACGCTCTGGCGTCAGTAGGAGCAGACGGGTCTCTCCCGTTATTGAGATGCCGTGTTGTTAGACGCGGACTGAGTGGGTATTGCATTTTCCGCTACCATAGTGAATGTTGGCGTGAAATGTGACCAAGAAGAGTGGTACCACGGAGAATCTTCATAGTGAAATACTTCGTCTCTTTCAAACAAAACAGGTGGCTGCTTTGTTTGAAAGAGATTTTTTATTATATAAAATGTCTTTCCAAATCGAGCAGACTCAATTAAAAAAGGAAGGTAAATGGCAATGAAAGGTTTTGAAAAGTATACCAGACAGTTTTACGAGGCAAAGCCCGTCAGCATGCGCTGGGCTCAGAAATCGTATATTGATCACGCGCCCACCTGGTGCAGCGTGGATTTGCGCGACGGCAATCAGGCGCTCATTACCCCCATGAGCCTGGAGGAAAAGCTGGAGTTTTTTAAACTGCTGATTAAAGTAGGGTTTAAAGAAATTGAAATTGGCTTTCCGGCCGCTTCCGAAACGGAATATGAATTTTGCCGCACACTCATTGAAAACAATATGATTCCGGACGATGTGTGCATTCAGGTGCTGACCCAGTCTCGTGAGCACATTATTGCGAAAACCTTTGAAGCGCTGCAGGGTGCCAAAAATGCGATTGTACACCTATATAATTCCACTTCTGTGGCGCAGCGAGAGCAGGTTTTCAGAAAAAGCAAAGAAGAGATTATTGAAATTGCCACATCGGGCGCTCAGCTTTGCCTGGCATACCGTGAGAAGACGCCGGGCAACTTCCGGTTTGAATATTCTCCCGAAAGCTTTACCGGCACCGAACCCGAATTTGCTGCCGAAATTTGCAACGCGGTCATTGATATCTGGAAGCCGACGGCGCAAAATCCGGTCATTATCAATTTGCCGGTTACGGTATCGCATTCCATGCCGCATATTTACGCCAACCAAGTAGAGTATATGTGTGATCATTTGCATAGCCGCGAGCATATTATCGTCTCCCTGCATCCGCATAACGACCGCGGCTGCGCCGTGGCCGACAGCGAAATGGGCCTGCTGGCCGGCGGCGACCGTATTGAAGGAACGCTGTTCGGTAATGGCGAGCGTACCGGTAATGTAGATATCATTACCTTAGCTATGAATCTGTATTCACAGGGCGTGGATCCGCAGCTGGATTTCTCCAATCTGCCGGAAATTACGGAAGTGTATGAAAAAGTTACCCGCATGCACGTATACGAGCGCCAGCCCTATAGCGGCCGCTTAGTCTTCGCCGCGTTCAGCGGTTCTCACCAAGACGCCATTGCCAAAGGCATGAAGTGGCGCCAGGAAAAACAGCCGCAGTACTGGACCGTGCCGTACCTGCCGCTAGACCCGCACGATGTAGGCCGTGAATACGAAACCGATGTCATTCGGATTAACTCGCAGTCTGGCAAGGGCGGTATTGGTTATATTATGGAAACGCGCTTTAACTTCAGCATGCCGAAGAAAATGAGCGAAGAATTCGGATACCGCGTAAAAGGCGTATCGGATCATGCGCATAAAGAGCTGATGCCAGAAGAAGTACGGGACATTTTCTACGACTCCTATGTCAATATTTTGATACCGGTGCAGATTCCGGAAACGCATTATAAACAGATTCCGGAGGGCATTGAAGCCACCGTTACCATTGAAGCGGCAGGAGAAACAGCCACCTTCAGCGCTACCGGCAACGGACGTCTGGATGCGGTAAGCAGCGCGCTGAGCCGCGCGATTGGCGTAGAGTATCAGCTGGAAACGTATACCGAGCATGCCATGGAAGAAAAAACAAACTCCCGCGCCGCCTCTTACGTTAGCGTAATCGACGGAGAGGGGAGGCGCTACTGGGGCGTCGGCATCGACAGCGATATTATTGTATCCTCTGTTAAAGCGCTTCTTTCGGCGGTGAACAACATGATTAACGCTCAAGGCAAGGCCATTGAGCACCTGAACGCATAAAGGCAAAACAAGGAGAGGCACACATGAAAATATCAGGCGCACAAATTGTCATTGAAACCTTGATCGAGCAAGGGGTAACCGATGTATTTGGCTACCCCGGCGGTCAGGTGCTGAATATATACGACGAATTATACAAAGCCTCGGATCGCATTCACCACGTACTGTCCGCGCACGAGCAAGGCGCGGCCCACGCGGCCGACGGCTATTCCAGGGCTACCGGAAAGGTTGGCGTGGTAATCGCCACTTCCGGCCCTGGCGCGACCAACCTGGTTACCGGCATTGCCACCGCCATGCTGGACTCCATTCCCATGGTCGCCATTACCGGTAACGTTCCCTGTTCACTCATTGGTAAAGACAGCTTTCAAGAGATCGACATTACCGGCATTACCCTTCCCATTACCAAGCACAATTATTTTGTGAACAATGTAGAAAAACTGGCCGATACCATTCGAGAGGCCTTTCAGATTGCTAAATCTGGCCGCCCGGGCCCGGTGCTGGTCGATATTCCTAAAGACGTGCAAACGGCCGAGTGCGAATATATCCGCAAATCGGTTATGCCCATGCTGCCGCAGCGAATTGCCAAACAGGCCGATATTGACGAGGCCGTGCGGCTCATTAACGAGGCGGAGCGCCCCTATATTTATATCGGCGGCGGCGCGGCCGGCCGGGGCATGGGAAAACAAATTTTAGCCATGGCCGAAAAAATTGACGGCTACATTGGCTGCACCTTCATGGGCCTGTCGGCCATTTCCAATTCCTGCGACCGCTTCTTAGGCATGGAAGGCATGCACGGGCGCTACCCCTCTTCCATGGCCAATAAAGAAGCCGATCTCATTCTCGCGGTAGGCGTTCGCTTTAGCGACCGCGCCACCGGCAACGTGGAGAAATACGCCAAAGGCGCCAAAATCATTCAGCTCGATCCCGATTTTGCCGAGATCAATAAAAACGTCCATGTGGAGTTAGGCATCATTTGCGACATTGTTGACGCCTTCGAGCGCATTTTAGTGAGCGCGGCGCCGGCCAGCCACCCCGCGTGGCGGGAAATGGTTGAAGGCTTCAAGCAGGAAGAGCAGCGCATAGAGGCCGAGCAGGAAGCGGCGTCTACGGTGCCCATGACACCGAAGAAGATGTTTGATATCATTAACGAAATTAAAACGCCAGAAACCATTATTGCGACCGATGTGGGGCAGCACCAGATGTGGACGGCGCAGTATGTAGACTTTTTACAGACAAGGCGCTTCGTATCCAGCGGCGGGCTGGGTACCATGGGCTTTGGCCTTGGCGCCGCCATTGGCGCTGCGGTAGCCACGGGCGACCGTACGGTGCTCATTACCGGCGACGGTAGCTTTGGCATGAATCTGAACGAACTGGCTACCGCCGTTTCGTACCACCTGCCGATTGTGATTGTGATTGCCAATAACGGCGTGCTCGGCATGGTACGGCAGTGGCAGACGCTGTTTTATGGACAGCGTTACTCCAATACCGTGCTGAACCGGCAAACCGACTTTGTCAAACTAGCCGAGGCCTTTGGCGCGGAGGGCGTTAGAGTGTCTACCCCGGAAGAATTCCGCGAGGCGTTTGCGCGCGGTATGCAGGCCGAAGGTCCTTTTGTGATCGATACGCTTATCGATAAAGACGAGTTTGTGCTTCCTATGCTGCCGCCCGGCGGTTCTATTGACGATATCATTGTAAAAAAGGCGTGAGGTGAAAAGCATGAAAAAAAACCAATTTGTCCTGGCCGTTTATGTGGATAACCAATTTGGCGTACTCACCCGCGTGACCAGCATGTTTACCCGGCGCGGTTTTAATATTGACGCGCTCACGGTTGGCGAAACCGAGCGCCCAGAGTATTCCCGTATTACCATTTCGCTAAGCGGCGACGGCTATGCCAGAGAGCAGATGCTCAACCAGCTGCGCAAGCTTGTGAATGTGAAAAAAGTGGAAATTATTCCCGAAGACAACGCGGTGAAACGAGAGCTTTCTCTCATTAAGCTGCGCAACACCTCGGAGCATCGCTCCGAAATTATGGTGGCGGTAGAAGTGTACCGCGCCAAAATTATCGATTACGGCCCGGAGAGTCTCTGCATTGAAATTACCGGGGAACCTTCCAAAATCGATGCCTTTATCCGCACGGTTATGCCCTATGGCATTATTGAAATGTGCCGCACCGGCGAGGTAGCCCTAGAACGCGGCAGCGCCAGTATTCTGGAGCATGATTGATCGTAGAGTCACTTCCATCTGTTACAGATGTAGAAGCAATAGATTTTTTCTAAGAAAAAAGGAGAATGTGTACAATGGCTAATATTTATTATCAGCAGGACTGTAATTTAGCGAAGTTGAATGGAAAAACCGTAGCGATTATCGGGTATGGTTCTCAGGGACACGCGCATGCGCTCAACCTGAGAGACTCCGGCGTTAACGTAATTGTCGGTTTATACGAAGGAAGCAAAAGCTGGGCCAAAGCCGAAGCGGCCGGCCTTACCGTTATGACCTCGGCCGAGGCCGCGAAAGCCGCCGACATTATCATGATTCTGATTAACGACGAAAAGCAGGCTAAGCTGTATAAAGAGAGCATTGAACCCGGCCTGACCGAAGGGAAGACCTTAGCCTTCGCTCATGGCTTTAACATTCACTTCGGCTGCATTAAACCGCCGAAGAATGTAAACGTAATCATGATTGCCCCCAAGGGGCCGGGCCACACGGTGCGCAGCGAGTATCTGGAAGGCAAGGGTGTGCCCTGCCTCATTGCCGTAGAGCAGGATGCCACGGGCGACGCGCTGGATATTGGTCTGGCGTATGCGCTGGGCATTGGCGGCGCGAGAGCCGGTGTGCTGGAGACCACGTTCCGTACCGAAACCGAAACCGATCTGTTTGGCGAGCAAGCGGTGCTGTGCGGCGGCGTGTGCGCGCGGATGCAGGCTGGTTATGAAACGCTGGTAGAAGCCGGCTATGATCCGCGTAACGCGTATTTCGAGTGTATTCACGAAATGAAACTGATTGTAGACCTGATTTACCAGAGCGGCTTTGAGGGTATGCGCTACTCCATTTCGAATACGGCCGAGTATGGCGATTACATTACCGGACCGAAGATCATTACTGACGAAACGAAGAAAGCTATGAAGAAGATTTTGTCCGATATTCAGGACGGCAGCTTCGCGAAAGAATTCCTTCTGGATATGTCTGACGCAGGCGGTCAGGTACACTTTAACGCTATGAGAAAGATTGCTTCTGAGCATCCGTCCGAGGTAATCGGCCGCGAGATTCGTAAGCTGTACAGCTGGAGCGACGAGGATAAGCTGATCAATAACTGATCGGGAGAATGAGTATGGTTAAAGATACAATTGTAGACGGTTTTCAAAACGCGCCGCACCGCTCGCTGTATCACGCGCTGGGGTTAACCCGCGAAGAGCTTGACCGCCCGCTGATTGGCGTGGTTTGCTCGTACAACGAGATTGTGCCCGGCCACATGAATCTGGATAAAATTGCCCAGGCCGTTAAAATGGGGGTCGCCATGAATGGCGGCACCCCCATCTTGTTTCCGGCCATTGCGGTGTGCGACGGCATTGCCATGGGACACACCGGCATGAAATATTCGCTGATTACACGCGATATCATTGCCGATTCCACCGAGGCCATGGTGCTGGCGCACGGCTTTGACGGCCTGGTCATGATTCCCAACTGCGATAAAAACGTGCCCGGCCTTCTTATGGCAGCGGCGCGTCTGAATATTCCCACCATTTTCGTAAGCGGCGGTCCCATGCTGGCAGGCCGCGTGGGCGGCAAAAAGACGAGTCTCTCGAGCATGTTCGAGGCTGTGGGAGCCTATACCGCCGGTAAAATTGACGAAGCTAAGCTGGAAGAATATGCTGAAAAAACCTGTGCGTCCTGCGGTTCATGCTCAGGCATGTATACCGCTAACTCCATGAACTGCCTCACGGAAGTGCTGGGTATGGGACTACAGGGCAACGGCACCATTCCCGCGGTGTATTCGTCGCGTTTGGAGCTGGCTAAGCACGCCGGTATGCAGATTATGGAGCTGGTACGGCACAATATCCGTCCGCGTGATATTATGACGCCGGCGGCCATTCGCAATGCGCTCACCGCCGACATGGCGCTGGGCTGTTCTACCAATAGCATGCTGCATCTGCCGGCTATTGCGAACGAATGCGGTATTACCGTGAATTTGGACATGGTGAATGAGATTAGCGAAAAAACGCCTAACCTCTGTCACTTGGCGCCGGCCGGCCCCACGTATATGGAAGATCTAAACGAAGCGGGCGGCGTGTACGCCGTGCTGAAAGAGCTGACCAAGGTAGGGCTGCTGGATACCAGCGTTATGACCTGCACGGGTAAAACGCTGGGCGAAAATTTGGAGGGCGTGGTCAACTATGACGAAACCGTGATCCGTACGCCGGATCACCCCTATAGCCAAACCGGCGGCATTGCTGTGCTGCGCGGTAATATCGCGCCCGACGGCTGCGTGGTGAAGCGCAGCGCGGTAGCTTCCGAAATGCTAAAGCATGAGGGCCCGGCTAAGGTGTTTAACAGTGAAGAAGAAGCCATTGCCGCCATTTACGCCGGTAAAATTGTGAAGGGCGACGTGGTGGTGATTCGTTACGAAGGGCCGTCGGGCGGCCCGGGCATGCGCGAGATGCTTTCGCCTACTTCGGCCATTGCCGGTATGGGGCTGGATAAAGACGTAGCGCTCATTACCGACGGACGCTTTTCCGGCGCTACGCGCGGCGCGGCGATTGGTCATGTGTCGCCCGAGGCGGCGCGCGGCGGTCTGATTGCCTACGTGAAAGACGGCGACCGGATTTCCATTGACATTCCTTCGTATCAGATTCACCTACATGTTTCAGACGAAGAAATAGAGCGCAGAAAACGCGCAATGCCCATTTTGCAAAAAGAAGGCATTAAAGGGGCTCTGGCGCGCTACGCAGCCAGCGTAAGCTCGGCCGATAAGGGCGCAATTATTAATGAATTTCGCGGTTAAAGGAGAAAGGAAATAACGCTATGTCTATGACAATGACGCAAAAAATCCTGGCAGCCCACGCCGGCCTAGATCAGGTGCAGGCGGGCCAGCTGATTTTAGCCGATCTCGATCGGGTGCTGGGTAACGACATTACCTCGCCCGTGGCCATTAAAGAGTTTGAGAAAATGGGCGCAGGCGGCGTATATGACAAGGACAAGGTGACCATGGTTATGGACCACTTTGCTCCGAATAAAGATATTAAGGCGGCCGAGCAGTGCAAACTGTGCCGCGAGTTTTGTAATGAATATGAAGTAACGCATTTTTACGACGTAGGACAAATGGGTATCGAACATGCGCTGCTGCCCGAAAAAGGTCTGGTAGCGGCGGGCGACGTGGTGATTGGAGCCGATTCGCATACCTGTACCTATGGCGCGCTGGGCGCTTTTTCCACCGGTGTCGGTTCTACCGATATGGCCTGCGGCATGGCCACGGGCAAAGCCTGGTTTAAAGTGCCGAGCGCACTGCGGTTCCGTTTGCACGGGAAGCTGAGACCGTATGTGTCCGGTAAAGACGTTATTTTGCATATTATTGGTATGATCGGCGTAGACGGCGCGCTGTATAAGTCTATGGAATTTACCGGCGAAGGCCTGGCCAGCCTTACGATTTATGACCGGTTGACCATTGCCAACATGGCCATTGAAGCAGGCGCGAAGAATGGCATTTTCGAGGTTGACGAGCAAACGCTGGCCTACCTGAAAGAGCGCTGCGATCGCGAGCCGGTTATTTATAAAGCCGACGAAGACGCGCCTTACGAGAAAACCTATGACATTGATCTATCGGAAATCCACTCTACCGTGTCCTTCCCGCATCTGCCGGAAAATACCCGGGTGATTGAAGAAGTGGGCGACGTGCCGATTGATCAGGTGGTGATTGGCTCTTGTACCAACGGTCAGTACAAGGATATGGCCGAAGCCGCTGCTATTTTGAAAGGACGGAAAGTGGCGAAGGGCGTTCGCGCCATCGTGATTCCTGCCACGCAGGATGTGTATTTGAAGGTAGTAGAAAACGGCTTGGCTAAGATTTTTGTGGAGGCGGGCTGTGTGGTGTCTACGCCAACCTGTGGCCCTTGTCTGGGCGGTTATATGGGCATTTTGGCGGCAGGCGAGCGCGCGGTATCAACGACAAACCGTAATTTTGTGGGCCGTATGGGGCATGTGAGCTCCGAAGTGTATTTGGCGAGTCCCGCGGTTGCGGCAGCCAGCGCGGTGGCCGGAAAAATCGCGGATCCGGCCGAGATCATGAAGGAGGAGATCTAAGGTGAAATATACAGGAACCGTAATTAAATATGGCGATAATGTAGATACCGACGTGATTATTCCGGCGCGGTATCTGAACACCAGCGATCCTGCGGAGCTGGCAGCGCACTGCATGGAAGATATTGACAAGGAATTTGCTTCTAAAATTAAGCCTGGCGATATTATGGTAGCCGGTTATAATTTTGGCTGTGGTTCTTCGCGTGAGCACGCGCCTATTGCGATTAAAGAGAGCGGTATTGCGCTGGTCATTGCCAAAAGCTTTGCTCGTATTTTTTATCGCAATGCGATTAACATTGGCCTGGCCATTGTGGAATGCCCCGAGGCGGCGGAACGCATTGAAAACGGGCATGAGGTAGAGGCCGATCTGGATGCCGGCGTGCTGCGTGATTTGACAACGGGCGAGAGCTTTCAGGCGGAACCGTTTCCGCCGTTTATTCAGAAGATCATTGAAAATGGCGGGCTGGTAGCGTCTATTCGTAAAGGTGATTTTCGCTGATATGACAGAAACAGACCGTTTGACGCTCTCGTGCCGCCTGGCGGCCCTGAGCGTATTTAGAAATCTTTTACAAGACGCGGCGGTGAAGAGTTTATGGCATTTTTTGCAAGAGCCAGAGCCTTTAACGCAGCGTATGGCTTGGTACGGCGCTTTTGTAAACGCGCTTTCTGAGAGCGGTGAAGGCCTTTCGGAGCATCTTTTGCGCCTAATCTGTGAAGACGAAAATGCCTATGTACGGACGGTAGCCAAGGGAGAAAAGGTGCCCGAAGGCTGGGCGCAGAATGCCGAGCAGGAGCTGGCGCTTCTTAGCGCCCTAACGGAGCTTAGCGCCCAAGAGTTAACCGAAGGGCTGCCGGCCGGCCTCTATGTTCCGGTTTTTGAGAACGCGCCGTTAGACCTTGCAGCTCTGTACCGAGAGAGGCTGGCGCATATTGATCGGTATGGATATGGCATTTTTGCGGGAACGGGCATGTTCCGCGTGCAGGAGGGCGAGATTATACCGGTTTCGGCAGCGGATACCGTAACGCTAGAGAGTTTGGTAGGTTACCTGCAGGAGCGGGAGCAGGTCATTCAAAATACCCGCATGCTGCTGAGCGGCCTTCCGGCGGCTAACGTGCTGTTATGCGGCGATGCCGGCACCGGAAAATCGTCTACCGTAAAAGCGGTGGCCAATGCCTTTTTCGATCAGGGGCTGCGCCTCATTGAGCTGCGCAAGGATCAGCTCAGGGAGCTGCCCGCGGTCATGGACCGCATTGCGGACAATCCGTTAAAGTTTATTATTTTTATAGACGATCTTTCGTTTAACAAAAATGACGATCAGTTCAGCATGCTGAAAGCGGCGCTGGAGGGATCGGCATCGGCCAAGGTGGGCAATGCGGTAATTTACGCGACCAGCAACCGCAGGCATATTGTGAAAGAATCGTTTTCCGATCGGGCCGGCGACGACGTGCACCGCATGGACACTATGCAGGAGCTCATTTCGCTTTCAGATCGCTTTGGACTGGTGGTTTACTTCTCAAGGCCCGCCAAGGCGCTATATTTAGAAATTGTGCATGAACTGGCGCGCCGCGCCGGCGTGCAGCTTGATCCAGACGTGCTCGATCGCAAAGCTGAGGCGTTTGCGCTGGCCAAGGGCAACCGCTCGGGCCGCGCAGCGGAGCAGTTTGTTCAAAGTTTACTTGTATAATGGGAGAGAAACTAGCCATGTCTACACTGACTCTAGATCAGGTGTACCGGGCCAGCTATGTGCTGAAAAATGTGGTGCGCAGAACCGATGTCATTTACGCGCCTCATTTAAAGCCGGGTACGCAGCTCTATTTAAAAACAGAAAACCTGCAGCTGACGGGATCGTTTAAGCTGCGGGGGGCCTATTACAAAATCTCGCAGCTTTCGGAAGAAGAAAAAGCGCGCGGCGTTATTGCCTGCTCGGCAGGCAATCATGCGCAGGGCGTTGCCTTAGCGGCGCAGCGCAGCGGCATTGAGGCGCTCATTTGCCTTCCCGATAACGCGCCTATTTCCAAGGTGGAGGCTACCAAGAGCTATGGCGCTAAGGTGCGTCTGGTGGAGGGCGTTTACGACGACGCCTACCGCAAAGCGCTGGAGCTGCGCGACGAGTGCGGCTATACCTTTATTCACCCGTTTAACGATCCGGAAGTGATTGCCGGGCAGGGAACGATCGCGCTGGAGCTGGCCGAGCAGGTGCAGCAGATGGACGCGGTACTCGTACCGGTAGGGGGCGGCGGACTGATTTCTGGCATTGCCTATACGCTGAAATCGCTGAATCCGGATATTAAGGTGTATGGCGTGCAGGCAACGGGCGCTCCCAGTATGCTTACGTCTATACAAGGCGGTCATATTCATACGCTGGACAGCGTTTCGACCATTGCCGACGGCATTGCGGTTAAGGAACCCGGCGATTTGACGTACGCGATTTGTTCTCAATATGTAGACGATATTGTTACCGTTAATGACGACGAGATTTCGGCGGCCATTTTGGCACTTATGGAGCAGCATAAGCTGGTAACCGAGGGCGCGGGCGCCGTGGCGGTGGCGGCGGCTATGTTTGGAAAAGTGGATCTGGAAGGGAAAACAGCGGTTTGCCTGCTTTCTGGCGGTAATATTGACGTAACCATTTTGTCGCGAGTGATTACCCGCGGACTACTCATGTCGGGCCGCAGCTGTCAGTTTAAAATTGAACTGGTGGATAAACCCGGACAGCTGCGCGATGTTTCGCGTATTATTGCCGATTTGGGCGGTAACGTAACGTCGATACACCATGAGCGCGCCAGCGAAGGGTCCGACATTAACGGCTGCTATTTGCAGATTGTCATGGAAACAAGAAACTGGGAACATATTAAAGAAATTCGCGACGCCTTGACAAATCAGGGATTTCGTTTATTATGATAATACAAGGGTCAAAAGCGAAAAGCCGTTATAACGGATCACTTGGCTTTTGACCTGTCTCTTCCATGCGAGCAGCGCTTTCTAGGGAGAGTAATACTCAGTAAAAGGAGAATATTACCATGACAGAAAAAATTGCAACGTCTAAAGCGCCGGCGGCTATTGGGCCGTATTCGCAGGCAATTAAGATTGGAAACTTACTGTATACGTCCGGACAGATTCCGCTTTGCCCGGAAAGCGGCGAGGTGGTAGGCAGCGACATTACTACGCAGGCCGAGCAGGTTATGAAAAATTTGGCAGCCGTATTAGAGGCAGCCGGCACTTCGTTTGAACATGCGGTAAAAACCACGTGCTTTTTACAGGATATGGCTGATTTTGCCGCTTTTAATGAAGTATATGGCCGGTATTTTACTTCTAATCCGGCGCGCAGCTGCGTAGCAGTTAAAACGCTGCCGAAAAATGTACTGGTTGAAGTAGAAGTTATCGCGGAAATCGCCTGATGCGCATTACGGTGGTAGGCCCCGGACGCTGGGGGTCGTTTATTGCGTGGTATCTCGATAGAGCCGGGCACGACGTAACGCTTTATGGCAGAGAAGGCTCTCGCTCGCTGGCGCAGTTTGAAAAAGACAGAACGAATGGTCTTATTACGCTGCCGGATCGCATTTGCCTGAGCAGCCGGTTAGACGCTTTCGCTAAGCAAGATATTATTGTTATTTCCATTGCTTCGCAGTCGCTGCGTGCTTTTTTGCAGACGCTGCCGCTAGATTCCCTACGGGACAAACCTTTTGTGCTCTGCATGAAAGGGTTAGAAATGGGAAGCGGCAAACGGCTTTCCCAGGTGGCACGCGAAGAGCTGCCGGAAAGCGCGCATATTGCCGTATGGCTGGGGCCCGGCCATGTACAGGAGTTTTATGCCGGCGTACCCAATTGTATGGTGATCGATAGTGAAGAAGACGCGTTTAAGCGGTATCTGGTAGAAGAATTTTCTTCCGATTTAATCCGTTTTTATTATGGCACCGATTTAATTGGCAATGAAATTGGGGCGGCCTCGAAAAACGTGATTGGCATTGCGGCCGGCATGTTAGACGGCTTTCACTTGTCTACCCTGAAGGGGGCGCTCATGTCGCGGGGAACGCGTGAAATTGCCAGGCTCATTAAGGCTATGGGCGGAAGCGAACTTTCGGCGTATGGCCTGTGTCATTTGGGAGATTATGAAGCCACGGTATTTTCAGCGTATAGCCATAACCGCCTCTTTGGCGAACGGTATGTGCAGGACAAGCCCTATGACCAGCTGGCAGAGGGGTACTATACGGTAAAAGCGCTTATGGATTTAGAAGCGCGGTATCACGTGGAGCTTCCTATCTGCCGTGTTATTTATGAAATTTTGCACGAGGGAGCCGATCCTCACGAAAAATTAGAAGAGCTTTTTGCCCGCAGCTTGAAAGACGAGTTTTAATGAGTACGAGGTTCTTATCCCGGAAGACACGGGGTAAGAACCTCGGAGTTTATATGGGTACAGGAACCAATCCGTGATTTTATACCTGATTCAACCTTTCTTCGCGTGTTTGCTCTAATGTTATGTTAGAGGGGATAGCACCAAATAGAGATTTAGCCACATCTACTCGGTCTTGATAGGGATTGGACAGCTTGGCGACTACTTTGCCATTGCGTGTAATATAAATGTCTTCAGTTTCTGCTAGCAATAGGTATTTGCTGAGATTCATTTTCAGTTCTGTTGCCGTAATTGTCATGAAGAAGCACCACTTTCTATTGAATAGATTTTGCATTTTTATTATGCCTGAATCTATTTCATTGTGTCAATATGATTGAACGAAATAGAAGTTTAAAAATAGAAACTAAAGTAAGGAGTTATTTGATCATGAAAAAACATAAAGTGTCCGTCATTATTCCTGTTTATAATAGCGCGCTGTATCTTCCAAGATTGTTAGACAGCATAGAGAAGCAAACGTATGCAAACTGCGAGTAGATATTCGTTAATGACGGATCTACCGATAATTCGGGTATGATTCTTAAAGCGTATTTAAAGAATCGCGAAAATATGTATTACATAGAACAAGAAAACGGAGGAGCCGCGGCTGCGCGCAACCGGGGAATTGAGGCGGCCTCAGGCGATTATCTTTCTTTTGTTGACAGTGACGACTATATTCTGCTCCATTTTATAGAAGCCATGGTGGCCGAGGCAGAAAGAACGAATGCCGATATTGTGCTAACAGGGGTTGCGGTAGAAAAGAACGGAGAAATTACAGAAAGAGAGCATGAACAGCACGACATAGTCAAAGATCGATTGGCATTTATGAGAGATATTTTTCTTAAGATCAACGCGTCGTATATTGTCTGTAATAAACTTTTCAAAAGAGCGGTTTTTGAACAGTTTCGTTTTTTAGAGGGGTATATATTTGAAGACATGTTTGCGTCGTATATGACAGCGCTTTCTGTTTCGAAGGTTGCGTACCTTACAGAGGATTTGTATATTTACTGTGTAAGAGAGCAATCGGTATTTACAACGGGGTCGAATAGGCAGTTTAGCGATTTTGCGCATTTAGCCGGCCTTATTTTTAAAGCGTACCTGAAGGAAGGGCTAGGAGAGCCTTTGGCGAAAGAAATGACCAGCTATATAGACAATGGCATAGTCAGAATGCAGCGAGTATACGAGCGTAGCGATCCAGAAAAGGTTTCCCAAGAGGCATTGGAAGCTGCCATTCGAGATATGGAAGCTTTGCGTAGGGACGTGGAAAAGTCGGTCATATAAAGTTTTTAAGTTTGTGCATTCAAGAGAAAATAAAAATATTTGCTTCCGCCATTTGAACAAGAAAAATGACCGTTTATGCAAATAAGAAGAAAAGAGAGGAGAAATATATTATAATTTATACATTAAAACAGAAAGGAGGGTTGGACATGCTCCATACTTTAGCCAAACGAATGGCTAGTATTACATTACAGAAAAGCTTGGGTGAGCAAGAGAAGCAAAATGTTTTAACATATGGCTATGAGCTTCTTTTTTCACAGACTTTTACCTGTTTTTGTATTTTAGTAATAGCTTTTGGGCTAGGGTGTTTTTTAGACGCTATTTTCTTTTTAGGTTCTTTTATTGCCATACGCATTTGGAGCGGCGGATATCATGCTAGGACATTTGCCAGATGCTTTATAAGTTCAGTGGGCATTTCTTTGTTGGCAATAGGGGCCGAAAAGGCGGTATGCCTAGCACCTAGTGTATGGCTTATTGTACTGCTTTTATTGTTGGCCAATGGTGTGTTTTTCTTTAAAGGACCTTTCTTGAGCACTCGGCACCTATTACCAGCTAGAAAAGTACAAGAAAATCGAAAAAAACTTTGGGCAACTGTGTGTGTAGAAAATGTTGTGTGCGTTTTGTTCTCTATATTAGAGCAATGGAATATTGCCTATATTATTTCGTTTGGCGAAGTGGCAGCAGCTATTTTATTAGTACTGGCAGGGTATATGAAATCATACTCGTTAAAGGGAAAGGAGGAAACTCTATAATGTGGAATTGGTTAGCACAAATGATTGAGTCAATTGCGCACATGGGAGCAGGGTTGCTTTCATGGGGGCTTAATTATGAACCGGAACTTCCGGAGGAGTTAAAAAACAAGAAATAAGGGTACAAGGGCAGAAGAACTGCCCTTGTGCTCATTTTACAATTGTGAGGAGAATTAATTATGCCAGCACTTGTGATTTGTGACGATGTAAAAAAAGACGTAGAACAGTTAACTTTATTGGTACAGCAGTACCAGAATAGTAAAGCAATATATAATTTATCGGTATACACTTTTGAAAATGGGGAAAGCCTCTTAGCTAAAATAACAGAAGGGTTTAAAGGAGATATTTATTTACTGGATATTGACATGCCGGAACTTAATGGATTAGAGCTGGCAAGACGAATTCGAGAGAAAAAAGAAAATGCTATTATTATTTTTGTGACTCGGTATTTAGATTACTGTCAACAAGGCTATGAATATGGATTCCGATATGTGAATAAGGAAAATCTTGAGCCTGAATTAACAAAAGCCTTAGACGCGGCGTTTCTGAAACTGAAAAGGGAAAGAGAGTACAGAAAGATTGAACTGGTTACTCTATCCAAAAGAATATATATTCCAATATCAGATATTCAATTAATTGAAAGGGTTCAGCGGAAGGTCCACGCTTATATACAAAATCATGGAAAGCTGGTTTTGCAGGAGACGGGAATTCAAAAGTTATATCAACAATTAGGTGAGGATCAATTTATTATGTGTGATCGCGGGTGTATTGTTAATATAGACTATATACAAGAGATTGAAAATGACAAATTGCGTCTAACAGTATGCTATGCTGGAAAAGCCTTGGAGACCTACATTAGCAGAAGGCGCAAAAAGGCAGTAATTCAGGCGCTGAATCAGTGTATTAAAAAGAATCTTACATAGGGCGGTTCATGAGAGTGAACTCTACATGAAAACAGTTTTCGCTATAAGAAACTTGAATATTGCCGTCATATTTTTTTACTATATCGCGAATAATTTGCGTTCCAAAGCCATGGCCTGGAGAGCTTTTTTTACGAATTAGTTTTTTACCTGTAATGATTGGTGAAGTTTCGCAATAATTGTTGACTTCGCAGTAGAGAATATTGTGTTTTTGGCGAATATACATATTCACAAAACGCTTTTCCTTTTCAACACTTCGTAAGCAGGCTTCTATGGCGTTATCTAGTAGATTGCTTAGAATTGAACATAGATCTAGGGAGGCAATTTGAAGTGGCGTAGTTAAAATGACATCAGCTTCGAAGCAGATCCCTTGGATATCTGCTTCTTGGTGTTTTAAACTAAGAATCGCATCAAGAATTTCATTGCCCGTATGATAATCGTGCATTGTTTTTTTATTAGAACTATTTTGTAATAACTCATGAATATATTCGGACGCTTCAGAGCCAACAGGCAGCTGTGACAGGGCCTCCAGGTGTTTGGTAAAATCGTGCGCTTTTTTAGCCAATTCTTTTTCATTGGCTACAGTAGCTTTATATTCTTTCGAGAGAAGTAAGTTATGAGCCAGTTGCTTTTGTAATGCTTGTTGATTGCGAGAATACGATTGATATAACACTACAATAAAAATAAAGGCAATCATGCAAGTAGCTAGTAGTATCCAAGCGAGAATGACAAAAGAAGAATGGAAATTATCAGGAGAAGATATAATTATGTTTACACAAATTGACATAAGGCTATAGGCAAAAATAAAGCTAATGAAAAGGATTATTTGCATTTTTAAACTTAATGTTCGTATATTTTTTATATACCGAAATAGAATAAGCGAAAGTATAGTTTGGATACTCTTGTTAACCAATGTATATAGTAAACGAAAAGAGCCAGGGGTTGCTAAAGCTTGAAAGCTTTCATATAGACTGTCGGATTTTTGTAATAAAAAGGCAAGAGAAAATCCAATGATATAATCTAACATATGTAAAAAAAATATTATTAAAGTACATGAAAGCGCACGAAGTAAAATGGATCCCTTAGAAAAAATGGGACTTAAAAGAAGACATGTTAAAAATGCAATGACAATAGTTAAAAAGGAGAAATAAACTAAATTATTAGCAAAAGCAACAAAAAGGGACAGCAGTATGACACAACTAGTCATCGCCATAGCTTGTTTATATCCAGTAAATCGAAAACCAGCCCCACAGGCAATAGCTGAGACAATTAAAGTATTTTCAAGAAGGGTAGCAATCAGATCACTAATTGTATAGAGCATAGGAAATCTCCTCTCTTGTGTTTGGAATCCGATTAATATTGTAACATATAAAAGGAAATGGTTCTAGTGTAAAGTGGAGATAAAATATATGTGTTAATCATGTTACATATTGACCATTTGAGCGGAAAAATAAACCATTCGAATCAAATGCCTTGCGAAAGGCAAATAAATATCTATAATGAAAATAGGTTGTTTGCTATTATGTAAATTTAATTGCAGTAGCAAACGCTAGAATTACAAACTTGTTGCAAGAACAATCGCTGAGGGATTCACGTTGGGAAGGCAATAAGGGCCGACGTTCTGAGTAATATAGGTGTTTTTAGACGCGGGCTTTAACATATGGGTGGTTTAAGATTAGATCCACGTGAACTTGTTCAGGTCGGAGGGCGAAGCATAGCCTGAAACTTCTCAATGCAAAGTCTAACTATTAAAAGGTAGCCTAAAATTTAGATTTATTTTATGAATAAATTACAATTTCAGAAATGCATTTCAGATATCATTGTTTTTTGAAAATTGCATGATGAATATAGCATTATATATGGATACCCGAAAGAAGTGTTATAATATAATTTATAATCTATAATCTGCAAATTAGACTAGGGATGAGAAAAAAGTTGGACTTCCTAAGGGCTCTGAAAGGAGCTGAATTAGAGTGTATTCGCAAGACAAAATACAGTTTGATGTTGTATCATAATACTTGACATTTTTACTTCACAGATTTATAAAAAAAGAAATGAATGGGAGGTTGCAAAATGACACAGAAAAAAATTTACGATAAGGAGTTTAGAATTCAGGCAGTAAAGCTGGAAAGAGAAATTGGTTTTAGTGCAGCCGCAAAGGAATTAGGCGTCAACGTAGATACATTGTATGGGTGGAACAAGCACGCCAAAGACGTCAGACGGGATTTAGGACCAGGCACCCAGACGCCGGATACGGCTATGCGCAGCTGAAAAGCCGTTGAAGAAATGCGTGGCGGATATTACGGAAATTCCTGCACGAGATGGAAAGCTTTATGTCTCTGCTATTTTTGACTGTTATGATCTTGGTGTTCTCGGACTGGCAATGTCGGATAACAGGAAGGCTGCCCTGTGTGTATCCACCGTAAGGAATGCCGATATTTCCTACCCGTCTTCCGGAGCATGAACGGTGATGGTGGCAGATGCCATGATAATGCCCGCTGTGAGGCGATGTGGGCAAGAATGAAGGAGTAACTACCGTATAACAGATATGATACAAAGCAAATGATGATGGAAGAAGTGAAAACTCTAACCTAGAGATACTATATGATTTACTGGAACACTCGTCGGATATGCTCTGCCAATGGAGGGGGCCACCTATGATCAAACGCAAACAATACTATGAGTCATTAGAACCGGTAGCTTAAAGAATTTCGTGAAGAAAAAGTGTAAAGGTGTATTGACAATATCATATAATGACATAGTAGAAGACATTATATTATTACTAACATGTCGGCTTTTCAGCGATAAGAATCAAAGTATTCTGAAAAAATGATGTGTGGAATTCGGCTTAGCAAATACGAACGAATAACAATTTGACCTGAAATTAGCTCATAAAGAGGTGAAAGACAAGTTAATGGTGTTAGATAAGAATATTTATTTTAGTTTTTTGAAAATAAAGTATAAATATGACTATCAGTATATCATTTCAATTCTTAATAATGAAGCTGATTTTCCATATGTATTTTTTAAAGGGGAATCTTTGTCATATTATGCATATGGAGAACCTTGGAAAAGGCACTTTGGAGATATAGATATGTTAATTAATCGGAAAGATGTAAGTAAGATGGAATCATTACTAGCGAGACATGGGTTTGTCTCGAAGCATCTTACAAGAGAAGAGAAAATTTTTATTAATGCTTTTTCTCATCAAACACCACCTTTACGAAAGAAAACGAAGAGAGGAATGATAGAGATCGATTTAAACTTTGATATATTGTGGGGGGATTGGCGAGGAATGAGACCTAATTTAGAATCCTTTTTTGAAAGAAGAGAAAGAATTCGGATGTTTGATGTAACAGTTCCAACATTAAATCCACAGGATTATTTTCTAGCACTTTGTTTACATCACTATAAAGATATGAATAATATATATCATCTTTCTGATCATAATACCATTATTACAGAGAAGTTTTTAGATATTTCAAATTTTTGGATTAGACAAAAAAACAGAATCGATATTGATGAAACAAGAAAATGGATGGATAAATATGAGTTAACACCTTTCTTTTTTTATATATTTACTTTAACATGTGAAATTTTTGATTTGCCAGATTTAAAGAGTTGGGCTGAAGAACTAAAGACAGAAGGAGGGAAGACATTATTATCTAAATATGGATTAAATGCCTCGGAAAGGAAAGTCTGGTCAATCGGTTTTTTAGAAAGATTAGATAATCCTGATCTACCGTCAATCGTAAATGCAGATTTAACAGAACGAGATAAAAAAATGCTGGAAGTTAATAGGAAAATTTTTGGATAATTCCTATGAATTTTAATAAAGGTACTATAAAGTATTTTTAAGAGATGAAAAATAGGGAGATTTTATGAAGCCAGATTGGAAATCATGTATAGATTCTAGATAAATTTAACAGTATCTTGTGTAATTAAATAAATTGAAAGTTACATTATGAATTTTGATAGTCTTTTTATAAGATTTTAGATGAGGTGGTATTTTGAATAAAGAGGATATGTGTTACAGATTTTTTGAATAATTTAGAAATACAAGTTATGGAGATGTATTGCAACTAACAAGTGGTAATAATGAAATTTATTTGTATGTTAGAAAAGTTCTTGCAAAAGGAAAGGACTACTATGATTTGTCTATATCAAATATCTTTTGCGAGTCATGTCAACAATTTGTAAAAGACATAAAACTAATTACAAAAATATGGGAAATTGCTAAAAAAACCAAACCAAGACAATTAGTTTTCTATATTTAAGTAGAGATAGTCAACTTGATGATAATTTAAAAAAAAGGAGGGATATATTATAATTTCGGTGATGATTCTACTAAAATACAGGCAGCTGTTGATGATAAAAGGGAGTACATAATCATTTTTTAGGCAAGTCATTGTAAGTATCTTTGAAGATCTTAATTTAACTAGGATTAAGATTCTGTTAAAGGGAACAGCGGGAGTATCTAAGAAGTAGAACGAGATTGTCTGTAACAAATAGAGGTGCCCCGATGAACACATAAAAAAATGGAAGGCTAGAATGGGAAAAGCCTTTTATCAACCGAGTAGAAGTGTCACGCGGGTTGGTAGCAAAAGCCGGATTGGAATAAAGATACAAATCATAGGCTTAACCGAGCTGGTTGAGCAGATATTTATTAAGTTACCAAGATGCATGTATGCATCTAGATGATATTATACAAGGAGAAATACCCATCTCCTTGGCTCATTCATCTGAGATAGTAACCTGAAAAAGCCTTTATTTTAAAGGGAAAATCACTTGACAATATAGGAGGGTATTATTATGTTTAAGAAGTCGCAATTTATTGCACAAGAAAAAGTAGGAGATATTTTAGTTATTTTTGAAGAGAAAAATGAAGAGTTTTATTATTTGGATAAATTGGAACAATTGATATGGGATAACATAGAAACACGAACGGTGGATGAAATGGTATCTTTTATATATGAGCAATATGATGAGAAAAAAGATAAGATTAAAAATGATTTATTAAGGTTTTATTCGGAACTTCTGGAAAAGGAGCTAATATATGAAAAATAAGAGAAATTTTTTAAAAAAACAAATTTTTATCCTTGAGAATTTACATAAAAAAAATAAAGAGTTTTATATTACTATTCATGGCGAAAGTATGATGCCTTCGTTATCAGATGGACAAAAAATTAGGATTATACCAATTAAATGTTATGATAAAGAAATTGAAGAAGGGGATGTTATTTTGTTTTCGAAATTTCCATCCCATATGACAGTACATAGGGTATATGAGGTGAAGAAAATGTGTTCAGAAACCTTCTATTGGACCAAGGGGGATAATAATACTTGTCCGGATAACTATTATGTAAAGAAAAAAGATATAGTAGGAATTTTACCAAATCTTAAGAAATGAGGGAATTTTATGAAATCGCTACATTGGGATATCACAAATAGGTGTAATTTAAGATGTAAGCATTGCTATAATGCTGACCGATATTTTAATGCTAACTCTAAGGATTATTCAAACAAGGAACTGTCGCTTGATGATAGTCTTAAGATAGTGGATAAAATAATGCAGGATGGATTTGATCACATTCATTTGCTGGGAGGGGAACCGTTAGCGAGTCCTAATCTTATGCCAATTATTAAACGTGCAAAAGAATATGGATTGAAGGTAACGATTAATTCTAATGCAACATTATTAGATTCTAAAATGCAGGATAAATTAATCGAATTAGAGATTGATCATTTTGCTGCAAGTATAGATGGTGTATCAACTAAAACAAATGATTGGATTAGGGGCAATGGGACTTTTGAGGTAGTATGCTCTAATATGAAGGAATTTAACAAAAAAATATTATTATCTGGCTCATTAATTCAAACATGTATAGTTTCTACTATTACACGTGCGAATTACAATGAAATTATTAAGTTACCCAGGCTTGCAAGAGAAATTGGTTGTCACCATATAACAATTGCCACTTTCATTGAATCTGGAAATGGACGTGAAAGCAAAGAGGCTTTTGAAGCACCGGTTGATCTTTTGTTTGATGCTATTTTTGAAATGATAAAAAAAGAATTGGATAATACAAACGATTTGTATTTTCAACTAGATTCACGACCGTATGTTGTAGAGTATTTACATAGTAAATTTAATGCACCGATTCTATTTAATCCTAAGAATGCTCTTTGCTGTGCGGGAGAAGATATTTGGTACATGGAAGCCGATGGGGATATTCATCCCTGTTTAGTCTATAGATTAAACGCTGGTATCGAAGCTCAACAGCATGGGATTTTTAAAACAGAAAAACTTAATTTGAGTACTAATGAGATATCTTGCATTAGAGAATCAAAATACTGGAGGGATTTTTTAAAATACAAAAATGATTTTGATGTTTCGAAGATTATCCCATGCGATCAGTGTAAATATACTAATATATGCATGCCATGTCCACTTGAATATTTTGGAGGTAAAAAGAATAATGAAGAGTGCATGTGGGTTATAAAGAAATTAAATGAAGATATCTGCAACCTAAAAAAAATAAAGGTGGAGATAAAAGAAGATATTCTTATAAAAAATAATGAAATTGTTAAGGCGGGAAAAAGGGTGTTGGAATGCGATGATTTCTCTTTACGTATTTTGCAAAGTATCGTAAATGGAAAGGATTTTGCTACTATCGTCAATTCTATTGTAAAGACATGTGCAGTAACGGAAGAACGGGTACAGTTGGACGTTGCACATTTGATGAATTATTTCATTAGTAGAGATATTCTATCATATAAGTAAAGTTTATTTAAGGAGTAAAATGATGCGAACATTATTGTGGGACTATACAGAGGAATGTAACTTACGTTGTATACATTGTTATAATTCAGAAAATAACAGAAAAAGAAGGAAAACGATATATACGGAAGAATGTAAGGAGTTTTTTTTAGGACAATTAGAAAAATTAAAGATAAATCATGTTCATTTACTAGGAGGAGAGCCTTTATGTTCTGAAAATATTTTTGATTTTATTAGGCAAGCTAAATGCAGAAACATAAAAATATCAATAAATACAAATGGAACATTATTATCAAGAAAGGTGATTGATACGCTGATTGAGTTGAACGTTGATCAATTGACTATTAGTTTAGATGGAGCAGACTCAGAATCAAATGATGAAATAAGAGGAAAAGGGACATTTGATATAGTAATGTACCATTTGAAGTTATTAAGTCAAGAACTTAAAAAAACACATACACAGCTGTTTGTTCAATTGGCAACAGTTATCACTCGAATAAACAAAGAGACAATACATAGATTACCTTTATTAGCAAATCAATTTGATATCAAAGTAATTGATGTTATGCCAGTAGCGATTAGAGGGGAAGCCAAGAAAAATATTGACAGGTTGGGAATAACTTGTGAAGAATACTTTAATGTTTTATCTAAAATGATTCCATTAGCATATTTTTGCAAAGTGAAACTTCAAATTGATTGTAAGTCAAAAGTTCTAGAGGCTTTCGCTCGTAAAAATAATTGCAATATGAAATTTGAAACAGAATTTGATTCATGTCAGGCTGGCGATAGGATTATTTATATGGATGCAGAGGGAAATTTATTTCCATGTAGTCCCTTATCCATGACCAAATTAGGACAAGAGATGAGGGAATCAATTTTTGATGATTTATGTGTTTTGAAAGTTAGAAATTTTAAGGAGAGGATAGAGCAATATTTTTCTAATATCCAGTTGCCAAAGACTTGTAAAAAATGCGAAAAAAATAATTCGTGTGACTTTGGAAAGTGTGGATGTTCAATAAGCTATGAATTGTGTGAGTTGGCTATGGAGCATTTGGAAGAAAACCACAATTCGATTTAATATATATTGTGGAATCTAATGAAAGGGAGGAAAACCATGGAAGAACGTAGCAAAAAGTTAAGTGCTGAAGAAAAATTAGGTGCTGAAGAAAAGCAAAAGTATACAAGTCCTATGGTAAAAGCATTGGATATTTCACAAGCACTTATGGTTGCCGCATCAAAGAGCGGAATGGGTAATTGTAAAATTACATTTATCTAATGTAATCAGGAATTTTATCCCGTAGATTGTCTGCGGGATAAAATTCATCCTGAATATCAGCAACTAAATGAAAAAGGCTTATTAGAAGGATAAGAGTATGAAATGTATAGAGATTGCAAATAAACTTATTGCAATTTATGGCGATGAGTGGTTAATCAAGGATTTTTCTAGGAGGGTTCAGTTTAGAAATGTTTTAGATATTCAAAAGACTGACCTTAAAGTTATGTTGAAAGTTGTAAAAGTACTTAACAGGACTATACCAATTTCCTCCGGAATATACGAGCCAGTTTTTGATGAAACCGGTTTTTCTAGAAATATCCTAGGTATATGCGAATTATACTTTGTTGCTAGAGAGAATACAATATTTGTTAATTATATTAATTGCCATAGTAAAGATAATAGAGAGATTATAGTGGACGCAACTTTACAATTTGTTTCACTAAGCATGTTATATTTGGATATACTGCCCTTTCATGGAGCACTTGTAATTTCTAATGGTTGTGGAATAATATTGGCAGGTCAATCGGGAGCTGGAAAATCAACCTTGGAATTTTCATTAGTTAATGCAGGAATGAAATTTTTTTCAGATGATATCTTTTTTCTTGGGAATGATGGATGGATCTATAATAATGGGGAGTATATTATGGGACTTAGAGAAGATGCAATAAATAAGTTAAGAATATCATCGGATTTTTTTAGGGAGAGGGTTAGTGGTGGTAAAAGAATAATTGACATGAGAATGAAAGCGTATAATGACCATAGGGTGAAAGTAAAGTATATTTTTTTTCCACTGGGAGGAAATCAAAAAAAGGGGCATTCTATTATTCAGTTATCAAGGGAGGAAACCATAATAAAATTATTAGAACTTACTATTTCAGAAAAACTCCCATCAGAATTTAAGCATAAATATTTTAAAAGTTTAAGCAGGTTGGTTAAAACGTTAAAGTCATATGAGATCAAAAGATCACTTTCGTGTGATGACTTTGAAACAGAGCAGATTTGTAAAGATATACTTAGAATAGTTAAATGAGTTTTGAATGAAGTGCTATAATAAAGTTGTAACGATAGTGGCTAATAATCTATAATAAAAACCATAAGAAAAGAGGTAATCATTATGTTACAAAATTATACTCCTGAATTCAAAAAGAAGATGGTTCGCCTCCATGAGGAAAGGGGCCGAACCTACCAAAGTATCACCGCTGAGTATAGCGTATCTAAAGCCAGTATCTCTCAAGTAATGCTTAGAATTCCGCAATGAACGCCAAACAGATCCTCAAGCCCAAGAAGAGTATGACTCCATGAAAGAGAATATCCGTTTAAAAAGGGAAAATGAAGAATTACGCAAGGAGATTGCATTCTTAAAAAAGCGGCGGCATTCTTTGCAAA
>CALWPV010000069.1 GCA_944383515.1 uncultured Clostridia bacterium
GGTTTGCGCATTATGATTACTGGGAAGATCGCGTGCGACGTTCTATTTTAATTGATTCGGGCGCCGATATGCTGATTTACGGCATGGCCGAGCGGGCTACCAAGGAGGTTTGCCGGCGCCTTAGCGCGGGCGAGCGCCTGTCGCAGATTCATGGCGTTCCGGGCACTTGTTATCTGAGCCCGGAGCTGCCAGAGCATGTTATGGAAATTCCCGGGTATGACGAAGTGGCTGCCGATAAAAAGGTGTATGCTCAGTGCTTTGCCACGCAGTATTTAGAGCAAGACCCCATTCGCGGCCGCAGTTTGGGGCAAAAACATGGGAATCAGTATGTGATCGTGGAAAAGCCGGCCATGCCGCTAGATCGCCAGGAGCTGGACGAGCTGAGCCGGCTGCATTATGAACGCACCTGGCACCCGGATTACGATAAGGCAGGCGGTATCGCGGCGCTGCAAGAAGTTAAGTTTTCCATTACCGCCAACCGCGGCTGCTTTGGGGAATGTGCGTTTTGCGCGCTCACGTTTCACCAGGGGCGCATCGTGCAGTCGCGCTCGGTGGAGTCCATTGTCGAAGAAGCAAAGGAGCTTACGAAGCTCCCTGATTTTAAAGGCTATATCCATGATATTGGCGGCCCAACCGCCAACTTCATGCGGCCCGCCTGCGACGCGCAGCTAAAGCGCGGTACCTGCCGGGGCAAGCGCTGCCTGTCGCCCACGCCCTGTAGCCAGCTGAAGGTCGATCACAGCGAGTATTTAAAAGCGTTAGAGGCTGTACGGCGCCTGCCGGGAGTTAAAAAAGTGTTTGTCCGCTCCGGCGTGCGCTTCGACTATGCGCTGCTCGACCATTCCGACCGGTTTATACGCGAGCTCTGCCAGCACCATGTAAGCGGGCAGCTACGCGTTGCGCCTGAACATGTGGCGCACGGCGTGCTTTCGCTCATGGGCAAGCCGGACTGTCAGGTGTTCAACCGGTTTGAACAGATGTTTTACGACATTAACAAAAAGCTGGGAAAAGATCAATACATAGTTTCTTATTTTATGTCCAGCCATCCCGGCAGCACGCTGCGCGAAGCCGTACAGCTCGCAGAATACATGCGCGATCACCATATTAACCCCAAACAGGTACAGGATTTTTACCCCACGCCGGGAACGCGCGCAACCACCATGTACTACACAGGCTACGATCCGCTCACCATGCAGCGCGTCTACGTTCCTAAAACGTATGAAGAAAAAGCCATGCAGCGGGCGCTGCTCCAATACCGCGATCCTAAAAACTACGCGCTGGTGCGTAAAGCCCTGCGCCTAGCTCACCGCGAAGACTTAATCGGCTATGATCGGCGCTGTTTAGTACCGCCAGAGCCCGCAGAGCGGGAAAAAGGAAACAGACGCCGCCCTGGCGGCGCGGCGCAGAGGCCGGCTTCTAAAAGCGCGGCCGCTCCCCAAGGAAAGAAGACGCCGCGGTACGCCAAAAAGAAAAGGTTGCAATCTGGTAAAAAGTAACTTATAATATTGATTTAGAACATAAGGCAGTGATGCTTTATTAATACAACGATTAGGAGGAATCAACATGCTAGTATCTGCAGCTGAAATGCTAAAGAAAGCAAAAGCAGGCCATTATGCCGTTGGCCAGTTTAACATTAACAATTTGGAGTGGACCAAAATGATTCTGCAGGCCGCAGAAGAAAATAAGTCCCCGGTTATTTTAGGTGTATCTGAGGGCGCCGGCAAATATATGACCGGTTTCAAAACCGTAGCCGCTATGGTATCGGCCATGGTAGAGGAAATGGGCATTACCGTGCCGGTAGCGCTGCATCTGGATCATGGCAGCTATGAAGGCGCCAAGAAATGCATTGAGGCCGGTTTCTCGTCGGTTATGTTCGACGGCTCTCATTATGATATTGAGGAAAATATTCAAAAAACCCGCGAGATTATTGAGCTTGCTCACAGCCAGGGTATTTCTGTAGAGGCTGAAGTAGGCGCCATTGGCGGCGAGGAAGACGGCGTTGTTGGCGGCGGCGAAGTGGCCGATCCGGAAGAGTGCAAACAAATTGCCGATCTGGGCGTTGACATGCTGGCAGCCGGTATTGGTAACATTCATGGCGTATATCCTGAAAACTGGCAGGGCCTGAACTTTGACGTGCTGGCTAAAATTCAGGAGAAAACGGGGGCTATGCCTCTGGTTCTGCACGGCGGTACCGGTATTCCGGACGACATGATTAAACAGGCGATCGACCTGGGCGTTTCTAAGATCAATGTTAACACGGAGTGTCAGCTGGTATTTGCCGCGGCAACCCGCGAATATATTGAGGCCGGTAAAGATCAGCAGGGTAAAGGCTTTGATCCTCGTAAACTGTTAGCGCCCGGCGCAGCAGCGATTAAGGACAAAGTTACCGAGAAAATGCAGCTCTTCGGATCTGTCGGCAAGGCTTGATTGTCACAGCTTCGGCTTTCTGGCGGCAGCCGTGGTTTTGGATCTGCGTGTATGGCGCTGCGATCAATCTGCTGGGTCTGATCTGTTTTGGCGTTGATAAGCAGAGGGCCCGGAAAGGGCGATGGCGCATTCCGGAGCGGCGCCTAATCGGGATTGCCGCTTTAGGCGGCAGCCTGGGGTGTCTGCTGGGCATGTACTGCTTTCACCATAAGACCAGGCATTTGAAATTTACCCTTGGGGTGCCGCTGATACTAGGAGTTCAGGTGCTGCTTATAGCGGCTCTCTGTTACTTATGGCATTAAAAAGCGCCGCTCTACCCAGGAAAACTTCCTGAGTCGAGCGGCGTATTTTTATTTGTCTTTCGCCTCGCCTTCCGTTTCGTCCGAGCGCAGCTGATCGCGGCGCTGCTTCCAGCGCAAGAAGAGTATGTATTCATTAACCAAGGCTCGGTGCTCCCGGTCCATCGATTTCATGTAGCAAAAGCGGCTGGGGCAGGAGCTTTCCTGCCTTACCGGATTGTCCAGCAAATAATCCAGCGAGACGCGAAATGTTTTCGCAATGTCAATTAAAATTTGCTGGTTTTTAGGAAAGCGATCGTCTGTCTCATAATAGCCCACCACGCGGGCCGATACATGAATCTTTTGTCCCAACTGCTCCTGGCTCATGCCGGCTTCCAGCCGTAACGTACGAAGCCGATTACCAAATGTCATATGCGCTTACCTCCTTTAGCGATTCTGGGCCTAACTTGCGGCCTAGGCGAAACCGGCGCTTTTTTGCGCACAGAAAATCCAAAGCGTCCCAGGGCTTTTCCCAGTTCATAGTACATGCCGTGAGAATAGGCAACCAGATGCGCCCGGTCCAAATGCAGCCGTCCGCTGCTATCTAGCAGGGATTCGTCCACTCTAACGGCGGTAATATGAGCCAAAAACATATCATGGGAGCCCAGCGGTAGTTGCTGGGTAACCTTACATTCCAGGTTTACAGGGCTTTCGGCAATGAGCGGCGCGTCAACGGTTGCCGCGCGCTGCGCGGTAATAGGGTAGCGCTCAAATTTATGAACGTCGCGCCCGGAGAGTACGCCGCAGGCGTCGGCAACGGATGCCAGAGAGGCGGTGGTCAGGTTAATAACAAATTCGCCGGTTTCTTTTATTATGGCATGAGAATGCCGGGAAGGACGGATAGAAACATAGGTCATGGCCGGATCGGAACAGACGGTACCGGTCCAGGCGACGGTAATAATATTACAGCCGGTTTCGTCGCCGGGGGAGTGATAGCGGCCGCACGATACCATAACGGCCGGAACAGGATACAGCATATTGCCGGGTTTCCAAATGAGTTTACTCATGATTACCTCCATTCCGAAGCAGCAGCGCAAGCATGCGCCCGGGTTCTTTGTTAGCATTATATCAAAAAAATAAGGGAGACTCCAGAGGAATTTTTGAAAAATGTCTTGCATGAAAAAAAAGCCTATGCTATAATACATGAAGTGCTTTTTGGTCGGCAATCAAACTGCGCAAATATCCCAAGAAAGAGGTGAATCCCCTAATGAAGCAAGGAATTCATCCTGAATATTTTCAGGCTAAAGTAAAGTGCCATTGCGGTAATGAGTTCACAGTTGGTTCTACTGTTCCGGAAATCACGGTAGAAATCTGCTCGAAATGCCACCCGTTCTATACCGGTACGCAGAAGTCCGTTGCGGCTCGCGGTCGTGTAGAGAAGTTCAACCGCAAATACAACATGGGCAACTAATCGTGCCCTTTCTGCCAGTGGCAGATCAACACACAAACATTATAACCGGCTGGAGCAAGGCGCTTCAGCCGGTTATTTCATAGGAGAAGAAAAATGAACGATCAGGCAAGACCTTCCATTGGCGGTCAAGCGGTTATGGAAGGCGTTATGATGAATGGACGCAGTCACTATGCAGTGGCTGTGCGTAAGACCGATGGATCGATTGAGGCCGCTTTATTTGACCATGGGTCTATGACGGAGCGGCACAAGATTTTATCTTGGCCGCTGATTCGCGGGGTGATCCGTTTTGCCGAATCACTCATTGTCGGCATGAAAACGCTCACCTATTCAGCCGATTTCTTTATGGAAGAAGAGGAAGAAGAAAAAAAAGAGCCCAAAGGAAAGCTGGGGCGCTGGTGGCAGGAGCATGGCGATTCTATTACCATGGGCATTACTATGGTTCTTGCCGTTTTGCTGTGTCTGGGTTTGTTTGTCGCGCTGCCGGTAGCGATTTCGCGGTTTTTGTATACGTATATTCCCAGCACATATGTTATGGGTATTGTCGAAGGGATTGTGCGCATGCTCTTGTTTTTGCTTTATATGGTTTTAATTGCCAAAATGAAAGACATTCAGCGTACTTTTGAATACCATGGCGCCGAGCATAAAGTTATCAATTGTTTTGAGGCGGGGCTTCCGCTCACGGTAGAAAACGTTAAAACCTGCAGCCGTTTTAATAAACGGTGTGGCACCAGCTTTATATTTATTATTATGCTGCTGAGTATTTTATTGAATGCCTTTATTCAAGTGACCAATCCGGGACTGCGCTTTTTATGTCATTTAGCGCTGATTCCAGTTATTGCCGGCGCGTCGTATGAAGTTTTAAAATTTTCGGCCCGGTCGAAGTCTAAGATTATCGATTGGCTGGTTTCTCCGGGGCTTATGATTCAGCGGATTACTACAAACGAGCCCGACGATCAGGAAATAGAGGTAGCGATTGCCTCTGTTAAAACGCTCTTAGAGAAGGAGCATCCGCAGTTAATTCCGGAATGCTTCGGCGAGGAAAACCTTTATGAAGCCTGAAGGAGAGAAAATTACGCTGCGGCAGCTGCTTGCGGAAGGACAAAGCGCGCTGAGCGGCGAAGACGCGCAGCTGGAGGCCTGGCTTTTATTGGAGTCTGTTTTTTCGCTGGACCGCGCTGCGTTTTGGCTGCGGTGTGACGAAGCCGCCTCGCCGGAGGGCTGCCGGCAGTATCGGCAGCGGATCGCGCGCCGGCAAGCAGGTGAACCTGTTGCCTATATACTGGAAAAATGGGAGTTTATGGGCCTTCCGTTTCGGGTAAGTTCTGCGGTGCTGATTCCGCGTCCGGATACAGAAACGCTGGTAGAAGAGGTTCTTGCCTGGGCCGGGAACCGTCCGTTACAGGTACTGGACTTATGCACGGGCAGCGGATGCATTGCGGTCAGCTTGGCAAAGTATTTGCCGCAGGCATGCGTAGACGCCGCCGATATTTCGCCGGAGGCGATAAACATAGCCGGCGGCAATGCGGCGCTTAACCAAGTAACGATTTCAGTTTATCAAGGGGATTTATGGGAAGCGGTGCCGGCGGGCCGGCAATATGACGTAATTACAGCGAATCCTCCCTATATTGACGAGGAAGAGATGAAGCAGCTGAGCCGGGATGTGCGAGAGTATGAACCGCGCCTGGCGCTGGACGGCGGGGCAGACGGATTAACATTCTACCGGCGGCTGGCGGCGGAATCGGGACGCTTTTTAAAGCCGGCGGGCCGGGCGTTTTGGGAAATTGGCTATCGGCAGGCGGCTGCGGTAACGGAATTGGCGCGGCAAGCGGGCCTGCGGGTGGTCGCTGTGAAAAAGGACTTAGCTGGTCACGACCGGGTGGTTATCGTAGAAAGAGGAAAGAATCATGGTAGATAAATTAAAAGAAATGGTAATACGATATGAAGAAATGGGCATTCGTCTGAATGATCCGTCGGTGATTGCCGATCAGGAGCAGTGGCAAAAGCTCATGAAGGAACATGCGTCTTTGCAGCCTTTGGTAGAGACGTATCAGGCGTATGAAAAGGCCTTAGATCAGGAGCAGGAAGCACTGGGGCTTCTTGAAAATGAGTCCGATGAAGAGCTGAAGCAGCTGGCCAAAGAAGAGCTGGAGGCCAGCTGGGAAGCAAAGGAAAAACTGCTGAATCAGCTGAAGATTTTACTGCTGCCTAAGGATCCTAATGACGAGAAAAACGTAATTATGGAAATTCGCGCCGGTGCGGGCGGCGATGAAGCGGCGCTTTTTGCCTCCGAGCTGTACCGCATGTATGGGCGCTATGCGGAGCGGCGAGGTTGGAAAACAGAGCTGGCCAGCCTCAATGAAAATGGACTGGGCGGCTTTAAGGAAGTGGTGTTTATGGTACAGGGACGCGGCGCGTATTCCCGGCTTAAGTATGAGAGCGGCGTTCACCGCGTGCAGCGCGTACCGGTAACGGAATCCGGCGGACGGATTCATACTTCAACGGTTACGGTGGCGGTGCTTCCGGAGGCGGAAGAAGTGGATGTGCAGATTGATATGAACGATATCCGGGTCGATGTGTTTCGCTCTTCGGGCCATGGCGGGCAATCAGTGAATACGACGGACTCAGCGGTACGTATTACCCATTACCCTACGGGAATTGTGGTAAGCTGCCAGGATGAAAAAAGTCAGCTGAAAAATAAGGATAAGGCGCTTAAGGTGTTAAGAGCCAGATTATATGAAATTGAGCTTAGCAAACAACAGGCGGCGGTTTCCGCGGATCGGCGCAGTCAGGTGGGAAGCGGAGATCGCAGCGAAAAAATTCGCACCTATAATTTTCCGCAGACGCGAGTGACGGATCACCGCATTAAACTGACGACGCACCGCATGCAGGATATTTTGGACGGAGATTTAGAGGAGCTCATTGACCGGCTAATTACCGCGGATCAGGCGGAAAAGCTGGCCAAGATGAATGATAACGAATAAATCCGGATTTCTTTTGTAAAAAAACGATGTTTTGCATAATTTTCTCTTTTCAAATGGAGAAAAATGTGGTAAGATCATACAAAGAGAAATCAAGAAGCCAAAGCGTTTGGGTTTTTCTTTCCAATATCTTGAAATAGGAGGACATACTTATGGAAGTATATTCCGCGGAAAATATCCGCAACATCGTATTATTAGGACATGGCGGTGTCGGTAAAACGACGATCGCAGAGCAGATGGCCTTTATTTCAAAAGGGACAACGCGTTTAGGGCGTGTGGCCGATAAGAACACGATTAGTGATTTCGATCCGGAAGAAACCAAGCGTGGTTTTTCAATCAATACGTCGGTGCTGCCGATTGAATGGAGCAGTAGTTTTATTAAACATAAAATTAATGTAATGGATACGCCCGGGTATTTTGATTTCGCCGGTGAAGTGGATGAAGCGCTGCGAGTCGCCAGCGGCGCCGTAATTGTGGTTTCGGCTAAGGCAGGGGTGCAGGTAGGCACCGAGCTGGCCTGGGAAAAAGCCGAAAAAGCCGGACTGCCGCGTATGATCTTTGTCAATGGTATGGATGAGGACGAGGCGGATCTGGTTAAGGTTCTGGAAGAATTGCAGGAGAAATTTGGCAAGGCCATTGCCCCCTTCCAGGTACCGTTTAAAGAAGATGGCAAATTTGCCGGATTTGTTAACGTACCCAAAATGGAGGGGCGGCGTTTTTCCGGCAACCGTGTAGAGGAGTGCCCGGTGCCGGAGGACATGCAGGAAGAAATTGAGCCTGTGCGCCAGATGATTCTGGAAGCAGTGGCGTCTACCGACGACGACCTTATGGAGCGCTTCTTCAATGACGAAGAATTTACGCAGGAAGAAATTTTAACGGCTCTGCGCGTTGGTATTATGGCAGGGGATATTGTTCCGGTGCTTTGCGGCTCTGCCGCCAATGGTATGGGTATTGGTGTCTTAATGAGTTCAATTTGCAGCTATTTCCCAAATCCGGTGTTGGCGCAGCCTACCAATCCGGCGCAGGATTTGAATGGCAATGCGATTGAGGTGCCTTGTCAGCCGGCGGGTAATATTTCTTTGCTGGTATTTAAGACGAGCGTGGATCCCTATTTAGGGAAGATTTCGTATTTTAAAGTGATGTCCGGTACGCTGCGTAAAGATACTACGCTGATGAATATCAATAAAGAGGTCGAGACGAAGGTAAGCCGTGTATATGTGATGCGCGGTAAGGAACAGATTGAGGTTCCGGAGCTGCGGGCCGGCGATATTGGCGCGCTGAGTAAACTGACGGTAACGACGACGGGAGATACGCTTTGCAGTAAGGGCTTTAATGTAAAATACGAGGGAGTGGAGTTTGCTCCTTCATTACTGTGTATGGCGATTCAACCTAAAAACAAGGGAGACGAGGACAAGGTAAGTTCTAGCCTAGCCAAGATTATGGAAGAGGATCCGACCGTGCGCACCGAGGTGGACAGCGAGCTGAAGCAGCAGCTGATCTATGGCGTAGGCGATCAGCATTTGGATGTCATTGTTAATAAACTGAAGAATAAGTTTAAAGTTGAAGTTGATCTGAGCAAGCCGAAAGTTTCGTATCGCGAGACTATTAACGGCAAGGCTGAAGTGCGCGGCAAATATAAGAAACAGTCGGGCGGACACGGACAGTATGGCGACGTTCTCATGGTATTTGAGCCCTCGGGCGATTTGAGCACTCCATATGTGTTTGAAGAGAAGATTTTTGGCGGTTCGGTGCCGAAAAACTACTTCCCGGCCGTAGAAAAGGGAATTCAGGAGAGCGTGAAGAGCGGCGTGCTGGCCGGCTATCCTATGGTAGGAGTTAAAGCTACGCTGATCGACGGTTCGTATCATCCGGTGGATTCTTCGGAAATGGCGTTTAAAATGGCAACTTCTATGGCCTTTAAAGACGGAATTCCTAAAGCGAAACCGGTTATTTTGGAGCCGATTGTGGCCGTTCATATTTTGGTGGACGAAGCCTACATGGGTGACATTATGAGCGATATGACAAAGCGTCGGGGCCGCGTACTGGGCATGGAGCCGCAAGGCGGAAAGCAGATGATTGATGCGGAAGTGCCCATGGCCGAGATGTTCTCGTATCCTACGGATCTTCGTTCCATGACGCAGGGGCGTGGTTCTTATACCATGGAGTTTGTACGGTACGAAGAAGCCAGCCATGAAGTAATGGAAAAGATTATCGCGGAAAGTCAGGCAGCGCAGGCCTAAGCCTGTGATTGGCCCTAGTTTATAAGCTCTTTAGCTGTGGAAAGCTGCCACGGCTAAAGAGCTTTTTTACAAATTGGAAACAGGAAAAGAGTTGTAATTTGGTGAAGGAATCGGTATAATGAAAAATGGTTATTTTTATTGATTTATAGGAGTGACAAATAACGTGGATCAAAAAGACCAAAGGAAAAGCGATCCGAACGGCAGATCGATACCGCCAAGAAAACGGCCGGTTCGCTATGACGAGAACGGCAGACCGATACCGCCGAAAAAGCGTCCGGTTCGCTATGACGAGAACGGCAGACCGATACCGCCAAGAAAACGGCCGGTTCGCTACGACGAGAACGGGAGGCCGATACCGCCAAAAAAACGGCCGGTCCGCTACGACGCTAGTGGAAAGCCGATAGCGCCGTCTTCCCGAAATAGAACTACGCAAGATGAAGCGGCCAGAGCTCGCGCAGCAGCACGCAGAGCGAAAAGTAGTACTACCAGAACATTGGCGCATGAGGCAGATTTACACTCAGCACATATTAAACGCAGAGAAGAAGAGGCTAGGCTTCGGAGAATTCGGCAAAAAAAGAGAAGACAAGCAAGAGTGAGTCTATTAACAGTGGGCATTCAGGTGATTCTTTCTATTGTGCTTTTTGTTATGGTGCTATTGCTGAATATGTTACCGCTTCAATACGTCCTGTTAATTCTTTTGGCATTGGTTTTGCTGGCTGGCATAATTATTTGGCTGCAGCGCAGCCCTAAGGCTAGGCGCGTAGGGCTAACCGTAAGCGTATTCTTTTCTGCTTTATTTTTAGTAGGTTCTATTTATATCGGCAAAACGTATTCGGTTATACAGAACCTTACGGCTGGCCAGCTAGGGGGTACTCGCGAGAGTAAGGTTTCTATTATTGTTTTACAGAACAGCACGGCGACGGGACTGGAAGATTTGGCCAGTCAGCGTTTTGGTATTCAAGAAACGATTGACAGAGAAAATACGGATCTTACCCTGCAAGATATTAGTATGAAGCTGGGCACGCAGCTGAATACGCTAGAGTACCAAAGCATTCCGGCACAAACGGAGGCGCTGTATTCAGGCGAGATTGACGCTATGGTGATTAACGAAATGTATCGGTCTCTGATTCTGGAAAAGCATCCTGATTTTGATACCGAAACAAGAGTGCTCGATGCCTTTACGTACGAGCAAGAAGTAGAGGAATCTTCTAAAGCGGACATTCAGGTTAGCATGGAGCCTTTTAGCGTGTATCTGTCTGGAAACGACGAGTGGGGCGAGGTTTCTCTCGATAACGGACGTGCCGATGTCAATATTATTGCGACGGTCAATCCTACAACGAAGCAGGTGCTGCTAACAACTGTCCCCCGTGATTATTATGTAGATCTACCGTTTATGAAGGAGAGCGATTTGCCTGATAAGCTGACGCATGCGGGCTTATATGGTATTGATACCTCTATGGAGACGCTAGAAAATTTGTTAGATGTTCAGCTGGATTATTATGTACGCATCAATTTCAGCGGTTTTCAAAATATTATTGAGGCGCTGGGAGGCGTTACCGTATATTCCGAATATGACTTTACGTCTATTGACGGTAAGGAATTTGTGAAAGGGTATAATGATCTAAACGGTTATGAGGCACTGCTTTTTGTTCGCGAGCGTTATGCCTTTGAAAATGGCGACGTACAGCGCGGACGAAACCAGATGGCCATGATTCAGGCTATGCTGGATAAAATCTTTTCACCAACCATTCTTACCAATTATATGAGCTTAATGGATAGCCTTTCGTCTTGTTTTATTACCGATATGCCTACCAGTAAAATTGGCGATCTGGTGCGAATGCAGCTGGACGATTGGGCGCAGTGGAATATTGTCTCAAACAGCTTAACCGGCTATATTGCGGATATGCCCACGTATTCCTATGGTTCTTCGGAGACGCTGTCTGTGATTCTTCCAGATGAAAGTGATGTAGAAAACGCGAAAGAACTCATTGACGCCTGCATCAATGGAGAAACGCTGCGCGAACCGGTGAAAGACGTTGGCCTGCGATATGCCAGTGATTATCCGCAGGTTCTTGCTCGGTATTCCGACGATTATACCGATGATTATGATTACAATTATGATTATGGGTACGATTATGAGGCGGATTCCTACGGGTACGGGTATAGCGATTCGGCGGACGACTACGATTATGGCTATGACAATGATTATGGCTATGACAACGAGTATGACTATGGGTATGAGGACGGGACAACGTACGATTATAGTTATGAGTCCAGCTATTCTTCGTATGGTCAATACGACTAGCCGATTTTTCTGAAATTCTTCATTTTAAAAAGAGAAACCACATATGCTGTAAAAGACTACTTAGGAGCAGTATTATGTGGTTTACTCTTTTATTACAGGTTCTTTTTCATGCACGATATGAAGCGGGAGGAGGGTCTTTTGCCAAACCGATGTCGGCGGCCGAAGAGCAGGCATGCTTAACGCGGCTGGCTGCCGGAGACCCGAAGGCGCGGGAAGAACTAATTGAGCGCAATATGAGGCTGGTTGCTCATATTGTACGAAAATATGCGGCAACCGTTACCAGCTGGGAACCGGACGATCTGATTTCGGTAGGGGCGATTGGGCTGATTAAAGGAATTGATACCTATGATATGGAGAAAAAAGCAAAGTTAAGTACGTATCTGGCGCGCTGCATCGAAAATGAAATTTTAATGCTTTTACGGGCAGACAAGAAAAAGAAACAAGATGTTTCTCTGCAAGAACCGATCGGACAGGACAAAGAGGGCAATACAATTTCCTGGGACGACGTGCTGGTATATGAAGATGAATCGGTAACGGAACAGGTTGATCTGGCCATGAATAAAAAAGAGCTGTTAGCAGCGATGCAGCAAGAGCTTACACTGCGCGAGCGCGACGTATTAGAGAGGCGCTATGGCTTAAAAGGAAATAAAGAAGAAACGCAGCGACAGGTGGCTAAATCTATGGGCATTAGCCGGAGCTATGTATCCCGAATAGAGAAAAAAGCGTTAGAAAAATTGCAAAAGAAAATGTGCCGATGAAAAAACGGTAATAAGCAGGCGCGTGGGCAAATAGGTAACAAAAAAACGGGGGTAAGAGAGGATCCCCCGTTTTTTTAATTTACAACGTGCTTAATAGCCGCTTGAGGTCAATAATATAGACAGGCGCGTTGTATTTGCATTGATCAGAAGTCGATGGGTGCAGCAAGCAATATGCGTAGGCGCACCGGATAGAAACGAAGATTCATGAAGCTCTTCAATGGTAATGCTTAGCTGGTGCAGTTTGGCTACATCTTCATCGGTCACTTCCCATCCGTTCTGGACTTTGAAAAGAAGAAGCGATAAAAGAAGTGGCGGCTCTGAAAGCCAGAAAAGCAGATTTTTAGGGGGAGAACGCTGCTTTTGAGGAAATCAATAAAAATCATTGTGAATAGTTACAGCAGAGTGATGATAAAATCCATTCTCTGCAAGATGATTTGAAGCAGTCCGAGCAAGAAGTAGAAAAGGCAAAAACGCAGGCTAATAAAGGCAGAGGAAATAGGTTGAGAAAGAGCAGAAATAGGGTAATTCATTTGCTGGCAGAGCTTTGTTATTTCCCAATAAAAGCTATATATAATACTTGAAACTTTACGCATAAACTTGTATAATCAATTATAAATAAGAACAAACAATTGCAAACAAACCCTGGAATGAGAATAAAAGGGAGTGATAATGATATGTTCATGGAAGAAAGGCAAAGAGATATTGTAAACAGAGTAAATGAGACAGGAAGAATTATGGTATCTGAAATTCAAGAGCTATATCAAATATCTGCAGATTGCGCCAGGAGAGATCTGCGGGTACTGGAAAGCAGAGGACTGTTGCAAAGAACTCATGGAGGTGCTATTGCAGCAACACCAAAAGGAATTTATCCGGATGCAAACTATAATCCAAAAGATTTATCAGAAATAAAAAAGAGTTACTTGGCCATTGCGAAACGAGCAATAGAATATATAAAGGAGCATGATGTAATCTACATTACTACATCATCAGTAGGCTATTATATGGCTTTGAATTTACCTGATAATATAAATATAACCGTTTTAACATACTCTGTCACAATAGCAGAAGTTTTGAGAAAAAAAGAAAATATTACTGTTATTCTTCTGGGAGGAGAAATGTCACATAAAGGACATTGTCATGATTACTATACGATACAAATGGTGAAAAACATACGAACAGATAAATCCTTTTTATCCCATTCAGCGTTATCTATGGATTTTGGAGCATCTATACATAATAGTGCGGGTGTAGAGTTTGGAAGAGCAGTTATGGAGAATAGTATCATGAATATAGGGTTATATCCATCTGAAAAAATAGAGAAATCATCTGTTCACTCTGTATGTAAAATCGATGATTATGATTTGCTCATAACTGATAAAAATGTTTCTGACGATTGTTTATTGCAAATGGATGAAATAGGGGGCAATTATATCGTGGTTGACGCGGAGGGTTAAAAATGTACTGTATCTTAGTGACCGGGATTCCTGCTGCGGGGAAAAGCACAATGGCAGCACTTTTAGCAGAACACTTCGGATTACCTGTTATTTCAAAAGATAAAATTAAAGAATTAATGTATGATGATATAGGGTTTTGTTCCAGGGAAGAAAAAGTTAAATTAGGTATTGCTAGTATGAATATTATGTACTATATGGCGGAACAGTTAATGAAAAATAGTCAGCCATTTATACTTGAAAATAATTTTGAAAAAGTATCAAGGAAGCCCCTAATAGAAATTCTTGAAAGATATTCATATATAGCGATTACTGTAACATTGACAGGAAATTACTCTATAATATATGAACGTTTTGTAGAAAGAAATAATAGCCCGGACAGACATAGAGGTCATGTTGTAAATGACTGCTATCCAGAAAAAACTCCGAATAAAGATGTTAAACCTATTTCATATGAAAACTTTGTGAGTGGAATTATTGATAGAGGGGTAGACAACTTCGTAGCGAATGGTCCGCGTATTGTTATGGACACAACGGATTTTAATAAAATACATATGGAAATGCTGATAAAGAAGATAAATAGTTATAGAGAGGAAATATTACATGGTTGATTCTCAATTCCTTTTAAAATAATTTCTGTACCAAAGAACGGTGCATCATATTTTTCGTAGGAAACTGCCAAATATTCCTAGTTGGTTTGGTGCTTACAGAGTCAGGCATCATGAATTTCAGCCTTAGCGCTTCCCAGCTCGGTTCCGGTATGAATGGAAAAAAAGCTGCTTTGAAAATAGGCAAACTTTAACCCGACTCCTTTTTCGCCAATTTGATTCTCGTCATCCGATTTGTCGGTGGAGAAGGGACGGAGAAGCTCGATCAGTTTTTCTGGCGCGATACCGCAACCATTGTCACGAATAGAAATGGCGTGCTGCTGACAGTCTATATGTAGCTCAATTTTACCAGGGGACGAAGCAGTAGAACGCCGAATCGCGTCTACTGCATTTTGAACCAGTTCAGCCAGAATATCCCAGAAGTTATTATAGCTATCATCGATACCACGAATACTCTGGCGAATCTGATTGAGCGTAGGAACTAAAAAATCCAGAAAGATCTCACTTACTCCCATACCTCCTACTTTTTTATTACTGCGGGCAACAATTTACTTATTTATTTTTTAGGCGACCGATCAACAAACTGGCCGTTAATCTTCAAAATGCTGCGCGGCAGCGCATCTTTAGCGTTTTTCCAGGGTTTATCCTTGTAACGGTAATCGAATTTCAGGGTGAACCATTCTAAATCGTCCTCCACCCGTTTTAAATTTTCCATTTCAAGTGCAGCGATTTGATCGCGAAATTCTTTGGCAGCGTCGGCACTTAAATGCTGCGCGGCTGCTTCGTAAATTTGCATAAAATGATTCAGGCAAAATCCTTGGCTGCCGGTAACGAGATCACGAAATTCGCCGCCTTTTTTCCAGAGCATAAAAAAAGCACTGATATATCGGTCAAAAATCTCATCCACTCGGTGGCATACATAGCAGCTCTCTGTAAAATGGCGCCGGTTTGCTTCTAATGGACTGACGTCAGCTTGCTTCTTAGAAAAAAGGCCGCGCTTACCAGAAGTGCTCTGGGAGAGAAGCTTCTGCACGGTCTCGTGCTGCGCCTTCATATGCGAATGCAGCATCAGCGCAAGGCCGAGCGCATTTCCCTCGGCATAAAGCCGCTGCATATGTTCATGACAAAAGCCTTTGTCGTTAGTTTCTCCCCGTACATCTTCTTCCATGTACGCGGGACTTAAAACATAGTCTATTGTTTTATCTTCCAGTGTGCGCCGCATGGCGCAAAAAGGACATTCGCAATCTTCTTTAAATCCATCCATCACAGGAATGGTGTAAATTTCTTCTTTCATGAATTCCTCCTGCAAAATGATGATGACCTTGATAAGCAGGTTCACCATAACTTACTCTTATTATGAAGGTTTTCACAAAAAAAGTCAATTAGAACTTGCAAATATCCTGCAATCGTCTTATAATGTTGATAGATTGTGACCTAAAAGTCACTATACATTAAGGAAAACAAATCAGAAGGGGGACATATGTCCATGAGTACTTTTTTGGAAAGCGTTAAGGCACGCGCAAAAGCCGACAAAAAAACCATTGTACTGCCAGAGTCAATGGATAGACGCACATTTGAAGCGGCGGCGGTTATTTTAAAAGAAGAAATCGCCAATCTGATTATTGTTGGCACGCCGGAAGAGGTTGAGGCTAACAGTCAGGGGCTGGATATCAGCGGCGCTACGATTGTGAATCCGGCAACGTATGAGAAAACGCAGCAATATATCGATCAGTTGGTTGAGCTTAGAAAAGCCAAAGGCATGACCAAAGAAATGGCCGAAGACCTGATGCTGCATGAATACATGTATTTTGCTTGCATGATGGTTAAAGCAGGCGATGCCGACGGCGTTGTTTCCGGTGCTTGCCATTCAACGGCAAACACGCTGAAGCCCTCGCTTCAAATTATTAAAACAGCTCCGGGTACTAAATTAGTTTCCTCTTTCTTTATTATGGTGGTTCCGGATTGCGATATGGGAGCCAATGGTACATTCGTTTTCAGTGATTGTGGTCTGGTGCAGAATCCTAGTTCGGAAGAACTGGCAGCCATTGCCGCTTCTTCGGCACAGTCATTCCAGATGTTGGTTCAGGAAGAGCCTAAAGTAGCGCTGCTGTCTCATTCTTCTAAGGGAAGCGCTAAGCATGCCGATGTTGATAAAGTGGTAGAGGCCGTTCGGATTGCGAAAGAGCAGAATCCGCAGCTGAAACTGGACGGCGAATTACAGCTGGATGCAGCGATTGTTCCCAGTGTGGGTGCTTCGAAGGCGCCGGGCAGTGAAGTGGCCGGGCAGGCGAATGTGCTGATTTTCCCGGATCTGGATGCCGGTAATATCGGTTATAAATTGGTACAGCGTCTGGCTAAAGCCGAAGCTTATGGCCCAGTTACCCAGGGGATTGCGGCGCCGATTAACGATTTGTCTCGCGGCTGCTCCGCCGAGGACATTGTTGGCGTAGTAGCCATTACGGCTGTACAGGCGCAAAAGCACTAAAATTAAAAAATACGGGAGAATAGAAATGGCAAAAGTATTGGTAATCAATTGTGGCAGCTCTTCCTTAAAGTATCAGCTGATTGATATGGACCATGAAAGTGTTCTGGCTAAGGGACTGTGCGAAAGAATTGGTATTGAAGGTTCTAAGCTGACGCATAATCCGGCTGGTAAGCCTTCTTATGAGAAGGAGTGCGATATGAAGGATCACCGGGTCGCGGTAGAAATGGTACTGGCCGCGCTGCAAGATCCTGAACACGGCGTTATTGAGCATGCCGATGAAATTTCTGCGATTGGTCATCGCGTACTGCACGGCGGTACTGTTTACAGCGATTCTATCGTGGTAGATGCAGATGTTAAGCGCGTGATTCGTGAGTGTTTCGATTTGGGCCCGCTGCACAATCCGGCTAATCTGATCGGTATTGAAGCCTGTGAAGCGGCTATGCCGGGCAAACCGAACGTAGCAGTATTCGATACGGCTTTTGGCATGTCTATGCCGGAAAAAGCCTATATGTACGCGATTCCTCATGAGTATTATGAAAAATATGGTATTCGCCGGTATGGTTTCCATGGCACCAGCCATAAATTTGTTTCCGGAGAGGCCATTCGGTATGCGAATCTGGATCCGGAAAAGGCGAAAGTTATTGTTTGTCATTTGGGCAACGGTTCTAGCGTATCGGCTTCGATTGGCGGAAAATGCGTAGATACCAGTATGGGTTTAACACCTCTGGAAGGGCTGATCATGGGAACCCGCAGCGGCGATTTGGATCCGGCTGTCGTACAGTTCATTTGCAATAAAGAGGGCATAGATGTAAACGAAATGCTCAATATACTGAATAAGAAATCCGGTTTCCTTGGCATGACAAACGGCCTGTCCAGCGACAACCGGGATGTAAGCCAGGCAGCTAAGGACGGCAATCCGCTGGCCAAAGTCGCCATTGAGGCTGCGCATTACCGCACGGCAAAATATATTGGCGCCTATACGGCGGCCATGAATGGCGTAGACGCTATTGTGTTTACAGCCGGCATCGGTGAGAACGATGCAGATACACGGATTGGCGTATGCCAGTATTTGGGGTATTTAGGCGTAGAGCTCGATGCGGAAAAAGTAAAGGTGAGAGGCGAGAGAATGGTTATTTCGACGCCAAACTCCAAGGTTAAAGTTATGGTCATTCCGACAAACGAGGAGCTGGCCATTGCTCGCGAAACCAAAGAGATTGTCGGCTGCTAATTTTCCTAATCGCTAAAAAAGATAGTTGACAAACCTGGTCAAGGTGTGTATAATGGTCAGAGTGACGAAAAGGGAGGTGTGAGCTATGCTGATTTTTCAGGTGCGTAATTTGCTTCTGGATCCTAGCCTGCACATTCCGGTAGAAGCCACATGGGAGATCGACCGTGTGCATACGGGTGAGGAAGAAGTTCATTTTCTGGAACCCTGGCATATTCAGGGAGAGATCGTAAATGTTGGCGGAGATGCGCTTGAGTTTAGTGCTCAGGTTACTACCAGTGTCCAAATGGCTTGTGCCCGTTGTACAAAGCCGGTACAGGTGCCACTTTGCGTCACAATTCAGCAGCGTTTTGCGAAGGACCAAGCTTCCAGTACGGATCCTTTAGATCAGGATTTTGACGTCCTGCCGATTGAGAACGATCGCATCGATCTGGAGGAGACCATTCTTCATGAGGTTCAGCTCGGAATACCGATGAAAGTCTTATGTAAAGAGGATTGCAAAGGGCTGTGTCCTATCTGCGGACAAGATTTAAATGAGGGTCAGTGTGATTGTGAAACCGACAGCGGCGATCCTCGGTGGGAAGCGTTAAAAGGTCTATTTTCAGAATAGGCAACCGCTTGTAAGGCGGGATCATAGGAATTAGGAGGTGTAATCATGGGCGCTATCGGACCGAAAAACAGAACATCTAAAGCTCGTCGCGATAAGAGAAGAGCGAATTGGAAATTGTCTGTTCCCAGCTTGGCAAAGTGCAGCAAGTGTGGTGCATTAGTTATGCCTCACCGCGTTTGCAGAGAGTGTGGAACCTACAATAAAAGACAGGTTATTAAAGTAGAAGAAGACTAAGATGTTTTCGAAAGGAACCATTACACAATGGTTCCTTTTTTGTCGAAAATTGTACCGGAGGAACTGATACATATGAGCTTAAAAACTGTTATAGCCCAAATCCGCTGGAAAGACTTTTTTAATATAAAGAGTCTTTTCTTTATTGCGCTGGGCAATTTAATTTATGCGCTGGGGGTGGTTATGTTTATTTTACCGAATGGACTGATCACCGGGGGTACTACAGGACTGGGACTTTTCATGTACCACCAGTTTGGCGTTCCCGTTTCCACCTTTGTCGCTATTTTTAATGTAGTGATGTTTGTGCTTGGATTTGCTTTTTTGGGTGCTTCCTTTGCCATGTCTACCTTAGTGAGCACATTTATTTATCCTGCTTTTTTAGCTGTTTTTCAAAATATTCCCCAGCTGAGTTCTATGACGGATGACCCGCTTTTGGCGGTCATTATGGCTGGCCTGATGATTGGCTTTGGTCTGGGGCTGGTTGTTAAGGTGGGAGCATCGACTGGCGGCATGGATATTCCGCCCCTGATTTTGAATAAAAAGTTTGGACTCTCTGTTTCGGTAGGGCTTTATTTTTTTGATTTTGCTATTTTATTGACGCAGATGATGTTTACGAACCGGGAAAATGTGATTTACGGTATTTTGCTGGTGTTGATCTATACGGTAGTGCTGGACAAGGTATTGCTGATGGGCGAGAAGCAAATGCAGGTAAAAATTATTAGCGAGCAGTATCAGGCGATCAATGAGGCGATCTTAACCCAGCTAAACCGCGGCAGCACACTGCTGAAAGCAGAAACAGGTTACCATAAAAAAGACGGTTTCGTAGTCATGTCAATTGTATCGAAGCGAGAACTGAATCGTCTGCGCCAGATCGTGGGAGAGATTGATCCGGTGGCGTTTATGATTGTCAATCAGGTTAATGAGGTACGGGGAAGAGGGTTTTCTCTGGCCAAAAAGTATGAATAATGTTTGATTTAACAATTACATTACAAGAAAATAAAGACCTTCCGTTGTATGAACAGCTATACCGGGCGATTGTGAGGCAAATTCAGGCCGGCGAGCTGAAGGCGGGAGAAAAGCTGCCGTCTAAGCGGTTTCTTTGTCAGCATTTGACAATTAGTCATAGTACGGTGGAGACGGCATATGGCCTTCTCATGGCCGAGGGGTATATTGAATCTCTGCCAAGAGCCTGTTATCGGGTATGCGAGATTATTCCCATGAAACGAGTGGCGGACCATTCCGTTGCTGAATCGGAAGAAGAAAAAGAAGTAAAGCAAAAGCGGCCGGGGCGCCAGCAACAGCTTCCGGAAGAGAAGGCGCCCGGGCTTTCGTTTTCAACCGGGGCTGTCGATACGAAAATTTTTCCTTACGCCTCATGGGCTAAAATATATAAAGAAGTGATTTACCAAAACCCGCAGCTGTTGCAGCGGGGGGACGCCCAGGGGGACTGGGCATTTCGCCAAACGCTGAGCCTCTTTTTGCAGGAATACCGCGGGGTACGGTGCCATGCGAGGCAAATTGTGGTAGGCGCCGGTATGGAATACCTGCTCGATTTATTGCTTCAGCTTTTTCCGCATGGGAGCCGGGTGGCTCTAGAAGACCCTGGCTATAGCACGGCGTATCGCGTGGTACAAAGCGGCGGAAAAATTCCGGTTTCTATTCCTCTAGATGAGCAAGGAATGGATGTAGGGCGGCTGCAGCGCGTAGGCGCCGATTTAGCCTACGTTACGCCGTCGCATCAGTTTCCTATGGGAATCACTATGCCCGCGGGGCGCAGAAGTCAGCTTTTGGAATGGGCCGATACGCAGGGGGCATGGATTATTGAAGACGACTACGACAGTGAATTTCGGTATCGCTCACGGCCTATTTCGGCCATGCAAGGAATGGATCATGCGGGACGTGTGGTATATATCGGAACGTTCAGCCGCAGCATTGCGCCTTCGATTCGTGCTGCGTATATGGTATTACCCGAACCGTTATTGGAAGCCTTTCAGAAACGGTTTGGACGGCAAGCTTCTACGATTTCACGTTTTGAACAGCACGCGCTGGAGCGGTTTATCCGGCAGGGACTTTATCTTCGGCATTTGCGGCGTTCTACCAATGTATATAAGAAAAGAATGCTTACGTTAAAGGAAAAGCTGATGCAAATAGCGCCAAACGGCTATGTTAGCGGTGAAGAAGCTGGTTTGCATCTGCTGTTTCATATTCCGGGAGTAAGAGAAACCGACGTCGTTTTGGCCGCCGCGCGGCGTGGTCTGAGCGTTCATGGGCTTTCGGAGTATTGCCATAGTCAGAGCGTTTCAAAGCAGGAAGCCGTGTTGGTATTAGGGTTTGCCGGTCTGCAAGAGACAGAAATGGATCAGGCTGTGAATATTTTGCAGCAGAGCATTACATGCGGCTGATCAATACGTGGCATAGGGCATTTATGATTTGAGCCTTGATTTAGCGCGTGGGGTGTGCTATAGTATTCTAAAAAGGGGAATGCCTTTATGCTATTATTATTGTTTTTTGTGCTTATGATAGCAGTTTTTGTGAAGCTGCTGTTTTTAGCGATCCGGGGAGCGTGGAGCATTACGAAGATTGTGCTTTCTGTGGTGCTGTTTCCGCTCATTTTAGTTGGCATTGCGCTGTCGGGATTTCTATACATAGCCTTGCTGGCAGTTGTTTTATTAGGCATCTTTTCTTTCCTTAAAAGAGTATAAAAACGGAGGAAAAGTGTAAACAATCAGCTTGAATAGCTGATTGTTTACATGGCTATTTACGCCGAAGCGTCACAAATAGCTTTTTTCGCAGGCAAAAACGTTAAGTTTTTGCCGCGACCTTCGCGTTAAAGCGCTTCGGAATGGAGGAATACAATGCAAATTTCTATTACACAAGAAGAGCTCCAGAGGCTGGAAGCTGATTTTTTGGCGGATCGCGCCAATTTAATTGCTATGGATGCAGTGATGCAAAATGGCTTGCTTTCTAGCGCAAAAAACGCAGAGGCACAGCGAAGCACGGTACATGAATTTTCGGTTAGCCTTAAACAGGGAGAGATTACTAACCAAAAACAGAGTGGCCGCTGCTGGATGTTCGCCGCGCTGAATTGCCTGCGTTTTCAGGTAATGAAAAACCTGAATTTGGAAACCTTTGAGCTGTCGCAAAATTATACGCTGTTTTATGACAAGCTGGAAAAAGCGAATTACTTTTTAGAAAGCATTTTGGAGACGCTGGATGAACCGATCGGCGGACGGCTCATTGCGCACCTGCTGACGGCGCCGCTGAATGACGGCGGGCAGTGGGATATGATGGCGAATTTAACTCAAAAATATGGCGTGGTTCCTAAAAGCGCAATGCCGGAAACGGTTTCGTCTTCTAAAACAATGGAAATGAACAATACGCTTACGGAAAAGCTGCGCGAAGACGCCTGCATTCTGCGGCGCATGCATAGCAAGGGCAGCAGTGAAACAGAGCTGCGGCAGGCCAAAGAGGCCATGCTGAAAACCATATATAACGCCTTGTGCATCTGTCTAGGAGTGCCGCCGAAAACAGTGGATCTTCAAGTGCGCGATAAAGACGATCAGTTCATTTGCGACCTAGGGTTAACGCCCAAACAGTTTTACGAGAAGTACGTGCGGATTTCATTAAACGATTATGTGAGCTGTATCAATGCGCCCACAGCGGATAAACCGTATTATCATAGCTATAGCGTTAAGTTTTTAGGCAATGTAAAAGAGGGACGCATAGTTCGGTATGTAAATCTTCCTATTGAAGAGCTGAAAAATGCGGCCATCGCACAGCTCAAAGACGGTGAGCCCGTGTGGTTCGGCTGCGATGTGGGAAAACGCTCCGAGCGCGATATGGGCCTTATGGATCTTACTTTGTATCATACCGAGCAGCTGCTAGGCACCGAGTTTACTATGACAAAAGGGGAGCGGCTGGATTACGGGCAAAGCCTTATGACGCATGCCATGGTTTTCCAGGGCGTTAACCTGGACGAAAATGGCGCGCCCAACCGCTGGCGCGTTGAAAACAGCTGGGGCAAAGAGCCCGGAAAAGACGGATATTACGTTATGACCGATGATTGGTTCAATGAATATACTTACCAGATTGTAGTCAACAAAAAATACTTGTCCGAAAAAGCACTAGAGGCATATGCTAAGGAGCCTATTATGCTTGAACCCTGGGATCCCATGGGATCTTTAGCGTAAGGAATAGCGGGAGAAATACAATGCAAATGCAAAGAGTAACGCCTAGCGATATAGCGCAGGTTGCCGAGCTGTTTAATCGGTATGCCGAGCAGGAGGTCGTTTATAAAAAGCTGCCGGAAGCAGAGTTTGAACACACGTTTATTACCCCGAAACAGCAGGTTAAAAAAATCAATTTAACCGCCAAGGCGGAAACAGGAGAAGTAATCGGCTTTGCCAGCGGCAGTTTGGTGACGGGTAAAGACATTGCTTATGTTACCTTCGTTCTGGTTGATAAGGCGCATCGCCGGCAGGGGGTAGGAAGCCGTTTGCTAGCGGCGCTGGAGGCGGCGCTGCAACAGGAAGCGGAGCAGCCGCTGCATAAGTACCAGATGATTTTCTTTAATCCTGTTACTTTAACATGGATTGTGCCGGGAACGCCCGGGCATGATCACCCCAACGCGCCGGGGGTAGATGTAGCCAGTGACGCGTATATTTTCTTTAAAAATCAGGGTTATACGGATCGGGTATTTCAAAATTCGTTCTATCTGCCTTTGGAGCATTTTGCCATTCAGCCACAGGTGCGGGAAAAAATGAACGCGCTGCCGCAGCACGATCTTGCCATTGGGTTTTATGATCCCGCGAAACACTTTGGTATGGAAGCATTATTAGAAGATCTGGGCAGCGACGACTGGAAAAAAGAAATTTTAGGCAATTTGGCCAGGGACAATGGCGGAGATCCGGTGATTATTGCCGAGCACAAGGGAAAGGTTGTTGGTTTTACGGGCCCTATCCGGGTGCAGGAAAGCGGCCGCGGCTATTTCGCGGGAATTGGTGTGCATTCACAGTACCGGCAGTATGGACTGGGAAAATCACTGTTTTCCACTTTGTGCCAATCGCTGAAAGACATTGGCGCTGGATATATGACGCTATTTACCGGAGAAACCAATCCGGCACGGCGCATTTATCAATCGGCAGGGTTTAAGATTGTTAAAACCTGGTCGGATATGGAAAAGGAGGTTCTCTCATGACGGAATCAGGAAAAGTCATTATGGCTGTTGGAGGCCATGTGGGTGATATGGAGCTGACGGCTGGCGGTGTGCTGGCTACCATGGCTCTAAAAGGATATAAAATTGTAACCGTAGCGCTTACCGGAGGAGAACGGGGATGTCCGCCGCATATAACCGTACCGGAGTATTTAAAACAAAAAAAGGAAGAGGCGCGTATTTTTGCTGAAATGCTGGGCGGCGAAAGCGTTGTGTTTGACTACCCGGACTGCGAGCTTCCCGTTACCATGGAAGTTGCGTTTCAGCTTTGCGATTTAATTCGTAAATATAAAGCCGACGTGCTGCTGACGCACTGGAAGGGCTCGATTCATAAAGACCATATGGCTACGCATCAGATTGTGAAAGACGCGCAGCAATTTGCCGGTTTGCCGGCGATTGAAAGAGCGTATCCGGCCAAGTTTGCGGCAGGGCCCTATTACTGCGAAAACTGGGAAGACCCTTACGATTTTATTCCCCACACGTATATGGAGGTATCGGACGAGGGATTTGAACTTTGGGAAAAAGCCATTTCTCATCACTGGTTTGCGGTGCATTCCAAAGATTTTCCGTATAAGGAATATTACACGCATCTCATGCGGGTGCGCGGCATTGAAATGAGGAAAAACAGGGCGCAAACCTTTATGATTGATCCTATGAGTATGCGGGAGTTTCGCTCGGAGTTTTAAGTAACAGAAAAAAACCGTTCCTGTCAACTGACTGGGAACGGTCTTTTTATATGAAATATTTCTTTTATATTAGGGCAGCATGTTGCCCGCGGAAGTATAGAGCCGGTACCATTCCTGGCGGGTTAGCGGAAGATCGGAGCCGCTAACTACTTCTTTCATGCGTGAAGGTTTGGTAGAGCCTGCAATAACCTGAATATTAGCAGGATGCCGTGTAATCCAGGCAGTTGCAATGGCTGTATTAGAAACCCCATATTGAGCGGCCAGTTCGTCGATAACTTCGTTGAGTTTTTGATACCGGTCGTGATTTTGGAAAATAAGTCCTTCAAAATATCCATATTGGAAGGGAGACCAGGCCTGAATTGTAATCTGGTGCAAGCGGGCATATTCCAGAAATTCGCCAGTGCGGTGCGTGCTTTGGTCAATGGTCATATTAGCGGTGAGTCCTGCGTCGACCAGAGGCGTGTGGCCCAGACCGAATTGCAGCTGATTAAAGCTGAGTTTGAAGGGGCAGTAGCGCTGTAAAAGTTCTACCTGAAGAGAGTTTTGGTTGGAGACGCCGAAGGCGCGAACCTTGCCGCTCTGATGCAGCTGGGTAAAAGCTTCGGCCACTTCTTCCGGATCCATTAGCGTATCGGGGCGGTGCAGCAGTAAAACATCGATATAGTCAGTTTGCAGACGGGCGAGGCTTTGATCGACACTGTTAATAATATGCTCTTTGGAAAAATCAAAATAACCGCCGCGGATGCCGCATTTAGTTTGAATAATCATCTGTTCGCGCAGAGAAGAGCGCAGATTCACGGCTTGACCAAAGTGACGTTCACATTCTCCTTTGCCATAAATATCCGCATGGTCAAAAAAATTGATTCCCAGTTCCATATTAGAACGAATGAGGTGTTCCAGTTCCTCGTTCGACAGAGAAGCAATACGCATGCACCCCATAATAATATTCGATGCCTTCCAGTGCGTTCCGGGAATAGATAAATATTTCATAAATAACCTCCTGAGCCATTCATTTTCCTGCCTGCAGCATCTGCTGATAAGCAGTAGAAGAATTTTCATTTATTTTGTTGAAAATTCTTGCAGTTGCTCTATGAGGGTATTATACCATACGAAGAAAAGCTTTTCACTATCTTTCTATATAAAGCTATCGACAAAAAAGAAAAGATATTTTGAAATAGCTCTTGACAGGCGGGATTAAAAATGATATGATAGTTTCATCAGTTAGGACTTAATCCTATTAAGACTTAGCTAACATTAAGAGAAACGAGGTAGATTCCAATGGCAAAATTCGTATGTAGTGTATGTGGTTATGTGTATGAAGGCGAGACCGCTCCGGAGAAATGTCCGCAGTGTGGTGTGCCGGGCAGCAAATTCAATAAAGTAGAGGAAGGCGACAAACTGGTATTTGCTTGCGAGCATGAGATTGGCAGTGCAAAAGGACTGGATCCTCGTGTAGTAGAAGGACTGCAGGCTAACTTCACTGGTGAGTGCACCGAAGTGGGTATGTATTTGGCTATGGCTAGAGCCGCTCATAGAGAAGGTTATCCTGAGATTGGACTGTACTGGGAGAAAGCTGCTTATGAAGAAGCTGAGCATGCTGCTAAATTTGCAGAGCTGCTGGGCGAAGTGGTAAGCGCTAGCACCAAAGAGAATCTTGAAGCACGCGTACAGGCTGAGCATGGCGCTACGGCTGGTAAGTTTGAACTGGCAAAACTGGCTAAGGAGCTGGGTTATGACGCGGTTCATGATACCGTTCATGAGATGGCGAAAGACGAGGCTAGACATGGTAAAGCCTTTGAAGGTCTGTTAAAGAGATACTTCGGCTAAGAACAGTCAAACATGGAATACGGTCGGAAGAGAGCTCGGGCTCTCTTCCGATATTGATTTACAAGCTATTTGTGCCGAAGCGTCACAAACAGTATTTTTTAATCATTGCTAAAGCGCTTCAGAATGGAGGATATTATGTCGAAATACGCTGGCACGAAAACAGAACAAAACTTATTGCAGGCTTTTGCAGGAGAATCGGAGGCTCGCAATAAATATACATATTATGCTTCACAGGCTAAAAAGGCTGGCTATGAACAGCTGGCCGCGCTGTATCTTGAAACAGCTGATCAGGAAAAAGAGCACGCAAAAATGTGGTTTAAAGAGTTTCATGGTATTGGCGATGTAGAAGAAAATCTGGAAGATGCCGCTGCCGGTGAAAATTATGAATGGACCGACATGTATGCTCGTATGGCTCGCGAGGCCAGAGAAGAGGGGTTCGATGCGCTGGCCGCCAAATTTGAGGGAGTAGCCAAAGTGGAAGCCGCTCATGAACGACGCTATCGGAAATTATTAGAGTCGTATCGTGCAGACAAGACGTTTAAAGGCGATGCTCCCTTGGGCTGGAAATGCCGGAACTGCGGCTATGTGCACGAGGGCGAAGATGCGCCGGAGGTATGTCCTGTTTGTGCGCACCCCAAGGCGTTCTTTGAAAGAAAAGTAGAAAACTATTGATCTATATTTGAGTTAGGCGCAATGCTTCTCCAGGCTTATTAGATTGGAGAAGCATTGCTTAAAAAACGCGCATGAAAAAATTAAAAAAAATTGAAAAAACATGTTGACAAATAGGAGAGGGTTTGTTATACTAATACTCGCTTCGGTCAAAAAATGATTGAAAAGAAATAAACTGGCCCCGTGGTCAAGCGGCTAAGACGTCGCCCTCTCACGGCGAAAACCCGGGTTCGATTCCCGGCGGGGTCATTTATGGGCCTTTAGCTCAGTTGGTTAGAGCGTCCGGCTCATAACCGGATGGTCCCGGGTTCGAGTCCCTGAAGGCCCATTCCGTAAGCCAATGACTCGTTATGGCGGAGTAGCTCAGCTGGCTAGAGCACGCGGTTCATACCCGCGGTGTCAGGAGTTCAAGTCTCTTCTCCGCTACCATGCGCGAATGGCTCAGTGGTAGAGCATCGCCTTGCCAAGGCGAGGGTCGCGAGTTCGAATCTCGTTTCGCGCTCTGGTAAACCTCAGAAAATGTCTTGCGCAGTTTCTGAGGTTTTTTCTTTTTAAAAAAAGCTCTGCGAGGAATCGGCTCATACTATACTGAATCCGTGAAGAAAGGAGAGGCTTGGAATGAAGATTTTAGCGCTGGCCGATAATGAATCTAAATTCTTATGGGACTATTTTGACAAAGACTATGTGCGCGATATTGATCTCATCCTGTCCTGCGGCGATTTAAAAGCCTCTTATCTGAGCTTTATGGCTACCATGTGCAAAGCGCCCGTGTTGTACGTCCACGGCAATCATGACGGTCGTTATGCCTATAAACCACCGGAAGGTTGTATTTGTGTAGAGGATCAAATCTATAAGTTTAACGGTCTACGCATTTTAGGACTTGGCGGCAGCATTTGTTATAATCACGGCAAGCATCAGTATACCGAAGAGCAAATGAAAAAGCGAATTGCAAAGTTACGGTTTCAGCTATTTAAAAATCATGGTTTTGACATTTTGCTTACGCATTCGCCGGCTGCTGGGTGCGGAGACGGTACGGATTTGGCGCATAATGGATTTAACGCGTTTGCCGAGCTTATGCACCGGTACAAGCCTGCTTACATGGTGCATGGTCATATGCATGCGAACTATGGCTCAAAGTTTAAACGCGTTCGTCAGTTTGAAGATACGCAGGTGATTAACGCCTACGAAAAATATGTTTTTGAAATTTAAAAAGTTAACCGGCTCTTACTCGCTATTTCAGGTAGCAGTAGGAGTCGGATATTTGTTTTTATGGGATTTACGTTTCAAGAATTCTGCTTGCAATCCGTGAGCGCTCAGGCTATAATGAGAATATGAAAACGTTTAATGGATATATTTGGGATTTTGACGGTACGTTATTTGATTCGTATCCAAGAATGAGCCTTGCATTTTGTAAGGCAGTTCGGGCCTATGCGCAGCAAAATCATTGTCAGATTCCGATTTCACAGCCGGAAGTGCGGCGCTATATGAAGCAATCGGTTTCCTGCGCATGGCACGAGTATCAACGTCGTTATCAGCTGCCTAATACTGTATTAGAGCAGTATACGATATTGGAAAAGACAATGGAAGAAGAACCGTTTCGTCCTTTTAGCGAAACGCCCTTTGTGCTGCGTGCTCTTAAGGAAAGAGGCGCTAGGCAGTTTATTTATACCCACCGGGACCGAAAAGTAGTCGATTATCTGCGAGACTTTGGGCTGCTGGAGTACTTCGAGGGGATCATTACGGCTGAAGACGCCTATCGATTTCCGCCAAAGCCAGCGCCGCAGGCCATTGTATATCTGCTTCAAACTTACCATTTGGATCCACAAAAGACCATTATGATCGGGGATCGATCGATTGATATTGAAGCGGCGCACCGGGCCGGAATTGCCGGATGCTTAGTGGATCCGGAATTCGAAATAGCAGGCTGTCAGGCCGAATACACGATACGATCAGTGGCATCTGTCGCTGTTGAATAATAAAAGAACTAAAGGAGGAGCAATCCTATGCTGATTTATCCGGCAATTGATATTTTTCATAACCAATGCGTACGCCTGCGTCAGGGGCGTATAGACGATCGCACCATTTATGACATAGGGCCGGTGGAAATGGCCAAACTCTGGGAACAAAAGGGAGCCAGATACCTGCACGTTATCGATTTGGACGGTGCGCTAGAGGGGAAAAGCGTTAATCACGATGTGATTCAGGAGCTTTGTCAGGCCGTTAGTATACCGGTACAGGTAGGCGGAGGCATTCGTCGCCTGGAAGATATTGAAGGAAAGCTGAGCGCAGGGGCTGCTCGCGTTAGTATTGGAACGGCGGCCGTTAAAAATCCGCCTTTTTTGCAGCAAGCTTTACGAAAATACGGAGCCGATAAGATTATTGTCGGCATCGATATAAAAGAGGGAAAAGCGGCGCTGGAAGGCTGGGAAGAAAGCAGCGAGGTAGATCCGCTGCGTCTGGCGGTTAAGGTTAAAGCGCTCGGGGTAAAAACATTGGTAGTAACCGATATTGAACGGGACGGCATGATGACCGGTCCCAATCTGGCGCTGTGCCGGCAAATGAAAGAAGCGACGGATCTGGCCATTATTTGTTCTGGCGGTGTAGCCACCGCAGAAGATTTAAAAGCGTTACAGCAGGCAGGGGTAGAAGGAGCCATCTGCGGCCGGGCGCTGTATGACGAAAAGCTTGTGCTCAGTACGGTACAAGAAGAGCTTCTATGAAAGGTCCCAAAGAACTGGTAGTCGCCGGGCTGGGGCTCATGGGAACCTCGCTCATTAAGGCGCTGAAGGAGACGGGGCCGGTCAGAGCGGTGGGCCTAGACCGGGACCGGCGGCCCATTCAAAGAGCGCAGCAGGATCACGTGATAGAAGAAGGAGCCCTGCTAGGCGGAGAAGAAGAAAATAAAGTACGGCGTTTACTGAGAGCCAGCCGGTTTATTGTATTAGCGCTGTATCCCGATGGCATTTTACCGTTTATTCAGTTATACCGCGATGCATTCCAGCCGGGAACGCTGGTTATGGATATTTGCGGTTTAAAAGGCGCCTTTGTTGAAAAAGCGCAGGCGCTCATGCCGGAGGGGGTTGAGTATGTGGGTACGCACCCCATGGCCGGCAAAGAAAAAAGCGGCTATGAATATGGAGACGGCGAGCTGTTTCTGGGCGCTAATTTTATTATTACGCCCACCCGGCATAACCGGCCGGAGTCTCTTCAAATGGTGCGAGATCTGGCCACTGCCATGGGATGCGGGCGAATCCGTGAAATCTCGCCTACGGAGCATGACCGCATGATCGCGTATACCAGTCAGCTGCCCCATGTGCTGGCCGCCGCTCTGATTCGAAGTTGGAACGGTACCGAAGATATCGTTTCCTATGCGGGCGGGAGCTTTCGCGACGCTACGCGCGTAGCCGAAATTAACACAGGCCTATGGACGCAGCTATTTTGTTTTAACCAAACCGAGCTGCTCGCTGAGCTAACCAGATACCAAAACCAGCTTGAGACATTTCGCGCTCTGCTGGAAACCAAAGACGAAAACGCAATGGAAGCCTTTTTGGCCCAGGCGTCACAAAGAAAAATAAACTGGAGAAAAACGCAGGAAGGAGACCGGTATGATAGCGGACGTTCAGACCATACATCCGACAAAAGTCGGCGGTAAAGCACAGGTACCCTCTTCCAAAAGTTTATGTCACCGGGCAATTTTGGCCGCGGCGCTGGCCGAAGGCGAAAGCCAAATTCATTCTGTATCATTTTCTGAAGACATCGAGGCGACGCTGGATGTAGTCCGGGCGCTGGGCGCGCAGATTACTCCTATAGAGCAAGGGCTGCATATTAAAGGCATTGGCGGCGCAAAGCGCATGGACGCGGCGCAGCCACTGCATATTGACTGCCGCGAGTCGGGATCGACGCTGCGTTTTGTGGTGCCTATTTTGGCTGCGTTGGGGATTTCCGCAACGTATACCGGAAAGGGCAGACTGGGCGAGCGGCCCATGGATGTATATTATCAGATTTTCGAAAAACAAAACATGCAATACGAAACCGCAAAGGGACGGCTGCCCTTAACGGTGCGCAGTTCGTTACAGGCCGGCGATTTTGTCATTGACGGCGGAATCAGTTCGCAGTTTATTACCGGTCTTTTAATGGCGCTGCCTCTTTTAGCGCAGCCTTCCACCCTTCGTATTTTTCATTTGCAATCGAGGCCGTATGTTGATTTAACTTTAGAGGTACTGCGCCTGTTTGGCATTGTCATTCATAAAGAAGAGCAGGAAGAAACGCTGGTGCTTTCCATTCCGGGTGGGCAGCGTTACCATTCGGCCTGCTATACGGTAGAGCCCGATGCTTCGCAGGCGGCGTTCTGGATTGCCGCCGGCGGTATTGCGGCAGAGAAGCAGGGGCTTTTAATTCGCCATTATACGCCGGAAACGGTGCAGGGCGACAAAGTGTTTTTGGATCTGTTTGCCGCCCTTGGCGGCCGGTTTTGCCATGAAGCGGAGGGGCTGCGTGTGTTTCGCTCTAAGCTGCAGGGAGATCAAACGGTAGATGTGAGCCAGTGCCCGGATTTGGTGCCCATTATGGCAGTACTGGGAACGTATAACCAGGGAAGGCTTCATATTGTCGGCGCGGGCCGCGTACGCATTAAAGAATCGGATCGTTTAGCAGCGATCTCTCGCGAGCTTGGCCGCTTAGGCGCGCAGATTACTGAGGAGCCCGAGGGACTTTGGGTTCAGGCAGCAGCGTTACATGGCGGCACGGTAGAAAGCTGGAATGATCACCGCATTGCCATGGCTCTGGGCGTGGCGGCTTTGGGCGCGCAAGGGCCGGTTTATATTCAGGGAGCCGGTAGCGCGGCTAAATCTTGGCCTTCGTTTTGGGACGATTTTAAGCAAATAATGAGGTAAACATGAGTAATACATGGGGAAAAAACATTCGTCTCTCGATTTTTGGAGAGTCACATGGCGCCGGTATTGGCATGGTATTAGACGGTCTGCCGGCTGGAACTCCGATTGATAGAGAAGAGATACGCCGGCAAATGGCCCGGCGCGCGCCGGGAGGCGCGCTGGCTACCAGCCGCAAAGAAGCGGATGAAGTTGAATTTTTAAGCGGTATTGTGGACGATGTCACCTGCGGGAGTCCGATTTGCGGTATCATTCGAAATACCAATACGCGCTCGCACGATTATGAAAAAACCAAGGCGTGGCTGCGTCCGTCTCATGCCGATTATACGGCGTCCGTGAAATACCATGGATTTGCGGATTTTCGGGGAGGCGGCCATTTTTCCGGTAGAATTACGGCTCCGCTGGTGCTGGCCGGCAGTCTTTGCGCGCAGGTGCTTAAGCAGCATTTTGCGCTGCAGATCGGCAGCCATATTCTTCAGCTGGGGGCGTATGAGGAAGCGGGGTGGAGCAGCCCAGAGCCGGCGTTATTGGAGCAGATGGCCCAGAGCACGGTGCCTTGTGAGCAGCCGGAAACAGTAAAACAGATTATTGAAGAAGTTCGGCTGGAGGCAGACAGCGTGGGCGGCCGTGTGGAAACGGCCATATGCGGCGTGCCCGCCGGATGGGGAGATCCGTTCTTTGATTCTTTAGAAAGCTGTCTGGCGCATTTGCTTTTTTCTGTTCCCGCCGTAAAAGCCGTTTCGTTTGGAGCCGGTGAGCGGTTTGGCGCTATGCGCGGCTCACAGGCTAACGATGCCTTTTGCATTCAAAACGGAAGCATTCAAACCCGCACCAACCATAACGGCGGTATTTTGGGCGGTATCTCATCGGGCATGCCGATTATATTTCAGACGACAATAAAACCAACGCCTTCCATTGGACAGCGGCAGCGTTCGGTGAATCTGCAGACCATGCAGGAAGAAGAGAGGCAGATTGTGGGGCGGCATGACCCCTGTATTGTGCTGCGGGCGATTCCGGTATTGGAAGCGGTAGCGAATATTGCGCTGTTAGACGCGTGGAAAGGAGCGGATATCAGGTGAGAGAGCTGGGAGATATTCGGCAGGAAATTAATGCGGTAGATGAGCAGCTGGGAAAACTGTTTGAGCGGCGTATGGCGCTGGCCGAGGACGTGGCGCTCTATAAACAAGCGCACGATCTGCCGGTATTAGACAAAGAAAGAGAAGCGCAGGTGTTGGAGAGCCGAACCAATGCGTTTCCTGGCCGTGATCAAGAGTTTATTCGGTCGGTAAGGGTATTTTATCAGACCCTTATGGATCTGAGTAAAGAGGCGCAGGTAAAAAGGATTAACCGTCCGGTAACGATTGGGTTTTACGGAGCCTATGGGTCGTTTACCCATGAAGCGTTTTTGCGCCTGTTTGGCGAAGAAACAAAGAGCCAGAGCTTTGAGGCGTTTGAGGCTATTTTTCAGGCACTAGCGGCGCAGGAGATTCGTTACGGGGTGCTCCCGGTAGAAAATTCGCTGACCGGTATTATCAATGACGTATATGATTTGCTGAGCCATTATGATTTTTATATTGTGCGGGAAGCGGTGCTGCCGATTCAGCAGAATTTGCTGGGCGTTCCTGGCGCCAGCCTGGATCAGATTCAAGAAGTCTATTCGCACCCGCAAGGCTTTGCGCAATCGACGCAGTTTTTGAGCCAATATCCGCAGTGGAAGCTAATTCCTTATTTCAATACGGCGCACAGCGCCGCTCTGGTGGAAAAAGAGCACGATCAGACCAAGGCCTGTATTGCCGGGCAGGGAAGCGCGAGGCTCTATCATTTAGCAACGCTAAAAGAAGGCATTCAAGACGCCAGACAGAATTTTACTCGCTTTGTTGTGATTAGCCGGAGCATGGAAACAGGGCCGGAGGCCAATAAAATTAGCCTGTATTTTACCCTGGATCATAAACCGGGCAGCCTGTACGGGGCTCTGGAGGCATTTTCACAGCGCGGCCTGAACCTGCTGAAAATTGAGTCGCGCCCCATGAAGGGAAAGGTGTGGGAATATGGATTCTTTGTGGATATTGAAGGAAACCTGGCCGACGAGAAGGTGGTGGAGACACTGCAAATGGTTAGAAACCATTGTCGGTCGTGGAAAATATTAGGGAATTATAAAGCGTAATGACACAGATTAGTATTTATACCGACGGCGCATGCAGGGGCAATCCGGGGCCGGGGGGCTATGGATGTATTTTGCGTTATGCCGGCCCGGACGGAAAGATTTATGAAAAAGAGCTGAGCGCCGGCTTTGAGGCCACTACGAATAACCGAATGGAAATTCTGGCAGCGGTGGTTGCGCTGGAAGCGCTGAAAAGACCCTGCGAAATCCAGCTTTATTCCGATTCGCAGTATCTGGTGAATGCGTTTAGGCAGGGGTGGCTGGCCAGGTGGAAGAAGAATGCTTGGTTCCGCGACGCCAAAAGAAGAGAAAAAGTAAAAAACGTGGATCTTTGGCAGAGACTGGAGCAGGTAATGCAGCCGCATCAGGTCAGCTTTCATTGGGTGAAGGGGCATGCGGATAATCCCTTTAATAATCGCTGTGACGAAATGGCGGTACAAGCGGCGCTGGATAAAGAAAACCGAAAAATAGACGAAGGGTTTGTTCAAGAGATATAAAAAGCAAGGAGTGGGCAGTATGGAGATACAAGAATGGAGAAAATTCTTGATTCCCTATAATCAAACGGTACAGGAGCTTTTAGTTAAGTTTCAGAACATTATTTTGGAGTATAAAAATTTGGGGGAATATTCGCCGGTAGAACAAGTAACCGGCAGGGTTAAGAGTATTAGCAGTATCATGGAAAAAATGAGTAAAAACCAGATTTCGTTTGACGAGCTGGAAGATCGCATTTCAGATATTGCAGGGATTCGTATTATCTGTCAGTTTGTAGAAGATATCGATAAGGTCGTAGCCTTAATACGGGAACGGCGCGATATGGAAATTACCGAAGAGACCAATTATGTGGCGCATAAGAAAAAAAGCGGCTACCGAAGCTACCATATGGTCATTAACTATCCGGTGTATACGGTATTTGGCCAGAAAACAGTGCGGGCCGAAATTCAAATTCGTACGCTGGGTATGAATTTTTGGTCTATTATTGAGCATTCGCTTTCTTATAAGTACCGCGGCGCGCTTCCCAGCGACGTAAGGGTTCGCCTTCAAAAAGCGGCGGAGGCCGCGTTCGCCATGGATCAGGAAATGTCGGCCATTCGCGACGAAATTATCGATGCGCAGGAAAAATTTAAAATTAAGGCAACGTTAGTGAGCGATGTGCTCAATAATATTCAGAGCATTTACGCCAATAGCGAGAGAATCGCTATGCAAGAAGCGCAGCGTCAGATTTTACAGATGGTGCGTGATAACGAGGTGGACAAAATAAGAGAATTTGGAGCCGATCTAGACGCGGTAGCGCGGCACCATGGCGTGCAAAACTTAGCGGAACCAGAGTAAACGGAATGGAGGATTGCAATGAAATGCCCTTTTTGCGGACATGACGATACCAGAGTCATTGATTCAAGACCTTCGGAAGACGGGAGCAGTATTCGCCGCCGGCGAGCCTGCGAACAATGTCAAAAACGGTTTACCACCTATGAAAAAGTGGAGACCATGCCGCTGGTTGTCATTAAAAAAGATGGCAGCCGGCAGCCTTTCGACAGAGAAAAGCTGATTGAAAGAATTTTGCGGGCTTGTCATAAACGGAAGGTATCGCTAACGGAAATCGAGAGACTGGCCGATGAAATTGAAAACGCGGCGCTGGGCTCTTTGAATAAAGAAATTCCGACCAGCGAAATAGGAGAACGTGTATTAAACGGACTATGGAAGCTGGACGAAGTGGCATATATTCGGTTTGCTTCCGTATATCGCGACTTCGCGGATTTGGATTCTTTTTTGGCTGATTTGCAGAAAATGCGTAGCACACGCGGGTAAATACAGATATGGCAATTGCATTTACTCCTGAGCAGGAGACGATCATTCAGCATCGCGAGGGAAATGTACTGGTGTCCGCGGCGGCGGGCTCAGGAAAGACAGCGGTATTGGTAGAACGAATTGTTCAAATGATTTTAGATCCGAATGATCCGGTGCCTGTTGATCAGATTTTAGTCGTGACATTTACGAATGCCGCGGCTCGTCAAATGAAAGAGAAAATTCGCCAGCGCATTGAAGAGGCTCTGGACGACAGACCGGAGGATCTCTTTCTGGAAGAACAATACCATGCCATGGCGGTTTCCAGCATTATGACGCTGCACGCGTTTTGTTTGCGTATTATGGAAGAATATATTACCCGGATACCGGATTTGGATCCGGGTTTTCGCGTTGCTGACGAGACCGAAATGCTGCTGCTTAAAACCGATGTTTTGGCCGCCGTTTTGGAACGGTTTTATACCGAAGCATTAAAACCGGAGCCGGGTCAGGAAAGCCAGGACTTTTTAGCCTTTATGGAAGCGTTTGGCGGCAGCCGCCGGGACAATCAGGTAGAAGAGCGCCTGTTATCGATCTATCAATTTATGCAAAGCGATCCCGATCCCATGGGCTGGTTAGCGCGTTCGGTGGCGGCGCTGGACCCGGACACCTGGCATGCGCCGCGGGAAAGCGAGCAGGCCGCGGTAGGTTGGAGCCGCCTGGTAGAACAGAAAGTGCAGACGCTGGTGCAGCAAGGCTGGGCTGCCTACCAAGCGCTGGACGAGCAATTTGCCAGAGCGCTCCAAGCCCCGCATTTAACAGAAAAAGAGTTAGCGCGAGGCCAAAAACTACGCGCCGCACTGGGCGAGGCATGGGACGCGGTTCATTTTGAAGCCGCGGGCGCCGTTATTGCCGAGCAGTGCAGCCGCATAGCCTGGCCCCGTATGAGTTACGATCTTTTTAAAGAAGATCCGCAGCAAGCTGAACTGGCTAAACAAACCGTAAGCCGCATGAAAGAAGCCGTGGGGCGCTGCGGCAGCTTCTACGCGTCCTTTTACGCGCCAGAGGCGCAAAAACGACAGCGCGAACTGGTTTTACCGGCCGCGCGCGGTATGGCGCAGCTTATTCGCGCTTTCGACGCAGCGTATCAGGCGGCCAAACACGAGAAGAATCTGGTAGAATTTGCGGATTTTGAGCATCATGCGTTGGCGATTTTGCAGGATGCGCAAATCTGTGCCGATTTACGGGATCAATATCGGTATATTTATATTGACGAATACCAGGACAGCAGCCCCATTCAAGAAGCAATTATTGAGAAAATTGCCCGTAAAACGGCCGAAGGACAGTCTTGCAATGTGTTTATGGTAGGAGATATTAAGCAAAGCATTTATCGTTTTCGGCAGGCGGATCCTACGCTATTTTTGGAAAAATATCAATCGTATGATCGCCAGGCGGTAGCGCCGCGGCCGCGTCTTTTAGTACTCAGCCAAAACTTTCGCAGCAGCCGGTCTGTCATTGCAGCCGTTAATGATATTTTTGAGGCCCTGATGCAAACCGAAAGCGCGGAAATGGAATATGGAGACGATCAGCGCCTGCGACCAGGGCTTGCAGAGGAGGCGCAGGGCCGGCCGGCCGAGCTTTGGGTATTGGAGGCGCCTCAGGGAGAAGACAGTCAGGCTAAAATAGAAGCCGAAGCCGCCTTGACAGCGCGTCAAATCGAGTCTTTACTAGCAGAGGGATATGCCAAGCGCGATATCGTTATTTTGCTTCGGTCTATCGCGCAGCAGGGCGAGATCTACCGAAAAGCGCTGGCGGCGCGGGGCATTGAGGCGTATACAGAAAGCAGTGAAAATTTTTACGATACGCTGGAAGTGCGCACGGTTTTAAATTTGCTGCACATAATTGATAACCCCAGGCAGGACATTCCGCTAATGGGCGTTTTGCATTCGCCCATGGTTGGGCTAAGCGCGGCGCAGCTTGGGCAGATTCGCCTAGCGGCAAGGCAAGCCGATTTTTACGAAGCGCTTCTAGCCTTCGCGCAGGGAGATCCGGCGTCGGATACCGTACAAAAAGTAAAGCGTTTTTTAAACCAGTTAAGCGGCTGGCGAGAAGCAGCGCGCCGTTACACGGTTCATGATTTGTTATGGAAGCTATATCGCGAAACGCAGTACGATGTATACGTTTCTTCCATGCCGGGCGGAGCGCTGAGGCGGGCCAATTTAGATCTGTTGCTGGAGAAAAGCATTGCTTTTGAAAAGGGAATGTATAGCGGCCTGTATCAGTTTTTGCGTTATATCGAGAAGATTGATAAGAATAGAAAAACGCAGGAAGAAGCCAAGATTCTCGGGGAAGAAGAAGACCTGGTTAGAATTATGACAATTCACAAAAGCAAAGGGCTGGAATTTCCCATTGTGTTTGTGGCCGGACTCGGGCGTGAATTCAATCGCCGGGATCAGAGGGACGCTTTATTATTGCATGCCAAATTGGGAATCGGCGTGGACGCCGTAGATGCGCAGCACTACGTGCGCTACAAAACGGCGACAAAGGCCGTACTGCAGGAGCAGCTGCAGAAAGAAATGATTGCCGAAGAAATGCGCCTGCTGTATGTGGCCATGACACGCGCTCAAAAACAGCTGATTATGGTGGGCACCAGAGCCGCGCGAAAAGAAGAACCCTTCGCGAGCTGCGGCCCATGGAAAATGCCGCCGGAGCAGGCGCTGCAGGCTAAATGCTATCTGGACTTTCTACTGCCGATTCTTCAGCATAACGAAAATATTGCTGTTGCGTATCATGCAGTGCCTATGGACCAGCTGCCTTCCGAAGAAGATAAGAAGAAGGCGCCGGATCCGGTAATAGAAGAAGCTGGCGAGCTGCAAGAAACCGAGCAGATAGAGAAGCGGCTGAGCTGGCAGTATCCGAATACTTGGGCCAGCCGCGTTCCACTTCGGTTAACGGTATCGCAAATCAAAACGCAAAGGCGCTGGGAAGAGGAAGAAGACGAAAAGAGCGAGACGGCATACTTTATAGCGGAAAGCGCATCGGCTCACGAGCCAGGCGGCGCGCTGCGAGGCACCGCGCTGCATACGGTACTGGCGCAGGCCGATTTGATCAAGCTGCGCGAAGCCGCTTCGTGCGAGGCGGAAATACAGCGCCTTGTCACTTGCGGAAACATGTCGGCCGACATGGGCAAACTGGTAAACCGAAGCTGGTTGCAGCGGTTTGCCGCTTCTTCTTTGTGCGACCGTATGGTACAAAGTCAGCGGTATTACCGTGAAAGACCCTTTATGATGCGTATGTCATTGGCCGAGCTGGCCGAGTTTTCTGAGGCGCTGGCCTACGGGGGCAGATCCGCAGACGGAAAAATGAATGAAAGCCTGCAGCAGGCATACATTATGGTACAGGGCATGATTGACTGCTATTTTGAGGAGGCCGGCGGATTGGTGCTGGTTGACTATAAAACCGATTGGATATTGGACGAAGAAAAAATAGAAGGATACGCGGTGCAGCTGAGGCTGTATGAAAGAGCGCTCACACGAGCGCTGCAAAAACCGGTTGTACAGCGCATTCTTTACGACGTACGCAGAGGAAAGGAAATAGAGTGCTAACCGAAGAACAGGAGCGGGCAGCCGCGCATGTAAACGGTCCCATGATGGTCGTTGCCGGACCGGGCTCCGGTAAAACAACAGTTTTGACGCAGCGAATTCAGCGTCTTTTACGCTATACGCGGCCGGAGCGCATTGTAGTCATTACCTTTGCTAAAAAAGCGGCAAGGGAGATGCAAAAACGATTTGCCGCCTTGGCGGGCGAAAATGTGGCGGAGCGCGTAGTATTTGGCACGTTTCATGCAGTCTTTTATCGCTGGCTGCGAGAATGGGGGGTGCTAGACGCTGAGGTACAGATTATAGATGAAGAGGGGGCGGAAAAGCTCTATGCGGAACTTGGCTGGGACATGGACAATGTCCCGGCTTTTTTGTTAACCAATCGGGACGCAGCCAGGCGGTACGAAAGAGAGAAGCGCCGGCGGCATATGGTTGATTTTGAAGATCTGATTACGCTGACAGATCGAGTGATTGGAAGTCATGCGGTATGGCGGCAATATGATTATTTTTTAATTGACGAATTTCAGGATATTAACCCGGCGCAATACCGCGTTGTCTTGCAGATGGTAGGAGCGGGAACCGTTGCCAGACCTAATTTATTTGTGGTCGGAGACGAAGATCAGGCGATTTATGCGTTTCGCGGGTCGGATCCGAAGATTTTTTTAAACTTTTCCAATGATTTTCCCGGATGTCAGCGCGTGGATTTAACCTGGAACTTTCGGTGTCAGGCGCGCATTGTAGAAGCGGCGGGCCGGCTGATTCATTTTAATCAGGAGCGATTCGAGAAACAGATTCGGGCGTCTAAAGAGCCGGGGCCGCCTCCGCGGCTTTGTATGGTTGGCGATGAACAGGAGGAGGCACGGCTTATACGGCAGTATATGGGTAAAGCCAAAAGGAGGGGAATCGGCTGGGAAGAGATGGCCATTCTGTGCCGGACAGGTTCGCAGGTGCGCCGCGTGGCGGCCATGCTGGAAGAAGCCGGCATTCCTTACGTGAGCCGTCAGCAGCCGGAGGCAGCGGAAAAATCTGCTCAGCTGCTAATAGAGCAAGATTTTAGCGCAATGTGGACACTGGCGCACGAGGAAGATAATCGAGGAGCGTATGCGCGTATTTTACAGTTTTGGCCCACGCTGCGCGGAGCCGGGAATGTGCATAGAGTTTCTTTAGGAGAATCCATAGGGAAGGCACTGGAAAAGCAGCCAGTCAGCGCGGAAAAGCGGCGGGAGCTGAGGGAGCTAGCAAAGGTTTTATCGCGGCTAAAAACAATGGAGAAAACGCAGGCATATGAGTATTTCTGGCTGCAAACCGGTTATGGCGCCTATGCGATTCGCAGGGCGCGGCAGAGAGGACTCTCATTATATGAACTATTAAGGCAAATGCGGCAGGTAAAGCGGAAACTGGAGGGCGCGGAGCCATTTGGCGCGTTGGTATCCACTATGCATGGCGCGAAAGGGCTGGAGTTTGAATGGGTGTGGGTTATGGGATTGGTAGAAGGTAATTGTCCGCATGGAGAGGCTAAAGTGGAAGAAGAAAGACGTTTATTGTATGTAGCCATGACCCGGGCCAAAGCAGAGCTTACTCTTTCTTATTACGAAGGAAGCGGTAGCCGGCCCTCTCGCTTTTTACTGGAGAGCGGAATCATGAGGCCTAGGGCGAAAAAAGAAGAAAAGTGAAGCATAAAGAGGAGAGAAAAAGTTTGTGCCTTAGTTGTTTTTGTGATATACTACCTGTAAATAAAGGAGTGGTGCTTGTATGAAGAAAAACAAAAAATTTTGGATTATTCTTTCTAGCTGTATTGGCGCTGTCATTTTAGCTGGCGGCGGCGTATGGCTGGGCATTCATCGGTATACACAAAAGAATTGGCAGCAAAAAGTAGAGGCAGATCGTCAGAGCAGCGGAGAAGCGCTTCTTCAGCTGAGCAAACAAATGCAGGAGGAGCTGGATCATGAAGAGTTTTATGACGGAGTCTCGGTTATGGGAGTTTCTTTGGGCGGCATGACGCAGGCGGAGGCGCAGGAAGCGGTGTCAAAGCAGGTGCAGTCGCAGGTTTTGGAGCAGAAAATAACATTAACATATCAAGATCAATCTTGGACGTATTCTTTAGCGGAGCTAGGCGTGACTGTCGATACGGAAGGTGCGTTAGTGGCGGCTTATGAGCTGGGGCGCAGCGGCGACTGGCGGCAGCGGAAACAAGAGGTATCCGCACTTTCAACGAGCCCGGAAGAAATTGACGCGGCGGTTTCGGTTACTGACGAAACGCTGGATGCGGTGCTGGGGGTAGTGGCGGCAGAGATTCAGGTGGATCCCGTTAACGCGACCATAATTAGGTCGGGCGACAGCTTTACAGTAACCCCGGAACAAAAAGGAATTGCACTGGATGTGGAAGCTACCAAAACAGCTCTGGTAGAAGCCGTGAAACAGGAGAAGGCTCCGGAAAGCGTAACGCTTACTGTAAAAGAAACCATGCCCGCCCGCACGGCGGAGGCACTTTCCACGATTACCGATAAAATCGGTAGCTATAGCACGTATTATAGTACCAGTAATTATGGGAGAGAACAAAACTTAATTGTAGGCGCGAGTAAGATTAACGGCACAGTGTTAATGCCGGGAGAGGTGCTTTCGTTTAATGAGCTGGTGGCGCCCATTACAGTGGAAAATGGGTATCATGAGGCTAATGTTATTTTAAATGGCGAGTATGTACCGGGGCTGGGCGGCGGTTTGTGCCAGGTGAGTACCACATTATATAATGCGGTAATTCGGGCAGAGCTGGGCCTGGTAGAACGCGACTGCCATGCCTACCCGGCGGATTATGTGCCCATGGGTTTAGACGCAGCCGTCGCGCAGGGGTACATTGATTTTAAATTTGAAAATACATCGGGATATCCCGTGTATATTGAAATGTGGGCCGGCGGAGGAGAAATCGGAGCGGCTATTTACGGTACCGAGATTCATGATCCGTCGCGGACGCTGAGCTTCGATTACGTAGTGACCAACGTAATTGAGCAGCCGGCCGATGAAGTGACGGAAGATCCCAGTTTGGCGCCGGGAGAAAGAGTTGTGACTTCAGCCGGTCATACGGGGTATGAAGTAGACGTATATAAAACCGTAACGGAAAACGGAACTTCATATACCGAATATTTTAATTCGAGTTACTATATGGCATCTGCCAATCAAGTTAAGGTAGGACCGGCAAAATCTTCGTAAGAAGCGCCGGCAAGGGTTCGGAGGAAAAATGAGAAAAGAACTTTTGGAAGTTTTAGAAAAAGACAGCCGTATTTCGGTGCAGGATCTGGCCATTATGCTGGGAGAAACACCGGAAGCCGTTCAAAGCGAGATGCAGAAAATGCAGGAAGAGCAGATTATCGCCGGGTATCATACCATGATTAACTGGGATAAAACCGAAGACGAACGGGTAACAGCGCTGATCGAGGTTAAGGTTGTGCCCCAGCGTGACGGCGGCTTTGACAAAATTGCCAAGCGTATTTATGAGTTTGAGGAAGTATCCAGCGTGTATCTTATGTCAGGCGCCTTTGACTTAACCGTTATTGTTGAGGGGCGCAGCATGAAAGAAGTGGCTCTGTTTGTGCGCCAGCGCCTGGCTGTGTTAGATCCTGTTACCAGCACGGCTACGCATTTTGTGCTGAAAAAATATAAAGACAATGGCATTTTAATGGAGCCGGAAAAGAGAGATGAAAGGATGATCGTATCGCCGTGAGAGACTTTATTAACCCGGCCGTAAAGGCCATTAAGCCCTCGGGCATTCGGCGATTCTTTGATATTGCCGCGGAAATGGATCATGTGATTTCTCTGGGCGTAGGCGAACCGGATTTCGATACGCCCTGGAGTATTCGCGAGGCGGCGATCTACTCTCTGGAGCAGGGGCAAACCGTATATACGGCTAATGCCGGCCTTAAAGAGCTGCGGCAAGAGCTAGCGGCGTATACGCACCGCAAGTACAGCCTTTCGTACGATCCGATTCATGAAATTTTAATCACTGTAGGCGGTAGCGAAGCGATTGATATTGGGCTGCGAGCCATGGTAGAAGCAGGCGATGAAGTGCTGATTCCCGAGCCTTCTTATGTGTCTTATATTCCCTGTGTTACCTTGGCGGGCGGTACGCCGGTTCCGGTACCGCTGCAGGCAAGCAACGACTTTAAGCTTACGGTAGAAGATTTAGAGCAAAAGATTACGCCTAAAAGCAAAATACTGATTTTTCCGTTTCCCAATAATCCTACCGGATCCATTATGACGCGGGAAGATCTGGAGCCAATCGCTGCGTTTGTGAAGGCGCATGATTTGTTTGTCATTACGGATGAAATCTATGCAGAGCTCAGTTATGCCAAAGAGCCGCATGTTTCACTGGCGAGTCTGCCGGATATGCAGCAGCGCTGCCTGGTAATCAACGGATTCTCCAAGGCCTTCTCTATGACCGGATGGCGACTGGGATATGCCATGGGGCCGGCTGCGCTGGTGGAACAGATGACAAAAATTCACCAATTCGCGATTATGTGCGCGCCGACCACCAGTCAGTATGCCGCCATTAACGCGCTGCGAAACTGCGAAGAAGAGGTGGCTAAAATGCGGCGCGAATATAACCACCGACGCCGTTATGTCGTTAAAAGCTTTCGAGACATGGGGCTGCCTTGCTTTGAACCGTTTGGGGCCTTTTATGTATTTCCCAGTATCGCGCAATTTGGTATGAGCTCCGAAGAATTTTGTTCGGCGCTGCTGTATGATCAGCGCGTGGCGGTTGTACCCGGAACGGCCTTTGGCGATAGCGGCGAAGGATTTATTCGGGTTTCTTACGCCTATAGTATGGAAGAACTGAAAACAGCGCTGGGCCGCATTCAGACCTTTATTCAAACTTTAAACAGCAGAGGATAAAAACATGCATATTGTACTTCATGAACCGGAAATTCCGCAAAATACAGGGAATATTGCCAGAACCTGTGCATGCACGGGTTCTCCCTTGCATTTAATTCAGCCGCTGGGCTTTTCTCTGGACGAGAAGCATTTAAAGCGGGCGGGGCTAGACTACTGGTCTCAATTAGAGCTATACGTTTACGAAAGTTATGAAGATTTTTTAGAGCGCCATCCGGGCATTCAGCTTTGGCTGGCTACTACGAAAGCGCCCAATGTGTACAGCCAGGTTAGCTATGGTCCCGACGATTACATTATGTTTGGTAAAGAAACCGCCGGTATACCGGAAGAGATTCTCGCCAGGCATAAAAAAGATTGTATTCGAATTCCGATGGGCGCCGGATTTCGATCTCTCAATTTATCAAACTCCGTTGCCATCGTTTTATATGAAGGGCTGCGGCAACAAAATTTTGCGGGTCTGCAAGAAACCGGACAGCTGAGAACCTGTACCTATATTGACGGGTAAAACGCTGTTTCCGCGCGGATCCGTTATAGGAGAAGCGATGAACGAAAAAGCAAAAAAGAAACTGGAATATAATAAAGTGATTGAAAGGCTGGCAGAAAAAGCAGCTTCCCCCAGCGGAAAACAGCGCTGCCGGGAGCTAGAGCCTTCAACGAATGTACTTGAAATTACCCGCTGGCAGGAAGAAACCGACGAGGCGCTGCGGTATCTGTGGAGCAAAAGCGAGCCTTCCTTTGGCGGATTACATGACATTAGAACCAGTGTCAAGCGGACAATGGTGGGCGGCGTATTATCTATGGAAGAACTGCTGGATATTGCCGATTCACAGTACGTTGTACAAAAAATCAAAGAGTATGGAAAGCGCCAGGATACACAGGAAGTAAGGCAGGGCACCGTAGACGCTCCGCAGATAGAAGGCAGCTTTGAGCATCTGGATCCTCTGTTTCAGGGCCTGCAGACGGTATCCGAAGTTGAAAATGAAATTCGCCGCTGCATCATCAGTGTCGACGAAATGAGTGATAACGCCAGCAGCAAGCTGCATCAGCTGCGCCGGGAAATTCATGTGCAGCAAGAGCGGGTGCGCAGCCAGCTGCAGAATATGATTCATTCCGAATCCTATCGCACCGTGCTGCAAGACCAGGTAGTGACCATGCGGGGCGGCCGTTTTTGCCTGCCCGTGAAAGCAGAGCATAAAAACAGCGTTCACGGCATGGTTCACGATCAATCCGCCAGCGGTTCCACACTTTTTATTGAACCTATGGCCGTGGTAGAAACCAACAATCGGATTACCGAGCTCATGGTCGCCGAGCAAGAAGAGGTGCGGCGCATTTTAGCCGAGCTCAGCCACAGGGTAGCCAGCTATGAACAGCCGCTGCTGGCCAATTTTGAAATTTTAACCGAGCTGGATTTTATCTTTGCTAAAGGTAAGCTGGCAAAAGAAATGGAGGCCGTGAAGCCGCTCATTAGTGAAGAGCGGGTGATCGACCTTCCCAAGGCGCGGCATCCGCTGCTCAACCCCAAAACAGTGGTGCCCATTAGTATTCGCTTAGGAGAGGGATTTACCTCGCTCATTATTACCGGCCCCAACACCGGCGGAAAAACCGTAACGCTCAAAACGCTGGGGCTTCTTTCGCTTATGGGACAGGCCGGGCTTCATATTCCCACGGCCGATCGGCCGAAATTGACGGTGCTCGACGAGGTATTCGCGGATATTGGAGACGAACAAAGTATTGAGCAGAGCCTGAGTACCTTCTCCTCTCACATGGTCAATATTGTCGATATTCTCGAGCAGGTAACGCCCTGGTCGCTTGTTTTACTGGACGAATTAGGAGCCGGTACGGATCCTACGGAAGGCGCCGCCTTGGCGCAGGCCATTCTCAGTGATTTGCGGCAGCGCCGCATTTTAACGGCGGCTACTACGCATTACAGCGAACTGAAGGTCTATGCCTTGTCAACGGAAGGCGTGGAGAATGCCAGCTGTGAATTTGACGTAAATACCCTGCGGCCAACCTACCGGTTGCTGATTGGGGTGCCGGGGAAGAGTAATGCGTTTGCTATATCCAGAAGGCTGGGGCTCTCGGAGGAGATTATCACGCAGGCCGGCGAGCTGCTGGCCAGTAATGATATTCAGTTTGAGGACATGATGAGCGATCTCGAGATCAGGCGCAAACAGATTGAAGAGGAGCAGGAGAAAATTCAGTCGCTGCGCGCGGAGCTATCTGCCCTGCAACGGGAAGCCCAAACGGCCAAGGAAAAGGTGGAGGCTCAGAAAGAGCGTGTCATTCGGGCGGCCCAGGAACAGGCGTCGGAAATGCTTCGGAAGGCGAAAGAAGAGGCCGATCAAACGATTGCCCGTATCAATAAACTGATTCAACAGGGAGCGCAGGGAGGCATGGACATGAGCGCCCTGGAAAAGGAACGGGCGCATTTAAGAGAAACGCTGGATCAAATGCAGCAGAAAGCGCCGGCTTCTTCTGTGGGGCGCTCCGGGGCTATCGATGTTCGGCAGCTGATTCCTGGTGTCAAGGTTAGAATCGAGGGCTTTGATCAGGATTATAGCGTGCTGACGGTGCCGGATCATAGGGGAAATGTCACGGTACAAGCCGGCATTATGAAATTGCAGATTAAAACCGGCGATATTGTAAAGATTCTACAGGATCCGGACGAGAAGCCAAAGAAAAAGACTAAAAAAGACAGCTCGATTTCGGCCGGCAGTTTTGGCAAGGCGCAGACAATTCATTTAGAAGTCGATTTGCGAGGCATGATGACCGACGAAGGCATTGCCGTACTTGATAAATATCTGGATGACGCGTATTTGGCCGGTATGCCACAGGTGCGCGTAATCCATGGCAAAGGGACAGGCGCTATGAGAAGAGCGGTACAAAACTATCTTCGCCGGGCGCCGCATGTCGCATCGTACCGCCTGGGAGCACTAGGCGAAGGCGATACGGGTGTCACCATTGTTGACATGAAAAAAAGGAAATCGTAACGAAAGGATATGTGAAGTATGAATGCGAAACAGAGAATTTTAATTGCAGATGACGACGCGAACATTGCAGAGCTGATCGCGTTATACCTGACGAAGGAAGGGTATGAAACCAGAAAAGCCGGCGACGGCCGGGAAGCGCTGCAATTAGTGCAGACATTCAATCCGGATCTCATCATACTCGATATCATGATGCCGGAAATGGATGGATACGAGGTATGCCGAGAGGTTCGTAAAGAAAGTACCACGCCGATTATCATGCTAACGGCCAAGGGAGAAACCTTCGACAAAGTCTTAGGACTGGAGCTGGGCGCAGACGACTATATGGTTAAACCGTTTGATACCAAAGAATTGGTGGCCAGAGTTAAGGCGGTGCTGCGCCGGATGGAAAATAAAGAAACAAACATGAAGAAAATCTCTTTTGACAATCTGACGATTAACCTTTCTAACTACTCGGTAACCTATCAAAACGAAAGTGTGGAAATGCCGCCGAAGGAGCTTGAGCTGCTCTTCTTTTTGGCATCGCACCCGAATCAGGTGTTTACCAGAGAGCAGCTGCTCAATCAGATTTGGGGCTATGAGTACTATGGCGATACCCGCACCGTGGATGTACACATTAAGCGGATTCGCGAGAAGCTGGGAAGCGACGAGGAACATGCTCAGTGGAGCATTAAGACAGTTTGGGGAGTAGGCTATAAGTTTGAAGTCAAATGAAAAATGGCAGCAGCCTAAGAAATCGTTTTTGTCGCTGCGGGTCAAAATGCTGGGAAGCTATATTTTGCTTCTCGTGATTATTATGGTTGTGGTCGCGTATGTGCTTCCGAATATTTTTAACGACTTTTTCATAACCGAAAAGCGAAATAATCTGGAGAAAACCAGAGAAATTATTAGCGAAGTACTTTCGGAGCGCAATTTCCGTACCGACCCGGAAGCGCAGAGCATTCTGGAAACGGCGGCTAGTGCTGCAGAAGTCAATATCTGGATTTGTACGCAGGTAGATCAATCGACCGTGCGTATTTATCCGTTTGGCGCTACAAGCAATCAGGTAGAAGATCTGGCGTTTAACTCACTCACTACCAGTGAGAAAGATCTGATTCAGCAGGTAGTAGAGGGAAGTGATATCGGATATGCCCGCAACGCGTTTCCCACCGCGTTTTTTGGACAGACGATATCGCTGGGCTACCAGCAGGAATATCAGGATTCTGTGAGTCTGGTTTTGGAAAAAAAAGTAGAAGAGGCCTCGGTAGTCAAACAGGGAGCTGTTTTTATTCATATTGCGATGGATGATATTTCAATGACAACGCAAAGCATTCTGAATATGGTTTTAATTACGCTTCTTCTGGTTTCGCTGGCAGCGACGCTCATGACGTTTTTAATGACCAATAATATTATTATTCCCATTGCGCAAATGAAAAAGGCGGCGGAGGCAATTACCAAAGGAGACTTCTCACAAGAGGTACATATTACGTCTAACGATGAGGTGGGAGAGCTAGCCAGCTCGTTTAATGTCATGGCGAAAGAGCTGCAATCGGTGGATACGCTGCAAAGCGATTTTATTGCCAATATTTCTCACGATTTTCGCTCGCCGCTCACCTCGATTAAGGGGTATGTGGAGGCTATTTTAGACGGAACCATTCCGCAGGAGCAGTATCCTAAATATCTCTCTATTGTACTGGACGAGGCCAACAGGCTAACCAAAATGACCAATAATATTTTGGACCTAACCAAAATGGAAAATGGTCAGATTGAGCTGCACCGCGTGAATTTCGATATTAACGAAATGATTATTAAGCTGGCGCTCAGCCTGGAGCAGCGGTTTGAAGAAAAGAAGATTCATGTGGATTTTCAGTTTATTCAGGAAAAGCTCTATGTCAATGCCGATCTGGACTTGATTCAGCGGGTGGTATATAACCTGCTGGATAATGCGCTCAAATTTACAGAAGAGGGCGATTCTATTACAGTGGAAACGAGCATTGTAGCGCGAAAAGCTTATATAGTAGTTTCGGACACGGGCATGGGCATTAGTGAAGAGGTGCTGCCGCATATTTTTGAACGTTTCCATAAGGGGGATAAATCCCGCGGAAAGAATAAAATGGGCGCCGGTTTGGGGCTGGCGATTGTCAAGCAGATTATGCTCACGCATCATGAAGATATTACGGTGCGCAGCCAAGTGGGAGAAGGGACAAAATTTGCCTTTAGTCTGCCGCTAGCGTATCGATACAACTTGGTAGAAAAGAAATAAGATAATGGAGATTGGTATGGACGAACAAAACATAAACCAGAATGGGGAGCGGCACTCAGAACCGCAGCCCTCGGCGGCGCCGCAGTGGCAGCCGGAGGAAAAGCAGGATAATGGATACCAAGGCACCTATGGAACAGGGCCGTATACGGAAGGGTGTGTTCCTCCTTTTGAGAGGTATACGCCCCCTTTTCAGGGGCCTCCGCCTAAAAGGCACGGCTGGCAGGTGGCCATTGCCTGTGTATGCTGCCTTGCTTTTTGCGTGGCAGTACTGGGAGGCGTTCGCCTGAGCGCCTGGCTTTTAGACCGGCCGTCCGGCGGCGACTTTTCCATTCAGCAGGCTTCGGCAGACGAAGACGCTATGGGATATTTAGACTCGGTTCAGAATTCTTCTTATGAATCGGTATCGGATATTGCGGAAGATGTAGGGCAGTCCGTGGTAACAATTGTTATCACGCTTTCTTACGGAAGCACGCTCGACGCGTATACGACGCAGTTTTTGGGCTCCGGCGTTATTATTGGAGAGGATGCCGATAAAATTTTTATTGCCACCAATTACGAAGTCATTGCGTCGGCGTCGGATGTGAGTATCATTGCCGGCACCGACGAATCGACGGCAATACAGGCCTATTATCAGGGGTCCGATGTCGACACGAATCTTGCGGTTATTTTTATCCGCAAGGCGGATGTACCGGAGGCTGTACGCTCGCAGATGAAAATCGCAACGCTCGGCGATTCGGCCGCTATGCGGCTGGGGGACCTGGCCATTGCGATTGGCAGCCCGGTGGATAAGAGCTTTGGCAATTCTGTCACAGTGGGAGCTATTAGCGGACTGGAGCGCAGCGTTTCGTTTATTGACGAGGAGACGCAGACAACCCAGACTATGACGCTGATGCAAACGGATGCGGCAATCAATCCGGGTAACTATGGCGGCGCACTGGTGAATGGCCGCGGCGAGGTAATCGGTATCAACTGTTCCAAGATTACGTCTACCGAGGTGGAAGGCATGGGCTTTGCCATTCCGTCGAATATTGCGGTTCCAGTGTTGGAAGATCTGGTAAATTATGGAAAGGTAAGCCGGCCGTATATTGGAATAACCGGCGGCAACGCGGCCAGCTATCAGGATTTTGCGGCGCAGTATCAGATTGTATCCGGCGTTATTGTTGTTACTGTGGTGCAGCAAGGCCCGGCCGCGTTAGCAGGGCTGCAGCCGTATGACATTATTATTACTTTTGACGGAAAACCGGTAGAGGATTTTGACGATTTATCGGCAGCGATTGATGAAGCGGGAGTTGGTAAAACGGTAGAAGTGGAGGTGCTTCGCGGCTATCAGCAGGGCGAGGCCGAAACGACAATGCTTACGCTTACCATTCAGGAAAAAGATTCTACCGGACGTTAAGAGAGCAAAAAAAGGGATTGGAAAAGGGGAAGACCATATGGAGTTTATCGAATCCTTCAAAGAAGGGCAGCGCGTGATTGGGCACTATTTGTGCAAGGATAAACAGATGATGACGGCCAGAACCGGAAAAAATTATTTAAAGCTGGTGCTTGAGGACAAAACCGGTAGCATTACAGCCATGGTTTGGGAGCTGGGGCCGCAAATCGGACCGTTTGATAAGGGCGAGATCATTAAGATCGATGGTACAACGTCGATATACCAAGGAGCAATGCAGCTCAGCGTAACCAGGCTTCGGCGGAGCGAGGCGCATGAGTATGCGGTGGGCGATTACTACCGAACCAGTCGCGAGAGCAGCCAGGTGCTTTATGAGCGGCTTCTTGGCTATATGCAGCAGATTCGGGATATGGGGCTGCGTCACCTGGTAGAAAGCTTTTATGTAGACGATCAGGCGCTGATCGAGCGTTTACTCCGGCACCCGGCTGCCAAAAGCGTGCACCATAATTATATTGGCGGGTTGTTGGAGCATACGGTATCGGTAACCGGGCTGGCTCTGTATATGGCGGAGCAGTATCAGCCGGCCAATCCCGATTTAATTATTGCGGGAGCGCTGCTGCACGATATCGGTAAGCTGCGAGAAATCAAGCCGCTTCCTCTTAATGAATACAGCGACGAAGGACAGCTGTTAGGGCATATTGCGATTGGATATATGATGGTGCATGAGCGGGGCGTTCAGATTCCCGACCTTTCTCCTCAGCTTTTAATGCAGCTGGAACATATGATTTTAGCGCATCATGGCGAGCTAGAGTTTGGCTCGCCCAAAGTTCCCTCCACCATTGACGCCATGATCTTATATTTGGCAGATTTAAGCGATTCCAAATTAAAACAGGTAGAGGATGCTATCGATACCGACCATGGCGAGGGACACTGGACAGCGTATCACCGCATTTTAGGCCGAACATTTTATAAACCGGATGGGGAGAGTCATGAAGCAGCAGAGTAAGGCGCCGGTAAGCAAAAACCAGGAGCTAGAGCTGGTTATTGAAGGCTGGGGCAGCCGGGGCGAAGGCATAGGGCGTTACTGCCAGTTCGCCATTTTTGTACCAGGGGCGCTTCCGGGAGAAACCGTGCGCATTCGTATTGTTAAAGTAGAAAAACATTTGGCGTATGGCAAGGTGTTGCAGGTTCTGATTCCCAGCGCCGATCGAGCCTCAGAGGAGGAAGCGGGCGCTTGCCCTCTGTATGGCCGCTGCGGGGGCTGCCAGCTGAGTCATATGCGCTATGAAGCGCAGCTTGCGTTTAAACGCGATAAAGTAAAGCAGGCCTTAGTTCGCATTGGGTCTATGTCGCCGGATCAGGTGGAGGCGGTTCTGGCGCCTCAAACACATGGTATGCCCCAGGGCGACTGGCATTATTATCGTAATAAAGCCCAGTTTCCACTACAAATGGTAGAAGGTCGTCCGAGAGCGGGTTTTTATGCGCCGCGCAGTCACCGGCTGCTGCCGGTCACGGATTGCCTGCTACAGTCGAAGGCCGCTGCCCGCGTGATACAGGCCATTGAAGCGTTTCTGGAGCAGCATGCGGTACCCATTTATCAAGAAGAAACGCATAAAGGCGTGCTGCGTCATGTGCTGATCCGCGACGGACGCGCTACCGGCGAGATTTCTGTATGTTTGGTCATTAACAGCGCGGCGCTGCCGCAAAAGGACGCTTGGATCGCTCTTATGAAGCAGCTAGGAGTCGACAGCTTCTCAATTAACATCAATCGGCAGCGTGGCAACGTGATTTTGGGCACTCAAACAGAGGTGATATGGGGCTGCTCCACGATTACCGACCGTCTGGGCGGTGTTCAATTTCATATTGCGCCCGCGGCGTTTTATCAGGTGAATCCGGTACAAACCGAGCGTTTATACCAAAAAGCTCTTGCAATGGCGCAGCTGAGCGGAGACGAGGTGGTTTGGGACGCGTATTGCGGCATTGGCACCATTAGTCTGTTTTTGGCACAGAAGGCCAAACAGGTATACGGCGTCGAGATTGTTCCCGATGCCATTGAAAATGCCCGTGAAAATGCGCGTCTGAATCAAATGGATAACGTTTGCTTTTATGTGGGCGAAGCAGAAACCGTGATTCCTAGGCTTTATCATGAAGAAGGAATTAAGGCCGATGTTATGGTGCTGGACCCGCCGCGATCCGGATGCGAAGAGCGTCTATTACGTACGCTTTTAGACATGGCGCCTGGGCGCATTGTGTATGTTTCCTGTGATCCGGCTACGTTGGCGCGGGACTGTAAGCGGTTATGTGAGTCTCAGTATCGTGTTGAGAAGGTAGAGACATTTGACCTTTTTCCGAACACGTATCATGTGGAGACGGTTGTCTTGCTTTCCCTCAAAAATACATGACAGCATAATCAGCGTAAAAGTGGAGTTTTGGCGAGGGAGAAGTAGCTATAATTGCAAATTTTTCTGTGCGTATTGACTCGGTAGCATAAAATAAGTATAATATGGTTACAATATTACCACCAAATACAAGGTAGTGCCAAGTAACTTATGAAAAAAGGAGTCGAAAAAATAAGGCTCAAGAGAACCTTGAAAATTGTAGATATTGATATTAAAAAGCTCTCCGAGAGCCTAGGGCGCTGCCCTGAGAACCCGCAAGGAACCAGTCCTTTGACCCTAAATCGGGCTCTGCCCGAACCCGTTCTCGCTGGAAGGCAGGAAAGGGGCACAGTTGTCCCTTTCCTGCAGAAAAGGATTATCCGTGAGCCTTATGTCAATATACTTTCGCGGCATATCCTCACAGCCGGCTGCACCGGTATTCCACGGTTCTATTGACAACAGCTCCGCTCCCGTGCTGCGGCTCCATTCTTTTGTATATTTAGGATTGCTTGCTGTCCCAAGAAAATGAGAAGCAGCCATTTGCCCGGCATGTTGTCAGCACTGTGCGGTAACTCTACTTCGTTAAGAACCTTATAACGATTGTATTTGTGTGGGCGAAGAAAGTTATAGTAAGCAACCCAGAGAGTTAAGTCGTAGTTGGCGCATTCGATGTTGTCAAAGCCATTGGTTTTCCAGTAGGAGGCCTTATAGATCCGGTTCAGCCGTTAGACAATCTGTTTGAACGGGCGGTATTCTTTGGAAACAGCATCGTCGTTGGTAAGTCCAAGAACCTGGGTGATGCGGAAGGTAAAGTCTTTGCCAAACTTTTTTGTGAATTCCATGGCGGCAAGGGGATAGGCACTGTAGCCGTCATGGATGAACTTGAAGTTTTCAGGGAGCTTTTTAAGGCCATGGAAGGCCATACGCATAGCAAGGATACAAGGGCCGACTCCGCGGTTATCAGATAGATAGTATTCCAGAAGGAACTGCCAATTCTGTTTGATAAAGGTCCTGATACGTGGGGGTTCGTCAATTTTAAATTTCTAATACTTTTGGGAGTGGGAATCGTCAAAAGCCCATTGTTTGAGAGGGATATATCTGCAGATAAAATTTAACAACCGGCAATTCATTTGATAAAGGTATTGAATGATGGTGAGAAGATGAAGTATAATGTCCATGAGCATTGGCTCCTTTCTAGGATGTTGGTTTGGTGATTGCGATTATACCAGAAAGGGGAGGTCAATGATCTTTTTATTTCAGATTTCCCTTAAAATCAAGGTTTTTATTATATTTTGGAACAAAAAACAGGTAGTATTTGACACTACCTTAAAGAATGACGAGGAAACTATATGCCAAAGATGGATGCGCAATATAGCTACAATTTTATCGACCTCTTCGCGGGTGCCGGCGGGCTTTCAGAAGGGTTCCTTCAGGCTGGCTTCAAGCCTGTCGCTCATGTCGAAATGAATGAATTTGCGGCTAAAACGCTTGAAACGAGAAGTGCTTATTATTACTTGAAGGGCACTGACAATCTCGGTTTATATAAAAAGTATGTGTCCGGGAAAATCTCCCGAAATGATTTTATGAAGCAAATTCCAGCTTCTATGACGAAAACCATCATCAATGAAACGATGTCGGATGAGACGCTCCCGGCAATTTTCAAGACTATTGATGGGATAATGAAAATACGAGGTATCACTAAGATCGATGTCATTGTAGGAGGACCACCCTGTCAGGCGTATTCCTTGGTTGGGAGAGCGCAAAGTAGTCACATGGAAGTGCCGATGGCCGAAGACCCTCGAAACTACTTATACAAACTGTATGCGCGTTTCTTAAAACGCTATCAGCCTCGTATGTTTGTGTTTGAGAATGTTACGGGTATTGAATCGGCCAATGGCGGAGCTACATGGAAGAACATTCAAAAATACTTAAAACGAGTGGGATATGAAATCGAATGCCGTGAGCAGAATGCTCATACCTTTGGTGTACTCCAAAACAGACGTCGAATGATTATCGTCGGATGGTTAAAGAAAAGCGGTCTGAAATATCCCGATTTTCTTGAAGTTAAAACGGACGCTAAAGTAAATGATCTCTTTGCTGATTTGCCAAAGCTACATCCCGGAGAGAGTTCCGATAAGTACACAAAAACAAAAGCCACAAGCTATGTTGTGGAATCAGGAATACGGACGAAGGATGACGTGCTGACTCACCATAACTGCCGACCGAATATAGATCGGGATATCAAGATTTACAGGCGGGCTGTTGAATTGTGGAATGATGGTCATAAACGCCTAAATTACAATGATCTCCCAGACGAATTAAAAACGCACAAGAACAGACATTCATTTACGGACAGGTTCAAAGTTGTCGAGGGCGATGAATCGTGCTGCCATACTATTCTGGCACACCTTTCAAAGGATGGTCATTATTTCATTCATCCTGACATCGAACAGAACAGATCAATTACCGTCCGTGAGGCGGCAAGAATACAGTCCTTCCCGGACAGCTATTTCTTTGAGGGATCACGCGCATCACAATTCATCCAGATTGGAAATGCTGTGCCTCCAATGATGGCAAGAGGGATAGCGATGGGTATTTTTGAGCAACTGTATAAAGGAGATTCAGATGGAAGGTAATTTGCTGCTTGAACAATTCAGTAGATATAAAAAGCTGGAACTTGAGGCTTCTCCGTTCCACTTCCTTTTGGATGCGAATATTGAATTAAATCCCCATCAGATCAATGCCTTTTGTGCTGCGATTCAGGCGTTGAAAACAGGCGGTATTGTGTTGGCGGATGAGGTTGGTCTCGGAAAGACCATTGAAGCCGGGCTTGTACTTAAATATGTTCTTGAGTCTGGTGCAAAGCGTGTCTTGATTGCACTTCCGGCATCCTTGAGAAAACAGTGGGAGCTGGAGCTTGAGGATAAGTTTGGCTTGCAGTCAATAATACTTGACAGGTTGACGGTGGAAAAAGACAGTTCAAACTGGCGCAAGAGACTCACTGACAATAAAACCGTTCGAATTGTTCTTACCTCCTATGACTATTCATCCAAGCTGATGAAACGGTTCCCGGAGGTGAAATGGGATTTTATCATCATAGATGAGGCGCATAACCTAAGAAACGTATTTCACGGTACTAAAAGGGCAAAGAATCTGTATGAATTATCAAAGGGAATACCGAAGATTCTGCTGACCGCTACACCACTTCAGAATTCGCTGACAGACCTTCACGGGCTGGTTTCCTTTATCGACCAGCGGATTTTCGGCAGCGAGAAGGTCTTTAACAAACGCTACATCGAGGGACAGGATTACTCCGATCTAAAGCGTGAGCTTTCGCCGGTTCTTTATCGGACGCTCCGCAAAGATGTGGCAAAGTACATGAATTTCAAAAAGAGAACCTGCAAG
>CALWPV010000070.1 GCA_944383515.1 uncultured Clostridia bacterium
GAATGATCTATTTATGCGTAGTGTGCTTAAAGATTCTCGCTGCACGGCTTATATTTTGCAGGTTATTTTAGGGCAAAAGGAGTTACGCGTGGTAGAACAAACACTCCAAAAAGACTATGTGAATCTGTACGGCCGCAGCCTGCGCCTGGACTGTGTGGTGAGAGACGAAGACGGACGCTTAATGAACGTAGAGGTGCAGCGGGCGAGCCAGGGCGCGCTCCCCCAAAGAGCGCGCTACCATAGTAGCTTACTAGATCTTGACGTAGCAAATCCGGGAGACAGTTTTACTCGGCTACCCGATACGTATGTCATTTTTATTACAGAAAGCGATGTGCTGCAAGGCGGCCACATAATCTACCACATAGAACGAACCATACAAGAGACAGCGCAACCATTTGAAGACGGCACCTATATTCTTTATATAAACACCAGTAAGCAAGACGAAAGCGAGTTAGGCCGCCTCATGCATGATTTTCACTGTCAGAGGGCAAGTGAAATGTACAGTCCAATTCTAGCACAGCGCGTATATACACTAAAAGAAACCGAAAGGGGGAGACGCAGTATGACGGGCGACATTAAAGAAATTTACGAAGCAGGGCTTACCGAGGGAAAAGCGGAAGCGCTGGCGGAAGAGCGGCTTAAAATGGCCAAGCGAATTCGGCATCTCATGGCGCAGCTGCAGAAACCAGCGGAAGAGGCCATGGATCTATTGGGTATTCCGCTGGAAGAGCAGGCCATGTATAAAAAACAGTTATTGTAAGAGAAGAGTTGTTAAAGAGAAAAGGCCATGAATCGAGCGCAGCAGGCTTGATCGCATGGCCTTTTTGTTTTTCTAAGAATCCTGCCAGGACTGCGTCGGCCGTGCTATCTGCGTCATTTGCGCCATATTTCAATTGACAAGAAGCACAATTCAGGGTATGATTAGTCGTAACATACGAATTGCGAAGCAAAAGAGGCAGTAAGCGAATGATCAAAAAGAAATACATAGAGAAAAATGTTTACGAAGCCTTCGAGGAGCGGTTACATTTTATCTTTACAGAATTCGATAACATATTCGTGTCATTTTCCGGCGGCAAAGACAGCGGCCTGCTGCTCGATTTGACACTGCAGTTTCAGAAAAAGCATTATCCAAAGAAAAAAATTGGTGTTTTTCATCAAGATTTTGAAGCCCAGTATTCGGTTACGACAGAATATGTGACGCGAACATTTGCCCGCGTGGCGGGCGAGGTGGAACCCTATTGGGTGTGTTTGCCCATGGCTACGAGAACTGCTGTTAGCAATTATGAAATGTTCTGGTATCCATGGGATGATACGAAAGAAGACGCATGGGTTCGTCCTATGCCGCAGTTTCCTTATGTAATCAATTTGAAGAATAATCCCATGAGTACATATCGGTATCGCATGCATCAGGAGGATTTGGCTAAGCAGTTTAGTCGGTGGTATCGTATTACGCATGAGAACAAGAAAACAGTATGTTTATCGGGCATGCGGGCAACGGAATCGCTGCAGCGCTATAGTGCCTTTTTATACAAGAAATATGGATATGACGGGAAGTGCTGGATTAGTCCGCAATTTAAAAATACGTGGCTGGCGTCGCCGTTATACGATTGGACAGTGCAGGATGTGTGGCATGCGATTTATCTGGGCGGTTTTGACTACAACAAGTTGTATGATCTCTATTATAAAGCGGGGCTCAAACCCGACCAAATGCGGGTAGCTTCGCCATTTAATGATTATGCGAGAGACAGTTTAAACTTATATCGGGTTTTGGACCCGGAAATGTGGGCCAAACTGGTGGGCCGCGTGCGGGGCGCTAATTTTGGCGCTATTTACGGAAAGTCAAAGGCCATGGCCTATCGGTCGTTAACACTGCCCGAAGGGCATACTTGGAAATCGTATACGCTGTTTTTGCTGGATACATTGCCGGCCAGATTGCGCAATGAGTATGTAAAAAAATTTCGGACTTCGATAGAGTTTTGGCATAAGACAGGCGGTGGACTGGAAGAAAAGACAATTCAGGAGCTTTTGGAGCATGGATACCATATTAAGCGTAATGGGGTGTCCAATTATACGGTAATGAAAAATTCACGGGTCGTATTTTTAGACAAAATTCCGGATGATACGGACGATATTAAATCGTGCCGGGATTTACCGAGCTGGAAGCGGATGTGTTATTGTATTTTGCGCAATGATCATACCTGCCGATTTATGGGCTTTGGATTAAGCAGGGCACAGCAGAAAAAAGTGAACTTATTAAGGCAAAAATATGGGAAGGTGAGTGAGAAAGATGGCTTTTGAAAGTCCGGTATATCATGTAATTGCGGTCCCGATTGAAAAGATTGTGCCGAATACGTATAATCCTAATGCGGTGGCGCCGCCGGAATTAAAGCTTTTATATGACAGCATTAAAGAAGACGGCTATACCATGCCGATTGTTTGTTATTATGTAAAAGAAAAAGACGCGTATGTAATTGTAGACGGATTTCATCGATATCGCGTGATGAAGGAGCACCCTGATATTTATGAACGGGAAGGCGGAAAACTGCCGGTATCAGTGATCGATAAACCGTTGGATCATAGAATGGCTAGTACGATTCGTCACAATCGGGCCAGAGGCTCACATGATGTAGATTTAATGAGTCATATTATTCAGGATTTACATGAGCTAGGTCGATCGGATGCATGGATTTCTAAACATTTGGGCATGGATAAAGATGAAATTTTGCGTTTGAAACAGATTACCGGTTTGGCTGCTTTATTTAAGGACGTTAACTTTGGGCAGGCATGGGTGCCTGGAGAAGAGGAATAAGCGCAGGGCAGACTTGTAAGCGAGTTGTAAAAAGTAGGTCTGTTTTTAAAAAGAGTTTTGCATCTTGCGGCCATACCTGTTATAATATGGGGAGACGTTTGTAGCATACGTTGAAAACGTAAGCAAAAAAATATAGTAGGTGAGAGGTATAATGGATCAAGAGAATCATACGAGAGATAATTACGATACTTCTTCTGACAAAATGAGGAAGCGCCCGCCGGTGCGCTACGACGAGAATGGAAATCCAATCCGTCCTAAAAAGCGCCCGCCGGTGCGCTACGACGAGAATGGAAATCCAATCCGTCCCAAGCGACCGCCGGTGCGGTATGACGAAAATGGCAATCCGATTCGTCCCAAACGACCGCCGGTGCGGTATGACGAAAATGGCAATCCAATTCGGCCTAAGCGACCACCGGTACGGTATGACGAAAATGGCAATCCGATTCAGCCTAAGCGACCACCGGTGCGGTATGACGAAAATGGCAATCCGATTCGGACAGGGCGTTCGACTTCGGCGGCAGGTATGGGTCAAACGGGCGGCTATGCCAAATTCAAAGAAAATGAAGCGCAGATTTTCGATCGAGGCGCCTATGAACAGGAGTCAAAGCAGATGAGAGAGTCGAAGCGCAAAAAGAAAAGCAAAAACATTTTCGGTAAAATTTTGGTGGCGCTGCAGGCCTTGTTAACCATTGCCTTTATGGTGCTGGTATTTATTTTAGACCTGCTGCCAACACGCTATGTTATTGCTATTGGCGCTATTTTGGCGGTTATGTGGATTTTCACATTGCTTTCGCAAAAGTTTAAAGCGGGACGTGTAGTAGGTAAAGTATATGCGCTTATTGTTATTTTAGTCCTTTCAGTCGGAGTGACTTATATCTGGAAAGCCAATAATGTCATTGCTGATTTAACTACAGGAGAGCTGCTTCGGGTTAGCAACATGTCGGTTATTGTTATGCAAGACAGTCCGGCTAATGATTTAATGGATCTGGATGGCGCTACCTTTGGTATTCAAGAAACGCTCGATCAGGCTGGAACGCAGACAAGTATTCAGAACCTGCAAAGCAATTACACTCAGGGCGTGAATACGCAGGCGTATAGCGGTTTTGTTGCTCAGGTGCAAGCGCTGTACAGCGGTGAAGTGGACGCGATTATTATGAATGAGGCGTATCGCGACATGGTAAAAGAGCAGTACGCTAATTTCGATACAGAAACAAGGGTGCTGGATAGCTTTACCTATGAAGAGGAAATTGCTTCGACGCCTTCTTCTACCGTAGATGTAGTGCAAGAGCCGTTTACCGTATTTATTTCGGGTAACGATTCTTATGGTGAGGTTATGCTGGATGACGGTCGGACCGATGTTAATATTTTGGCAACGGTCAATCCGCAAACCAAACAAATTTTGCTTACCACAACGCCGCGTGACTATTATATTGAACTGGCCCCGTCTACGTTTGGCTCCGGTGTATGGGATAAACTGACGCATGCGGGCATATATGGGATCGATGCTTCTATGGACACACTGGAATATTTGTATGACATTGATATCGATTATTATGTTCGCGTTAACTTTAGTGGATTTGAAAGTATTGTCGATGCGCTGGGTGGTGTAGAGGTATATTCAGACTATACCTTTACAACTAACGACGGGAATTATAGCTTTACAGAAGGGTATAACTATGTTGACGGCGCAAGCGCTCTTGGTTTTGTTCGCGAACGTTACGCCTTCAGCGATGGCGACGTGCAGCGCGGCCGCAACCAGATGGCCATGATCAATGCCATTATTAACAAGGCTACTTCGCCGGCGATTTTGACGAACTATATGAGCCTTATGGACAGCCTTTCGGATTGCTTTATTACCGATATGCCCAGAGACCAGATTTCGGATCTTGTAAAGATGCAGCTCGATGAGGGCGGTTCTTGGAACATTGTTTCGAATAGCGTAGCTGGTGTGGGCGGTATGGACTATACCTACTCGGGCGGCGAGGCTTCGGTTATGTACCAGGTAGACAGCGCCGTGGAGCAAGCCAAAATGCTCATTTCGCAGTGCGAAAACGGACAGATCTTAACGGATCCCAACACGTAATGCAAACAGAGAGTATCGTATCTTGACCGATGCGATACTCTTTTTTTGTATAAAAAAACTACCCGCCGCGGCAGGGAGAATTTTTATGACAATATTTAATATCCAATCGTTCGATTCACCACGTGGTGCAGAGGTTCACCCTCCAGATAACGCACTAAATTGCGGCAGAACATATCCACGTTAACCTCGCAGGTGTAGCCAAGCGACATATTGCCGGAAATATGGGGTGTAAGCAATACATTTTTAGCCTGATACAGCGGGTGATCGGGAGGCAGCGGCTCAGGCGTCATAACATCCAGAGCAGCGCCGGCAAGGCGTTCTGCGTTAAGAGCCTCGATGAGCGCCTCTTGATCAATGGCAGAGCCACGTCCGACATTGACAATTAACGTTTTAGGACTAAGCTGAGCAATGATTTCGCGGGAAAGAAGTCCCTCGGTTTCCCGGGTGGACGGTACGCAAAGCGCCAAAACATCGATATCTTGAATAACCTGTGGGAGCTGGTCTAAGGTGACAACCTGTTGAAAGGCCGGATCCGCAGGTTTGGAAAGCGAACGGCGTACACCGGTGATATGAGCCGCGCCGAGCGCTTTCAGGCGCCGCGCCAGTTGCGTTCCTATATCGCCCATGCCTACAATGGTAAAGCGGCTGCCCAAAATGGAGCGGACCGCTCCAATGTTTTCCCAGCGACGCTGACGCACCACTTCGGTATACTCAGGCATGCGGCGCATGAGCATTAAAATGACCATAATCATGTGCTCGGAAATGGTTACGCCATAGGAGCCGGCAGAGTTTGTCACAATAACCTGATTGGGGTGTGCGTAAACGCAATCCTCCAGGTACGAATCTACTCCGGCCGAAGCCGTTGCCAGCCAGCGCAGTTTTTCTGCATGGGGTAATAAAGAGGCGGGGTAGTATCCATATAGAATTTCACAGTCGGCAATGCCGGCAGCCGCCTCATTCGTATCTTTAAAATAGGCAATGGAATAGCCATAGGCGCTGGCTATTTTTTTTATCTTTTGTTTTTGTTCTTCAGAGAGAAATGTCGCATAAATGCCAATCTTTGCCATGTCCAATCATCCTTTCTGCTGTGTAAAAACGGTAACATAACTGGTAAAATCATGCTGCGGGAAAAAGGTCATGGGAAGCCCTGCGTGCATGAGCGCCGCACCGCTATACGTATGACCAGCTTCGTCACGATAAAAAGCGTGTTCGTCAAGATCCTTTAAATAAACGCGGTGCGGTACCGGATTGGGCTCGTTGAGTTTACGGAAGCAGCAGAGCAAAACCTGATCTTCATACGTAAACTGCCAGGCCGCATAGTTGGAGCCTTCAAACGGCGAGATCAGCCGAGTAAACATGCCGCCCTGCGTGATGGTTCTTAAAGCCTTGACGCGATTCACAAAGGCTTTGGCCGTGACCCGGTCTTCCGCCGAGAGGCGGCTAAGGTCAAGTTCAAAGCCAAAGTTGCCGCTGAGAGCGACGTCGCCGCGCATTTGCATGGTGGTGACGCGGCCAACCTGATGGTTGGGGCTGGCGCTAATATGAGCCCCCATAGCGCTGGGCGGGTACACCAGAGAAGTACCGTATTGAATGCCAAGGCGCTCTATGGCGTCGGTGTTATCGCTGGTCCAGGTTTGCGGCATGTAATACAGCATGCCGGCGTCGAACCGGCCGCCGCCACCGGCGCAGCTTTCAAAAAGCACCTCGGGGAAGGCCTGGGTAATTTCTTCTAGCACATGATACAGCCCCAGCATGTAGCGGTGCTGCGTTTCCATCTGCCGTTCGGGCGGCAGCACGGCGGAAAAAGCCTCGGTCATGTTGCGATTCATATCCCATTTGACATAAGAAATGGGGGCGCTGCTGAGCGTCTCTTTCATCATGTTAATAATAAATTGCTGCACCTCGGGGCGTCCCAAATCGAGAATGAGCTGGTGGCGGCCCTCCGTACGCGGCCGGCCGGGCGCGTGCAGGCACCAATCGGGGTGCGCGCGGTATAAATCGCTGTTTGGCGAGATCATTTCCGGCTCAAACCACAGGCCGAAGCGGAGCCCTAGTGCTTCGATCTGCTCGGCCAGGTGTTTCAGGCCGTGGGGTAATTTGCGTGTATTTACATACCAGTCGCCCAGGGAGCGGTGGTCGTCGTCGCGCTGGCCAAACCAGCCGTCGTCCAGCACAAAGAGCTCAATGCCAAGCTGCGCGGCGGCGCGGGCAATCTGCAAAATCTTTTCTTCTGTAAAATTAAAATACGTGGCTTCCCAGTTGTTAATTAAAATGGGGCGCGGACGGTGATTCCAGGGGCTTTGACACAAATGCTCGCGGAAAATGTGGTGGTATATATGTGACATGCCATTGAATCCCTGCGACGAATAAACCAGCAGAGCCTCGGGGGTGTCAAATTGCGCGCCGCTCTCCAAACGCCACTGGTGCACGGCTGGGTTAAGCCCGATGCTCAGCACAGTGTCGCCGGTTTCGCGCACCTGCGCGCTGGCTAAAAAGCTACCGCTGTAAATGAGATTCATAGACCAAACCTGGCCGCTGTCTTCCGTGGTGTGCGGGGTGGCCAGGGCCACAAAAGGATTGTGTTCGTGGCCAGAGGCGCCGCGCTGGCTGTCAAACGCATAGGTGCCCTGGCCTACAGGGGTGCGCACCAGCTGGCGCTCACGGGCGTGAGCGCCGCGCAAATGGATAACATCGAGACCCTGAGCGCTTACTGTGGCACTGGCCGAGGCCATGTGAGTCAGGGTAAGCGGCTGCGTGCCGTGGTTGCTAAACGAAAGGCTGCGCGTTAGGCCGCCGCCACTGACGGTATAAGAAACGATTACCTCTAAGCCAGTGAGCGAATCGATCAGCTGCAGCTGCAGCGTTTCTGCCGCGGGATCTACCACATGCGGCAGGCCGGGTAAGTCTGGCTTATGGGGCAGCAGACGGTAGCTGCGGTAGGTTAAGGCGGTTAGGGTGTTGCCGTCGGCATTTTGGGCCTGCACGGCAGGCATACCATACCAGCCTGTGCCCATAGTAGGCAGCTCTAAGGGCGTGCGCTGCTCTGTGAGTTCAAAAGAAGCGCCGGGACGAATGGCTTCAACAAGGTAGTCTAGATCGGCATGCGCTAAAGCGGCGCCCCAATATAGATTGAGGAGTTTGCCCTGATGCACCTTGAGCACATAGCTAAAATGAGAGTCTGTTAAATGAAAAATTTGTTTGGTTTGATCAATGTGTATCATTGGCCGAATCCCTTTCGGTTTTGAAAATATTGGTGTTCTTGGCTGAGTTCATGGTAAAGCTGGTGAGACGTCCAGCCCTGTGTGATTGGGGTTAGCACCGCTTTAAGGTCAATGCTTGGCGCGCCAACGCTGCGCAGTAAATCGAGAAAGCGGCTTACTTCGGCACCCTCTAGGCCGCATAAAACCATCATGGGTTTTTCAAATGGAGCAGTGGGGAGCGCCGGAGTTTCGCAGGGCTCTCCTAGCGCTAACTGGCCAAGCGGCATATGGTACTCAGAAGGTTGTACCAGCCGATACGGATAATGGTGTAAGGCCATGGCGGCCTGAAGCGCCGGAAAACCGGGCAGTGTATCAACTTGATAAAGTAAAATCATAGAATCTCCATTTCTGATCAATAGCAAAGAGCAGGCTCCGCTCAGCGGCAGCCTGCTCCTTGGCGCGGATTATTCTTCTACTTCGAATT